>NZ_CP146100.1:622500-950357 GCF_037023755.1 Saccharopolyspora sp. SCSIO 74807 | reverse complement strand
CCGGCGTCGACCTCGGCACGCAGGTCCGCGAGCGCCAGCGGGACCGGCGTCCGGTCCTGGCGACCGAGCTGGTGCAGGCGGCGGTTGAGCACCGCGTCCTGGGCGAAGTACGCGGGAATCGCGGGCTGGCCCGAGGAGACCGCGGCGACGAACTCGTCGGCGCTCATCGGGCGCACCGACGGGTTGCCGATGCGCTGGGCGCCGATGGTCGACTCCAGCTCACCGGCGATGTTCTTGCCGCACGCGGACCCGGCGCCATGGGCGGGCAGCAACCGCACGTCGTCGGGCAGGCCCATCAGGGTCTCGTGCGTCGAGACGTACAGGGCGCGCGCGAGCTCGTCGGGATCCGCGCCGACGGCGGCCGCGAGGTCGGGTCGTCCCACGTCCCCGTTGAACAGGGCGTCGCCGGTGAGCACGGCGTTCGGGGCCCGGTCGTCGGCGTGCTCGCGCACCAGGACCGAGACCGACTCCCAGGTGTGGCCGGGAGTCTCGACGATCTCGAGCTCCACCTCGCCGAGCGAGATGCGGTCGCCGTGGGCGAAGGCGCGGATCTCGTAGTCGGGATCGGCGCGCCGCCCGTACCCGATCCAGGCCCCAGTGGCCTCGGCCAGTTCGAGGTGCCCGGCGACGAAGTCGGCGTGGAAGTGCGTGTTGATCACGCCGACGATCCGCAGCCCGGCGGCCGCTGCGTCGTCGAGGTAGACCTGCACGTCCCGACGCGGATCGACCACGACCGCCCGGCCGGAGGTCTCGTCGCCCACGAGGTAGGAAGCGTGCGAGAGGCAGTCGATATAGTACTGGTTCAAGATCACGAGAAGTTACCTCCGAGATTGGGGGAAGGCACCCGCGTGCGCATTCCCTGTCGGTTCCGCTGATATCCGGGTCGAGATCGCCCACCTCGTACAGGCCGGTGACAGCACCGGTCCCGCGCGGACCGCGGCCGCGCCGGAAATCACCGCCGCCGTCGGCTGCCGGACCGCAGAGCCGGAATCGCCCGCGCCACCGGTCGAGGTCGGGTGGAACTCGTTCCGCGAAGTGACGGGTCATCGCCCCGGAATGGAAGAAGGAATTCAGGCGTGCGGGTATCTCCAGCCGGTCCGGGCGATCATCCCGGTCGGCGGCGAAAGCCGCACCCGTGCGAATCCGCGACGAGTCGGCGCGGGAAGTCCCGCACCGGCAGCACGGACCACAGCTGCACGAGGCCCGTAGCGGGGGCTGCCGCCGGGTGGCGGAGCCCCCGCGTGCACGGTGTTCAGCCCCGATCAGAGACCGAGGATGCCCAGTCCCAGCAGACCGTCGTCGGCACCGGTCGAGGAGCTGGTGCCGTTCGAAACGGCCCCGTCCGGTCCGGCGACGTGCTGCTGCTGGTCGTAGGACGCGCCGCCGGAACCGTCGGTGCCGGCCTGCACGCTGTTGGATGCCGCCCCGTCCGGGCCGACGGCCGCGTTGTGCTGCTCGAACGAGTCGGCCGCGGCGATTCCGGTGGCACCGAGGACGAGGGGCAGCGACAGAATGCCGGCGGCGATGCCACGATTGAGCTTGCGCATCAGGGTTACCTCCTGTTGCGTCGACAGTGACACCCGGGCCCCGGCGCCGTATGCCAGTACCCGCCGGGGTTCGGAGTGTCCGAGACCTTCCGATCTCGCACTGGTCAATCTACTGGGTACCCCCCGGTGTATCAACCGGATCTGCACCTTCCCGCCGGTGACTCCACTCATAGCTTTGCCCTTAAGCTTGCACGTTTTGCTGAGAATACCCCCGGTTCAGGCCTGCTAGTGGCTTTGCGGTCGCACCCCAAGGACTCAGCGCGTCTCGCGATAGACCCCCGGGGGTACCCTGCCTTGAAGTGGCTTCTGTTTACCGGGCGGGGCGAGCCCTGCCGCCGAGCGGTGTCAGCCCAGCAGTTGCGGGAGCGCCTTCCACAGCAGGTTCACCGCGGTGGCGAGCAGCAGCGCGGTGATGACGGCGTCCAGCCTGCGCTTGTCGATGTTGAAGCGGCGGCGGATGACCGTGCCCAGTGCGAGGCCGAACAGCGTGACGAGCGCGATGGTCGATCCCAGCCAGATCCGGTACTCCGTGAGCACCCCCTGCAGCCACATCTGCACGACGCGCTCGCCGATGACCACGGCGAAGAACAGCGACATGCCGCCGATGTAGCGCTGCGCGTTGCGTTCGAAGATCTGCAGGTAGGCGGGCAGCACCGGCCCGAGGTTCACGGCCCCGAGCAGGAACCCCTGCACGACGCCCACCACGCTCAGCAGGACCGGGTGGCCCGCCCGCGGTGCGGTGGCGAACCGGCGGGTGAGCTGGAACGTGATGTGGGCGAGCAGGATGACCGCGACCAGCACGGACAGAATTGCCTGGTCCGGCTTGGCGCTCAGCAGCGCTACCCCGGCCACCGAGCCGACCAGGCCGAAGGCGAACAAGGCCCAGTTCTGCCGCACGTAGGCGCGTCCGGTGCCGGTTTCGCCGACTTGGAACACGTTGAGCATCAACGGTGGGATGGCCAGCACCACCACGGCCAACGTCGGATCGATGATCAGTGCGGCGACCGGGGTCACCAGCAGCGAGTATCCGAACCCGGAGATCCCCTTCAGAGCCGCGCCGACCACGGCGACCGCCGCGAAGGCCAGCAGGCTCCAGCCGGTGACTCCGGCACGCAACCCGTCCGCGAGGTGCTCCACTCCGGGAAACAGCGCGACCGCAGGGACGGCGACCAACAGGACGGCCGAGGTCATGATCAGATGACTATGGCTCGGCCGCGGACGGCTCCGAGCCTCGAGAGGTGCGGTGGGCATCGCAGATGCCCCTCCTTCCGGCGTTCGTGGGGTTCGGAATCCGCCTCCGGTTCGGCCCGCGGTGCCCGCGAAGCGCGGAACCTCGGCCGCCGTCCCGGAATCCCCGGCGAAGTGAGCCGCCGCGGGACATCGGGCTGTGCTCCGCAGGAAGGTCGCGCCGATGCAGGGGGTTCGAGCGGCCGAACAGCTGCGCGGAAAACGAGCTGCGCCGAGTGCCGCCGCTGCCCCGAAGACGGGATCAGTGCTCAAAGCGTCGCGCGTCCGGGAACGTTCACGGGTGGACGTAGGCCCAGCCGTCGTGTTGCAGCCGCACCAGCTCGGCCAGCCCGGCCCGCACCAACCGCACCCCGGACAGCACCTCGGTTTCCGGAATCTCCTTGCGGCGCAACGTGTTCTGACACGCCAGCACCTCCACTCCGGCATCGAGCGCGGCCCGCACACCCGAGGCGGCGGCGGTGCGGCCGGTCGCGAACTCGATCCCGTCGCCGTGGGCGATGACCCGGATGGCGACGTCGCCGAGTTCCGCCGCCACGTTGCGCACGTTGCGCACGACGGTCTCGTGGAACTCGGCACCGTCCCGGGGAACCTGGAAGACGACCTGGTAGACGCTCACTCTTGCGCTCCTTCGCTGTGCGGGTTGTTCATCTGCTGACTCGCCCCGAACGCCCGCGCCGGGCAGCTCGGCGCGGCCGCCGCGGGGCTTCTCGACGACGCCCTCGGCCCAGCACCCGCCGGAACAGCCCCCGCGGGCACTACGCAGCGCCCGGCGCCGCGCGCGGGCGACCACGGCAAGCGCTCCACTGAGGACCACAGTGGACAGCCCGATCGGGCCCGCCGGTGCGTTGCGGCCGAACGGCACCGCGATGCCGGGTCCCGGCCGAACATCGGTAAATCCAGCCACTCGACGCGCTGCCTACCGGTCCCGGTGCAACGCCCGATCGGCCGCGGTCCGGCAGAACGGCGGGCGGCGGTCCGGCATCCGGCGCGGTGACCAACGCCCGCCGAGGCCGCGGCGAACCACAGCATCCGGACCGGAGCCCTGCCCTTTCGCCCGATGCCATCCCCACCGCCCCTCGCCCGACCGAATGTCTCCTACGAAGGTTAGTAGATCTTCTACTGTCGTTAGTAAGGTGGTCCGGCTCATCCGCGAACACACGGCAAGCGGGAAACCGCGCAGCCGGACAACACGCCCCGCCCGTGGACCGTCCTCGGCCGCGGGCGGTGGCCACCGGAACCGCGACGACTCGCGCGAGGGCGGTCCCGCTCATCCCCGGGTAAGCGAGGCACCATGCGCAGCTGGACGACACGCCCCACTGGATGTGGGCCGCGGTCGTGGCAGCAGTCACCGGAATCGTGACCGCTCTCATCCCGAACCCGGTCTGCACACGCACGATCGAAGCGCCGTGGTGGAGCTACCCGGTCTGGATCGCCTCCGCGGTCCTGTCCGGACTGCTGATCGCGACCTACGTGCGCGACCGGCCAGGCGACGAACCCTCGGCCCAGCGAGCACCGCGACATTACCGGGGCGGTGCTGTCGTTGCTGGCGGTCGGCTGCCCGACGTGCAACCACTTGGTCGTCGCCGCCCTGGGCGCGCAAGGGGCACTCACCTGGTTCGCCCCGGCCCAGCCGGGGCTGGCGGTCGGTTCGCCAGTGCTGATCGATTTCGTGCTGCGGGCCCGGATGCGCGCCGCCCGCGGCTGTCCGATCCCGGCGGCCGGACGACCATGACCTACCCTGCTGGCGGAAGGGGGGAGCAGCTCGATGCGCAGTCTCGGTCCGCTCGAGTCAGCGGTGATGTCCCTGCTGTGGGACGCCGATGGCGCCCTGAGCGTGCGGCAGGCGCTCGACGGCCTGCGCGACCGCGACCTCGCCTACACCACGGTGGCCACGGTCCTGGAAAACCTGCACCGCAAGGAATGGGTCGAGCGGGAACGACTCGGCCGGGTGTGGTTCTACCGCCCCCGCGTGCAGCCCAGCGAGCACGCGGCCTCGCAGATGCGGGAGGCGCTGGCGGCCAGCAACAGCCCCCGCGCCACATTCCTCAAGTTCGTCGACGAGATCAGCGACGACGAGGCGGCCTTGCTGCGGGAGTTGCTCGCCGAGGCCACGCCACCGGAGGAACGATGACGCCGCTGCTGCTCGGGTTGTCCGCTTACGCTGCGGCCGCGGCCGTGCTCGCCCCCCGTCTGATGCGCGCCTACCGGAGTTGGCAACGGGCTGCGCCGCGGCTCGGCCTCGTGCTCTGGACCGCGCTGCCGCTGTCCTGGATCGTCGCCGTGCTCAGCGTCGGTCTCGCGGCCACCGCCCGGCTCTCCGGCGGACTCGGGCTGGCCGGGCTGCTGCACGCATGCCTGCGCGCGGTGGAGGTCGTACTCGGCGTGCACAGCCCGGCCGACGCTCCCGCCGCCCTCGCCCTGCTCGGCTCCCTGACCTTCCTGCTGCGGCTGGGAACGATCGCCGCACGACAGGCCGCCTGCGACCGCAGACACCGCAGAGCGCACCGGCGTCGGGTGTGCGAGCCATCGAGGACCGTACACCGCGACGGGCAACGGATCTCCGTCGTCGACAGCCCGGCGCCGGCCGCATACTGTGCACCAGGGCGCAGGGCCTCGATCGTGCTGACCACGGGCGCCCTGGAGAGGTTGTCACCGCGCGAACTCGACGCGGTCATCGCCCACGAGCAGGCGCACCAGCGCGGCAGGCACCACCTCTGCGTGTCCTGGGCAGCAGCGCTCGCCCGGGCGTTCCCGTTCGTACCGCTGCTGCGCAGCGCTCCGCACGAGATCGCGCGCATCGTCGAATGGCTCGCCGACGACCACGCCGGAAAGCAGTGTGGCAGGCAGCCGGTCGCCCGCGCCCTCGCCGCGATGGCGACGAGCACCACGCCCACCAGCCGACCGGCATCCGTCCTGACCGCCACCGGCTCCGACGTGCTGGACCGCGTGCGGCGCCTGCTCGAACCCCCGGCGAACGCTGGCCGCGCCCGCTGGCCGATCACCGCGGTGATCGCGCTGCCCGTGCTGGTGCTCGCCGCCGCGGCAGCCGTGCTGATACCCGCCGCCACCGCGGACCCCGCACCGCTGTGCCAAGGCAGGCAGCCGTCGCACGCACCGACCGGCTCGCAGCGGACGGGGACGTGACCGTGCGCGGTAACGCGGGGAGGCGGAACGAACGCCGAGCACTCGATTAACCACTACCGCCGCCTCCCCGCCCCACCCGCACCTCCGCGAACTGACCAACCGCGAACTCCGCCGCTCTGCTCATCGGAGCCGCCGTCCGCCGCCGGATCGGGGTCTGTCCGATCAACGGTGTTTCCGGCGGTGCGGTTAGTAGGTTTCAGCGGCTGGCCAGCGGTCGCTGAAGGTGATAGCGAACGCGTTGATCACGGGCTTCCAGCGTTGCGCCCATCGTGTGCGGCCGGTGCCGGTCGGGTCCAGGCTACGGGTGACGAGGTACAGGCACTTCATCGCCGGGCGGATTCAGGCGGTCAACGCAACACCAGGTGGGCTGGTCGGCTTGGAGAGTAGCACCTTGAGGGCTTCGGCAGGGGTCTTCCAGTCCAACCGTTTCCGTGGTCGGCTGTTGAGTTCTGCTGCGACGAATTCGAGGTAGTCACGATGATACCCCAATAGATCAAATCCCTTGGGAAAGTACTGGCGGAGCAGACCGTTCGTATTTTCGTTGGAGCCGCGCGGATTCGCCGAAAGGATGCCGATCCGGTTTCGGCCGACGCCCGGCCTGCGAGGGGGAGGGAGATACAGGCCGGGCGCCACCAAGGCCACGGAGGGGGATCGTGGCGAGCGCAACTGTAACCGAACCCGCACCCGAAAGAACTTCACATCGCGGTCGGGGTACAACGGGTTGGTCAACGCTTGACTCGGCAACCGGGGTCGCACGAGTGCTCACGCGAATGTGCATAGATGCCGTATGTCTGTGCGAGGTTGGAGGTCCTGCTGGGACTCGGGGCGGGCGACCGTCGGGGGGTCGCCCGCCCTGCTGGTGCGGGGGTGTGACACCGCGCAGCTGTGGAGCAGGTCGCCGTGGTGATCGCGGTGTGCAGCAGTCGTGCTATTCGGTTGGCAGGCTTGGGCTGGACCTTCCAGACGGCTGGGAGGTGCACTCTTGATGGAACACCAGGGACTCGACCGGCAGGGAGCTGTGGTGCACATCGGGGAACTGGCCCGGACGGCGCGAGTGAATCCCAAGACGGTTCGCTATTACGAGAGCATCGGTCTGCTGCCTGCGGCCGAGCGCAACGCTGCTGGCTATCGGGTGTACAGCGCCAGCGATGCCGACCGGGTGGGTTTCATCAAGGCCGCGCAGCGGCTGGGCATGCGGTTGGACGAGATCAGCGAAGTACTGGCGCTCCGGGATGCGGACAAGCGTCCGTGCGGCTATGTCCGGCAGGTCCTGCACGAGCATGTCGGCGACATCGATGAGCGGATCGCGGAGTTGCAGCGGATGCGGCAGCAGCTGCTGGAGTTGGACGCGCGTGCCGATCGGTTGGCCATGGAGGAGGCCGATGCCGCCTCCTGCCCGCTGATCGACCACATGCGGCGCGAGAGCGAACCGCGGACTTGACCTTCCACTCGACTGGAAACCTTAGCGTGCCGCCTTGGAGGTGATGACGATGGCAAACCGCCACGTTGAAGTGTTCACGACTGGGTGCCCGGGTTGCGCGCCCGTGGTGGAGCTGGTGGAGGACATGGCCGGGCCGGGTTGCGAGGTCGTGGTGCGCGACCTGCGCAGCGACGCGAATGCCGCGGACCGGGCGGCCGAATATGGCCTTGCCCGGATTCCTGCTGTGGTCGTGGATGGCGAGCTGGCCGAGTGCTGCCGGAGTGGGCAGGGCCCGACCAGGGAAGGGTTGACCGCCGCCGGGGTCGGCCGCTGCGGCTGATCATCAAGGGGCGGCCCCGCCGAGCGCGGGGCCGCCCCTCGCTGCTTTCTTCCCGGTTTGGCTGCGGCGGCGCTGCTCGGGTTCGGCAACAGCGCCGCCGTGGTCTGTCAGCCGTGGTTGAGCATCTGGTGGATGGTGTTGATCTCAGCTTGTTGGGAACTGATGATCCGCTGGGCCATCTGCTTGGCGGCGGGGAACTGGCCCTGTGCGGGCTCGGTTTGAGCCATGCCCACCGCTCCTTCGTGGTGCTTGATCATCATGGTGAGGAACATTCGGTCGAACTCGGGCCCGTTGACCTGCTGCAGCTTTTGCATGTCGTCGGCGGTCATCATGCCGGGCATGTTCCCGTGGTTCATGCCGGGCATATTCTCGTGTTCCATGCTCGGCATGGTGCCGTGGTTCATGGGCATGCCGGGCCGGGGTGTGGGGGCGCCCCAGCTGCGCAGCCAGCCGTTGAGCGTCTCGATTTCGGGGCCTTGGGCCGCCTCGATCTGACGCGCGAGGTTCTTGACCTGGTCGGACTGGGCGCGTTCGGCGGCCAGTCGGGACATGTCGATGGCCTGGCTGTGGTGGGGAATCATGTCCTGGGCGAACGCCACGTCAGCGTTATTGTGCTGCCCGGCTGCGGCGGGCGGCTGGGAGGTGCTTGCCGGCGGGGTGGCGTGGTTCATGCCCGGCATGCCCTGCTCGGAACCGGTACACGCGGCAAGGACGCCACCTGCGGTGGCGATGGCCAACGCAACGCCGACTGTGCGCATCGTGTTCATGGTTTATTCACTTTCGTCGTTCCGAATTGGTTGCTGCAGAAAAGGAACGATCCGTCGGATCGTTCGGAACGGCGAAAGATCACAACCGGAGCACGCACAGCTGCGCCAGTCTTCGAGGTAACGGGGGCGGGGGGCGACTCCGGCTTCGACCTGGGCCGAGTGCGGCCGCCCGGAACGGTGCTTTCGGGAGGAGTGCCGAGGCGCGGAGGGCGTGTGCGGCGAACAGGACGATCGCTGCGGCCAGGATCGCCAGACACAGGTGGAGCCACCCGTGCTCATGAGCAGGCTGCCTGTCGGGTGACGAATGGGCAGCCGGTTCTGCGGAGCGGCCGACCTGGGCGTGGGGGACGTCAGCTGCCTGTGCGGCGTGCGTGCCGTGCAGCTGCACCAGGGCTGGCGGCATCGGCATCGGCGCGGAGTCGCTGGCGTGGGCCAGCGGCGCATGGTGCATGACCATGACGCCGAAGGCGAGCAGCGCCAGCAGCCACCCGTAACCGTTCGTGGACCGATACCCCACGGATTCCACCCTAGTTCGTGACTCGTTCTGCTTGGGGAGACGGTGCTGTCGCCCAGCGCCAACCGGGAATGTGCTTTCCGCCTTACCTCCCGGGAGGGGAAAGTCGTGCTTGAACAGTGGTCCTACCCGCCGTACCGGCCGTTAGGAGCGCGTCGCGCTGGGCCGCGGTGAGGACACGTCGTGTGTTTCGGTGCCCAGCTGGCGTGGGTTGGTAGTGGTGCTGTGGAAGCGGCGTAGGCGCAGGCTGTTGGCGACGACGAACACGGAGCTGAACGCCATGGCGGCCCCGGCGATCATGGGGTTGAGGAGTCCGGCTGCTGCCAGCGGCAGGGCGGCGACGTTGTAGGCGAAGGCCCAGAACAGGTTGCCCTTGATGGTGCCGAGGGTTCGGCGGGCGAGCCGGATCGCGTCGACGGCCGCACGCAGGTCGCCGCGGACGAGGGTGAGATCGGATGCCTCGATGGCAACGTCGGTGCCGGTGCCCATGGCCAGTCCGAGGTCGGCTTGGGCCAGTGCGGCGGCGTCGTTGATGCCGTCGCCGACCATGGCCACCACGCGGCCCTCTCGTTGCAGCCGGGCGACGACGTCGACCTTGTCGGCGGGCAGGACCTCGGCGATGACCTCGTCGATGCCGACCTGCACGGCGGTCGCCTGGGCGACGGCCTCGTTGTCGCCGGTCAGCAGCACCGGCCGCAGCCCCAGGCCGCGCAGGCCGTGGATCGCCTCCGGCGAGGTGGGTTTGATGGTGTCGGCGATCACCAGCGCAGCGCGGGTTTGCCCGTCGACGGCGGCGACGACGACGGTACTGCCGTCCCGCTCGGCGTCCAGTTTGGCCTGCGCCAGCGTCTCGGGGACCCGGATACTCCATTGCTCCAACAGCTGCGCCCGGCCGACCAGGATGGCGTGGCCGTCGACGACGGCTTGCACGCCGAGTCCTTCGATGTTGGTGAACTCCTCGACTTCAGGGAGATCGCCGACGCGGTCGGCCGCGCCGCGCGCGATCGCTTGAGCGATGGGGTGCTCCGAGGCGTGCTCGGCGGCTCCGGCCAGTCGGAGTACTTCGTTCTTGTCGACGCTGTCGAGGGTGTGCACTGCGGTTAGGGACATCTGTCCGCTGGTGATGGTGCCGGTCTTGTCGAGCACGACGGTGTCGATGCGGCGGGTGGATTCGAGGACCTCGGGGCCCTTGAGCAGGATGCCCAGCTGGGCGCCGCGGCCGGTGCCGACCAGCAGCGCGGTGGGGGTGGCCAGTCCGAGTGCGCAGGGGCAGGCGATGATCAGTACGGCGACGGCGGCGGTGAACGCCGCTGTGGCTCCGGCTCCGGTGACGAGCCAGAAGATCAGGGTGGCCAGCGCCAGGGCGATGACGATCGGGACGAAGACCGCGGAGATGCGGTCGGCCAGGCGCTGGACGGCGGCCTTGCCGGTCTGGGCGTCTTCGACGAGCTTGGCCATCTGGGCCAGCTGGGTGTCCGAGCCGATTCGGGTGGCGCGGACGACGAGCCGACCACCGGCGTTGACCGTCGCGCCGGTCACGATGTCGCCTCGGGCGACCTCGACCGGGACGGATTCGCCGGTGAGCATGCTGGCATCGACCGCCGAGGAGCCGTCTTCGATCACGCCGTCGGTGGCGATCTTTTCGCCGGGGCGGACGATAAAGTGGTCTCCGACGGCGAGATGGTCGGTGGGGATGCGCTGTTCGTGGCCGTTGCGCAGGACCGTGACGTCCTTGGCGCCGAGTTCGAGCAGGGCGCGCAACGCTGCGCCCGAGCGTCGTTTGGATCGGGCTTCGAAGTAGCGGCCGGCGAGGATGAACGTGGTGACCCCGGCGGCGACTTCGAGGTAGATGTTCCCGTCGCCGCTGCCCGGTTGGACGGTCAGGGCGAACGGGTGGGTCATGCCGGGCATGCCGGCGGTGCCGAACAGCAGTGCGTACAGCGACCACGTGAATGCGGCCAGGGTGCCCATCGAGATCAGGGTGTCCATGGTGGCCGCGCCGTGGCGCAGGTTCGTGGCCGCGGCGCGGTGGAACGGCCACGCGCCCCACACGACCACGGGAGCGGCCAGGGTCAGCGAGATCCACTGCCAGTAGGTGAACTGCAACAGCGGGATCATCGCCAGTGCGATGACCGGCACGGACAGCACGGCGGAAATGATCAGGCGTTCCCGCAGCGACCGCGTCGGGTCGTCGGAGTCACCGTCGCTGGTGGACGGTGTGTTCGTGCGAGCGGGTTGGGGCAGGGTGGCGGTGTAGCCGGCGGCTTCGACCTGGTCGATCAGCTGCTGCGGGTCCAGCCCCTCGGGGTAGGTGACCTTGGCCTTTTCGGTGGCGTAGTTGACCGTGGCGGCCACCCCGTCGAGCTTGCCCAGTTTCTTCTCGACCCGCGCCGCGCACGAGGCACAGGTCATGCCGCCGATAGCGAGCTCGACGTCCTGACTGGGCGAGGCCGTGGACTGATTTGTGGTGGTAGTCATGGAGCCCTCCTGTGTCCCTCCGGTGCTCACGGACGTCGGAGGGGTCGACTTGCTCCTGCTGGCGAGCAGTGATGGTGGTTAGCGGGCTGCCAGTTGGTAGCCGGCTTCTTCGACGGCGGCTTGCACGTCGTCGTTGCTGACCGGTTCAGCGCTGGTCACCGTCACCGCACCGGTGGCGAGGTTCACCGCGACGTCGGACACGCCGTCGATCTCGGTGAGCTCTTCGGTCACCGACCGGGCGCAGTGCTCGCAGGTCATGCCGGTCACGATGTAGGTCGTCTCGGTCATAGCGATTCTTTCCTTCTCGATGTGAACCGTGCGTCGGTGCTCGTCGCGTTTGGTCAGGAGCGCACCAGGCGGGCGATGGCGTCGCTGGCTTCGCGGACCTTCTCGTCGGCGGCCTCGCCGCCTTCGGCCATGGCTTCGGCCAGGCAGTGTTTGAGGTGCTCGTCCATCAGTCCCAGCGCGACCGACTGCAGGGCTTTGGTGGTCGCGCCGATCTGGGTGAGCACGTCGATGCAGTACTGGTCGTCGTCGATCATCTTTGCCAACCCGCGGACCTGGCCTTCGATGCGACGCAGCCGCTTGGCGTAGGCGTCCTTGTCCTGGGCGTAGCCATGCATGGCGAGCCTCCTCGGGACTATTAGGGGGTAGGGGTATGTCAAGATTTCGCGGGCTGGGGCGCTGAAGGGGATCTGCGGTGCTTACAGGTGGTTGAGCATCGACTGCATGTGCTGGATCTGTTGGTTTTGGGACTGCACGATCGAGTGCGCCAGCTGCTTCGCCTGCGGGTTCTCCCCGCCCTGGATCTCGGGCTGCGACATGGACACAGCGCCCTCGTGGTGGGCGATCATCTGGTGCAGGAACAGCTTGGAGGCAGCCGCGCCGTCGGCGTGCTCGAGCGCGGCGAGGTCGTCGGGGGAAAGCAGTCCCTGCATGCCCTGTGCTTGTTCGAGCGACATCGCGGATCCGGCGTTCCAGGCACCCAGCCACGACTGCATCGTGGCGATCTCCAGGCGTTGCTCGCGCTGGATCTTCTCGGTCATTTGGCGCACCTGCGGGTCCGGTCCCTGCTTCGGCAGCACGATCTCGGCCATCCGCAGCGCTTGCTGGTGGTGCGGAATCATCATCTTCACGAACTGCACGTCGGCCTGGTTGTGTGCCGGGCTCACCGCGGTGCCGGGTTGCGCGGGCGCGCTCGCGGCCGGCGGTGGTGGCGGACTCGCAGACGGTGCCTGGGGCGCTGGCCCTTCCGGGGAGCAGGCCGCAACGCCGGCCAGGCCCAGCGCGAGAACGGACGCGGCTGCGGTGCGGCGAAGGTTGATCATGCTGTCCTCTCACGTCCTTGATTGTTCGACCAGCTGACACTTGCGCTAACACCCCTACCCCCTAGGGGTATTCCGGCAGCCGAGATACATCCTTGTGTCGATCTAGGATCCGGCGCTCTCGATCGCGGTGGCAGTCGGCGTCGGCGAGCGTTCCGCTGGGTAGTCGGTCAGGCTGGGAAAGCCGTGATCTCGCTGTTCGGGGGTGGCGATGGGTGATGCAGTGACGCTTCAAGCGCGGTGCGCGAGGTCTGTGGGCTCGAACGTGCTTGTGCTGCGTGGAGCATGAGCGGGTTCGCGATGGCGCTGTTGGTCCTGGTCGTGGTCGTGGTGGTGGTCAGCGGCGTGTACGGCGTGGCCTCGCTGGTGCAGATCGGACCGGGCAGCATCCGAGTGAGGCCGTTTCTGGCCGGTCATGCACCGTCCGAACATGCGTTTTCGCGTTTCCACGTGCGGTGGTATGCGCTGACGATGATTTATCTGGCGTTCGAGATGGAGATGCTGTTCATGTATCCGTGGGCGCTGGTCGTCTCGTCGGTGGGTACGAGCGCGGTCGTCGAAATGTTCGTGTTTCTAGGGATTTTGCTGGCTGGGGTGGCGTATGCGTGGCGGGAAGGGGCGTTGCGATGGGCGTGACCGCCCTGTTGCGGCGCTTCGCCGCCGGGGTGCCCCACGTGCTCGTCGCCGAGGCTCCAGGAGGTACCGCGTCTCGGTTGGCGGTTGAGCAACTGCTGCGCCGATGGGGATGGGTGCAGGTGTCCCATCCGGCGGATGCTGATGTCCTGGCCGTCGTCGGGCCTGCGGGGCCGCAGTGGACGAGCTTCGCCGATCAGCTGTGGGACCAGGTTCCGCAGCCCCGGGTTCGCGTGCAGGTCGGCAACGCGGCCGAGGCCGACATCGCGCTTCAGCGTGCGGCGAGCCTGCTAACCGACCAGGGCGAGGCGCCTCCCGTTGGTGAAGGAATGTCGGCGCGGCGTGGGCGGGGCGGTGCGGGCCACGCTGAGCACGGTCGTTCTGATGACCAGTCCCAGGGCCACGAGCAGCACGGTGGCGGCGGGATGGACATGCCGGGCGGTGTGCCCATGGCCGATCGTGGTCCGGATCGGGATGGACTGATGCTCGATCAGCTCCATGTGCCGCTCGGCCCGGTGCTGCCGGACTGGCCCGCCGGTCTCGTGCTGCACACCACGCTGCAGGGCGATGTCGTGCAGAGAGCCCGGCTCGAGGTGATTCGCGATTACGGCGACGTGCCGGATTTCTGGAACGAGCCATGGCGCCGGTCAGCCTCTGGTGAGGCCGTCACGGCGGGCGAGGCCGCTCGGCGCCGCGCTGCGGCGCACCTGGACAGCCTGGCGAGGTTGCTGGCTGTGGCGGGCTGGCGTGACGCGGCGCTGCGGGCGCGGCGAGCCCGCGACGACGTGCTTGCGGGCGTGCCTGCCGAGGTGGTCGCTCGCCTGGTGCACCGGTTGGTCCGGTGGCTGCGTCGGTCGCGAACGCTGCGGTGGCTCACCGGTGGGTTGGGGGGCTTGCCCGCGGAGGCGGCCGAGGCCGCAGGGGTGACCGGGCCTACCTTGATGGCATCTCGTGCCGGGGGTGACGTGCGTGCGCGGTGGCAGGCGTGGCTGGCCGAGATCGAGCGATCGGTGCCCGCATTCGACGACGGCGCGCCATTGACCATCACCGATTCCGGGCCACGAGGACGGCTCGGTGCCGGCGGGTGTTCGGCGGCGGCTCTGGGGGTGCTTTCCGGGCTGGTGGAGGGGGCCGAGCTGGCCGGGGCGCGGTTGATCGTGGCCAGTGTGGATCCGGATATCGCCGAGCTCGACCACGTCGACGTGGGAGCGGTGGATGGCTGAGGCTCCAGTGTGGAGTGTGCTCGTGCTGCCCGTGTTGTTGGGGGTGGGTGCGGTCGCGGCGCTCGTCTTCGATGCGGCTTTGGCGGCGCGTGCGGCTGGACGACCGGTGTCGGCGTCAGCGGCGTTGAGCGCACCGCTGCGTGCGGTGGTGCGGCTGCTGATCACGCAAAGGCGGACGACCGCGGCAGCTGACGCGGTGCTGTGGCGCACCGGCGTGGTGCTTGTTCCGGTCCTGGCGGTGCTGGCCGGATCGGTGCTGCCGCTGGGCGGGGTGGCCGTGTCGGATCTCGCGGTGGGGGTCGTGTGGTTCAACGCGATGGAGATCCTGTCTTGGGCGGCGGTGTGGATGGTCGGCTGGGGCCCGAATGCGGCGTTGTCCCTGGTCGGTGGTTACCGGTTCGTGGCCCAGGGGTTGGCTTACGAGTTGCCGCACATGTTCGCGTTGATCACGGCGGCCACCGGTGCGGGCACGTTGCGGGTGGGCGGGATCGTCGAGGCCCAGTCCGGGTTGTGGTTCGTGGTGTGGATGCCGGTCGCCTTCGTCGTCTATCTGCTCAGTGCGATGGCGATGGCGTTCTGGGGCCCGTTCGACGCGCCGCTGGGGCATGACCTCGCCGGCGGAGCGGCGGGGGAGTCTTCCGGTGTGGACCGGCTGGTGTTCCTCGGTGGGCGGTGGTTGCTGCTGGTGGTCGCGGTGGCGATGGCGGTGCCGCTGTTCCTCGGAGGAGGCGGTGGGCCCTGGCTGCCGGGCTGGGTGTGGACGGTGCTCAAGACTGCCGCGGTGCTGGGCGTGGTCGTGTGGCTGGGGCGCCGGTTTCCCACGGTGCGGATGGAGCGGTTCGCTGAGTTCGCCTGGGTGGTGCTGGTCCCGCTGACGGTCCTGCAGGCGCTGGTCGTCGCGCTGGTGGTGCTGGTGCGGTGAAAAGGGGTGCGTGGTGACGGTTGCGTTGTTCTGGCTGTTCGCGGTCGGCGCTCTGGTGTCCGGGTTCTTGGTGTTTCGGTTGAACTCGATGGCGCGGGTGACGTTCGCGTTGCTGGCCTCGTTCGTGTTCGTGGCCGCGGAAGTGGTGCTGCTCGGGTTGGCCTACCTCGGCGTGGTGATCGTGTTGATGATGGTCATGGAAATGGTGATCATGGCCGTGTTCATGGTCATGTACATGATGAATCCCGCCGGGCTGATGCCGATGGCGATGGAACACAACAAGACCGGCGCCGCGGCGATCTCGGTCGGGACTTTCGTCGTGCTCGCGGTGGGCATCGTGCTCGTCGACTGGCCGCAGCGGGCTGGGATGCCGCCGCCGGACCCGACGGTCGCGCTCGGGGAAGCGCTGATGGGCCCGCACATGCTGACCATGATGACCCTGGGGGTGGCGCTGTTCGCCACCATCGTGGCCACCGTCGTTCTGGCCACCCACCGGGGGCGCTACGACCGGTGGGGCGACGACCTGCGCGTCGTCCGCGCCGACGAGCCGGTGTGTGGGGGGATCGGGCGGTGAGCCTGGAGCTGTTCCTGCTGCTCGGTGCCGGGCTGTTCGCCATCGGCCTCTACGGAGCGTTGTCGCAGCAGTCGATCGTGATGCTGATGATGGGCCTGGAGCTGATGCTCAATGGCATCACGGTTGCGGCGGCGGCCTTCTGGTACTACGTCGCTCCGTCCAATGCGGACGGTCAGGTTCTGATCATCGTGGTGATCACGGCGATGGCGGTGGAGATGGCGGTCGGTTTCGCCGTGGTGACGGCGATTTTCCGCGCCCGGGATGTGGACATGACCGACATGGCCGCGGATCTCAAGGAGTAGCCGATGGGCGCGCTGGCATGGCTGCTGGTCGCGGTGCCGCTGGGCACCGGGGCAGTGCTGGCGTGCACCGGTAGGCGAGGCGATCGGATCGCGCCCGTAGTCGGAATCGCCGGCGCGGGGATCACGGTCGTGCTCGCCGTGCTGGCATCGGTGGTGCGCCCTGCGGCGACCGCGCCCTTTCTGCAGGGGATGGACGCGGGTGTGGCCGTTGACGGGCTTTCGGCGGTCCTGGTGGTCACGGTCGCGGTGGTCACTCTGGCGGTGCTGGTCTTCGCCGCGGACGAGTTCGGCCCGCACGAGCCGCGGGCTCGGTTTTTCGGACTGATGCTGCTGTTCGCCGGAGCCATGCTCGTCACGGTCACCGCCACCGGCCTCGCCCTGCTGCTCATGGGCTGGGAGGTCATGGGTGCAACGAGCTGGGCTCTGATCGGGTTCTGGTGGCGCGACCCTCGCCGGGCGCACGCGGCCAACGTTGCGTTTCTGACTACCCGCGCCGCGGATCTTGGTCTCTACCTCGCGGCCGGGGCGGCGCTCGCCGGAGGTGTCGGCACGCTCGCCCTCGCGGAGCTGCCCGCGGTGAGGTCACCCTGGCTGACCGTGCTCACCGTGGGGATCGTGCTGGCCGCGTTGGGCAAGTCGGCCCAGGTGCCGTTTCACTTCTGGCTTTCGCGTGCCATGGAAGGTCCGAGTCCGGTCTCGGCGCTGCTGCACTCAGCCACCATGGTCGCCGCTGGCGCGTACCTGCTCCTCCGGCTGCACCCGGTACTGGCCGCCTCCGATTGGGGTGGCCCCTTGGTCGCCTGGTTCGGTGCGGCCACCGCGCTGGCGCTCGGCCTGGTCGCGGTCGCGCAAACCGACCTCAAACAGTTGCTCGCGGCCTCGACGTGTGCGCAGATCGGGTTCATGGTGCTGGCCGCGGGCACCGGTGGAATCACCGCCGGCACAATGCAGCTGGTGGCGCACGCGGCGACCAAGTCCGCGCTGTTCCTGGCCGCCGGAGCGTGGCTGACCGCACTCGGCACGAAGACGCTGCCCGCCTTGCGGGGTGCCGCCTGGCGACACCCGGTGGTGGGCGTGACGTTCACCCTCGCCGCCGCGACGCTGGCCGGCCTGCCCCCGCTGTCGCTGTGGGTGACCAAGGACGCCGTGCTGGCCGCGACGGCACAACACGCGCCCGGGCTGTATGTGGTGGGACTGGCCGCCGCGGTGGTTTCCGCCGGGTACAGCGTCAAAGCGGTCTGGTTCGTCTGGCAGCCAGTACCCGCCAACGCCGCGACCAGGTGGGACACGGAGCAGCCCGGCTCCCGCGAGGTGTCCGCCTTTGCCTGGCCGGTACTGGTGGTGCTGGCCGGCCTGGCTGCGGTCTTGGGGGTGTTCGGCCTGCCGTCGGTGGCCGAGAGCGCGCGAGGTCTGCTGGGTGCGGGACCTGCCGCCGCACCCCGCGTGTGGGAGCTCGCGCTGTCGGCGGCACTCGCCGTCGGCGGGTCGGCTTTGGCTTGGTGGTGGGGAGATCGACCGGTGCCGCTCACCGCACCGGTACGGCGATGGTCACGGGACTGGCTCGGGTTCGAGCGCGCTGCCACGGTGCTGCTCGTGCGGCCCACGATGGTGCTCGCTCGCGCACTGGCGGTCTTCGACGACCGCATCCTCGACCGGGCTGTGCGGTCCGTGCCCGCACTCGGTCTGTGGCTGGCCGAGCTCGCCAACCGGCGCACGGAAATCCCCGTCGACGGTCTCGTGCGCGGCCTGGCCCGCGGTGCCCGACGGCTCGGAAGGCTCGCCCGGCGCCCGCAAACCGGGCAGCTGCACCAGTACTACGCCCAAGCCGTCACGGTGTTGGCCGTGCTCGCCCTGCTGATCATCCTCGTGAGGTAGCCCGTGCTGTCGCTGATCGTGTTCCTCCCGCTGGCGGCCGCGGCGGTCCTCGCCGCGGTGCCCGCCTCGGCCGGGCGACGGGTGTTCGTTTGGAGCTGGATCGGGATCACCGCAGCCGATTTCGCCTTGGTCGTGGCGGCCTGGATCGGCTACGAAGCCAGGGCCGGACTCGCGTACGAGGAGAATCTGCGGTGGATTCCCAGTGCCGGAGTCGGTTACCACGTCGGTCTCGACGGGCTCTCGCTGCCGCTGGTGGCGATGACCGCACTGCTGTTCTTGGCCTGCGCGGTCCATTCGCTGCGGCACACGCAGCGGATCAAGAGCTTCGCGCTGCTGTTCCTTTTCCTGCAGACGGTGAGCATGGGATTGTTCACCGCGCTCGATTTGATCCTGTTCTTCGCCTACTTCGATCTGTCCATTGTGGGCATGTACTTCGTCATCGCCGGGTGGGGGCACGGCAACGCCCGCGAGTCGGCGTTGAAGTTCTTCCTCTACACCTTCATCGGCTCGCTGGCGCTGTTGCTGGGGTTCATCGGCCTGTACCTGGCCGCCGAGCCGCACACCTTCGACCTCGTCGCCCTCGCCCGTGCGAACCCGTTGGCGGGCAGGGGTGTCTTCGGCGGGCTGGTGCTGCTCGCGATCAGCATCGGTCTCGCGGTCAAAACCCCGACCGTGCCGCTGCACACCTGGCTCCCGCCGGCCCACACTGACGCTCCGGCTGCCGGGTCAGCGATCCTGGCCGGGGTGTTGCTGAAGATGGGCACCTACGGTTTCGTCCGCATCGCAATGCCGCTGCTGCCCGGAACATGGCGGCACTACGCGGCGGTCGTCGTCATCATCGGCGTGGTCTCGGTGCTCTACGGCGCGCTCGTCGCACTGGCCCAAGAAAACTTCAAGCGGATGGTGGCCTACACCTCGGTCAACCACATGGGCTACATCGTTCTCGCAGTCGGTGCCGCCGGCATTCTCGCCGGGAGTGACGGGCAAGCCCGCTCGTTGGCCGTGACCGGGGCGGTGACCCAGATGGTCAGCCACGGTCTGCTCACCGCCGCGCTGTTCCTGCTCGCCGGGGTCTTCTACGACCGCAGCCGCACCTACGACATGGGCGCCTACTCCGGTTTGGCCGCTCCAGCACCGGTCTTCGCGGGTGTCACCGCGCTGGTCGCCTTCGCCTCTTTCGGCCTGCCCGGCTTCTCCGGGTTCATCGCTGAGTTCCAGATCTTCACCGGAAGCCTCGCTTCAGCCACCGTGGCCACCGCGTTGGCGCTGCTCGGCATCCTGATCACGGCCGGACTGTTCCTGCGGGTCGTGCACCGGATCTTCCTCGGGGAGCTGCGGGTGCCCGATTCCCCTGGCGCGGCCCGCGAGTTCACCGATCTGCGAGCCAGCGAAACCACGGCGATCCTGCCCCTGCTCGCGCTGGCCGTGGTCATCGGTGTGCTGCCGCGGTTTCTCCTCGACGTGATCGAACCCGCCTCGACGACGCTGATCGGTCTGGTCAGCCGATGACCATGAACGAGAACCCCGCCGCGCTGATCCCCGAACTCGCCCTCGTCGCCGGAGCCGTGCTGGGTCTGCTGCTGGGCTCCTGGCTGCCACGGCACCGGCAGTGGCTTGTGCGCATCGTCGTGGCCACTGCGTGCGTCGTCGGCCTGGCGGCCACCTCCATCGCGATGCGTGCGGCCCCCGAAACGGTCTTCGGTGACAGCTTCGCCGTCGACACCGCCACCAACGCGGCCCGATTCATCGTGCTGGCTGCCACCCTGCTCACGCTGTGTTTGTCGATCGACACCGTCGACTCCCACCATCGGGAAACCGAGTTCTACGCCTTGGTGCAACTGGGCGCACTCGGCACGATCATGCTCGTCGGCGCACTCGACCTGCTGCTGCTCGTGGCCGCCTACCTCCTCGCTTCCTTGCCGCTGTACGCGCTGGCCGGGTTCGGCAAGGATGCGCCGGGCACCGAGGCTGCATTGAAGTACTACCTCATGGGCGTCTTGTTCGGCGTCCTCATGCTCGCCGGGACCACCGTCCTCTACGGCACCGGCGGAGCCACCGACTACGCCACGCTCGCCCGCACACTGCCCGACACCTCCCGTGCCGCGGTCGCGATCGGCGTGCTCGCCGTCCTCGCCGGGCTGCTGTTCAAAATCGGCGGCGTGCCCGCGCACTTCTGGGTTCCCGACGTCACCGACGGCGCCACGACACCCGTCGCCGCGTTCGTCACCACAGTGCCCAAGATCGGTGGCCTGGCCGCCGCCTACCGGCTCGTCGTCGAGGCACTGCCCGCGGTGAGCCTCGACTGGCCCCTGTTGATCGCGATCCTGGCCACCGCATCGATGACGCTGGGAAACCTCGCCGCGTTCTTCCAAGAGAATGTCCGCCGCCTGCTGGCCTACTCCACGATCAGCCAAGTCGGCTACGTTCTCATGGCCGTTGCGGTCGCCACCCGCAGCGGTCTCGCCCTGCCCGCCCTGCTGTTCTACCTAGCCGCCTACACCGTGACCAACCTCGGCGCGTTCGCCGTCGTCGCCGAACTCCCCGACGCGAGACGACTCGCCGACTACCGCGGCTTGGCCAGGCGGCATCCCGGATTGGCCGCCGTCCTCGTCGTGTGCCTGCTCGGCCTGGTCGGAACCCCGCCCACCGCGGTGTTCCTCGGCAAACTCGTCGTGTTCACCGCCACGATCAACGGTGACCTCGCGTGGCTGGCGGTCGTCGCGGTCATCAACACCGTCGCCAGCCTCTTCTACTACCTGCGCTGGATCGCCCCAGCTCTGTTCACCGCCCCCGACCGCGAGCACGACACGCTCGTTCCGGCCGGACGGTTCGCAGCGCTCGGCGCCTACACCGCCGGAACAGCCTCCCTCGCCCTCGGCCTCGCAGGAGGACTCGTGCTCCCCCTCGGTGCCGGACCCTTGCTGCCGTAGGCAAACGCGACGAGGACTTCGGCTTTTGGCGGCTGTCCCGCCGAACCTTGGTCGGTTCGGCGGGACAGCGGAGCGGAGGTCGGCAGTCTCGGTCGAGTCGATCCCAGCCAGCCTGGTGGTACTCGTTGCAAGCCGTGCATGAACCACTACCCGGGAGGTCAACGTCCACGGCCGGACGCTGATGCGGCAGCACGATCACGGTGTCCGTGCGCGGGCCCGGAGGTTGCGGTCAAGCGTCGGCGCAGGATGCGGTTCGCCGCGTGCGGTGGCCAAGCCCGCAGCAGCCAACCGGTCCCGAACTGAGGGCCCGGCGTGGTGCTAAGCGCGGTTGCCAGGATCCGGGTGAGTCGCGAAGGTCCTTTCAGCCCTGTGTGCCGTACTCGCGGGTTGGGTGGGACTCGGCAGCTGGCCGCTGAGCGTTCTCGGTAAGGGGTGGAGGGGGAGGGTGCGCGCGGCCGGGGGTTCGAGTTCGCTGCTCATCCGACAGCGGATTTCGGGTTGGTCGCGATGGTGCGGCCTGGCTTCGTCCCGGTGCCGGTGAGCGTGCTCGTTCCGGAGTGCGCGCAGGCAGCACAGGCTCGCCACCGCACACACCGTCCCCATCAACGCGATCGAGGCTGGGGTGGGCAAGACGATGGCCATGGGGCCTGCGAGCAGTGGGCCGGCTGATTGGCCCGCGAGCAGGAAGCTGTTGGCCATGGCCACGTAACCGCTGCGGCGTTCCTCCGGGGCGTGCCGGCTGAAGTGGAAGAACAGCGACTGGGCCAGGGCGGCGAAGCTGGCCCCTTGCGCGAGTCGCAGCACGACCAACCCGGCCATGCCGAGCGGCAGCGCTTGGGCGGCGATGCTCACCGCGCACACTGCTGCGGCGATGGCCAGAGCACGGACGGGCTGTTGGGCCCGGTCGTTGTGCCGTCCCCACCAGAACGAGGCGATCAGCGTCGCTGCCCACGTCAGGGACTGGAAGATCCCCACCCACAGGCCGGCCTGTCCGGGCGGAAAGCCTTGCTGCACGTGCTCGGCGAAGACCGGGATCAGTCCGTAGACGCCGAAGTAGGCCGCGACCGCGGCCACCGCCAGCGGTGCCGCGCCGGGGACCTCCCAGAAGCCTGCCGGCCGGGAGCGCCCGTGCGGTGTGGTCGCACGGCGCTTGGGAGTCGGCTCTGACTGGCCCGCGTGAGGATCGCGGAGCCCGAGTGCGCAGGCACCCGCGAGCAGAGCCGCGATGACCGCGATGGCGATCATGAGCACGGTGAGCTGGCCTGCGCCGATGAGGGCACCGCCGAGCACGGGGCCGGTCAGCGAGCCGGCGGCGGTGGCGCTGAACGATTTGCCGAGCGCGGAACCCCGCTTGTTGCCCGGCCCGGCTGCTCCGGCGAAGGCTTGGGTAGCTTCGACGACCCCGCCGAGACTGCCTTGCAGCAATCGTCCCACGACCAGCATGATCGGGTTGCCCGCCACCGCCATGACCAGCATCGACAAGGCGAGTCCGACAAGGGCGCGCACGACCATCCAGTGCCGCCCGATCCGGTCGCCGAGGCGACCCCACAGCGGGGTCGCCACGGTCAGCGCCAGCGCAGGCGCCGCGATCGCCACGCCCGCCCACGTTTGGATCTCGGCGGTGCCGCGCACGCCCATGCCCTGCACGTAGAAGGGCATGATCGGCACCAGCATCATCAACCCCGCGGTGTTGATGAACTGGCTGGCCCACAACAGCACGAGGTTGCGTTGCTGCACACGGTCCGGAGTGCTCACGGGGCCTCCGCCAGATCGCCTCGGGTAACCTCGTCCTTCAGGTTCTCGGCCCACGCGTCGTCGTAGACCGTGTCGAGGTAGCGTTCGCCACGGTCGGGCAGCAGCGTGACCACCCGCGCTGGGCCGGGCAGGCGTTCGATGAGGCCGTCGAGCGCTGAGATGACCGCTCCGGAGGAGCCGCCGGCCAAGATTCCTTCGGTTTCTACCAACCTCCGGCAGCCCGAGGTCGACGCCAGATCCGCGACGTGGACGACCTCGTCGATCTCGGCCGGGTTGAAGATCTCCGGTACGCGACTGGCACCGAACCCGGGGATGCGCCGCTTCTGCGGCGGACTACCGAAGATCACCGAGCCCACCGCATCAACGGCCACGACCCGCAGCTCGGGGTGCGACTCGCGCAGTCGCCGGGCGGTGCCTTGCAGCGAACCGGTCGTGGACACCGGCCCGACCAGGTAGTCGATCGGCCCGTGCACCTGCTGCAGCAGCTCGGTGCCGACCGTGTCGTAGTACGCCTTCCAGTTGCGCTCGTTGGCGTACTGGTTGATCCAGACTACCTCGGGGTCGGTTTCGGCGTAGCTCTGGGCACGACGCACGCGGGTGTGCAGGTAGCCACCCGCCTCGTCGGGCTCGGTCACCATGTCCACGTCGGCGCCGAACAGATCCAACAGCCGCAAGTTCGTCGCGGAGGTGTTGGGATCGACCACCGCGGTGAACGCCAGCCCGTGCATCCGGGCGGCCACGGCCAAGGCCACGCCGAGGTTGCCCGAGGTGCTTTCCACCAGTCGCATCCCCGGTCGCAGTGCGCCGTCGCGCACGCCCTGCTCAACGATGTAGCGCGCAGGCCGATCCTTCATGCTTCCGCACGGATTGAGCATCTCGAGCTTGGCCAACACCTCCACGTCGCGGTGCGGAAAGCAGCGCCGCAACCGCACCAGTGGGGTCGAACCGACAGCGTCCAGAACAGATTCGTATGCCACAACAACCTCCCGGCCGCGCCACGCACGGGCGCCGCCGTATCCACGTCAACGAGACCGACCGCCATCGCCGGGCGGACGGTGAACAAAGAAGGAACTCCGCCGCACACCGCGCTGCACGCGGCCGCTATCAGCGAAAACGTCGGCGGACCGAAGAACAGGAAACGATGCCGCTCAGGAAATGTTCAGCCTGAGTTCAGGAAGGCATCAGCCTGCGAAACGTGAATCAAGTTCGTGACACACCGAGGGTGAGCAACAACGAAAAGCCGGAAAGGCGACCAGGTGGTCGCGTGGACCACCACCGAGCACGTGCCTGCCTATCAAGAAGCGTGGCGCCCACCGCAGCGACCAGCAGTGCCGCAGGAAGCCCCGGGAACATGCCCTGCAGCGGCTTCACCACGTCCACGAAGTGCGTGCTCGTGGCGTGACACACCGGCGCCGAGTGGTGGTCGTGGTGCTCGGAGTGGCCATCCTGCGGTGTGCTCGACGCCGACGCGGAATCACCGGTTTGTCCCGGCGCCATTGGCTGGGCCGTAGCCGCAGAAACGCTCTCCGGGCCCGACAGTGCCGCTGCCGTCACATGCGAGTGGTGCAGCGGAAGGATGCACAGCAGGAAAGCTGAAAGAGCAAACATCGCCAGGAACGCGGTGCGCCCGCGTTGGGGGCTGATTGCTCTCAGCATGGCCCCACTCTAGCCAAAGCCGGTTCGGGATCGGCTACCGGCATGGGACTCATCACGCCGCGAAGTAGCGGCGTGGAACGGCGTCTTCTCGGAAAGAAGCGCTCGGTCGGCTCACCGCGCCACCGTGTCGTGCAAGCTTCCTTCCGCGATGTGTTCGAGCGACCGCGGGTAACGGCGATGCGGTGGTATAAATCGCAACGGCGCGCGTGCCGTCATGCTCGTCACGCTGGGCGCGAGGGCGGTGCCGAGCTTGGCGCCTACACCGCGTAACTACGAAGCGGGATGCCACTGGCCGAACGAACGCACGGATAGAACACTGCCCCGAGTCGATTCCCAGTGCCGCCGACCATCCGTCGAAGCAGCATGTGTGCAGCCCCGCCGCTTCGCGCATGGAGGCGGGGCTGCACGGCTCGGGTCAGGCAAGCGCCGGGGCGGGGCCGCCCGTGTTCATGTGCGGAACCGGTCGGCTGTCTCGCGCAGGGCCGATCCGAAGCGGTCGACGTGATCGAGCGTGGTGAACAGCGCGGGGGTCACGCGCACGCAACTACCGCGAGCGGGGCCTTCCCGCGCGACGGTGAAGATTCTGTGTTTGTCGAACAGGTACTTGGCGATGGCCTCGTTGTCTTCTTTGCTCGTCCGTCCGGCGATGCGGAAGCTGGTGATGGCGCCGTACATCGACGGCTCTTGGGGAGTGAGGATCTGAATGTCGGTGCGGTCGGCGACGGCCGAGACCCAGCGGTCGCGAAGATACCGCAGCCGCGCCTGCTTGACCGTACTGCCCAGCGCTTGATGAAAGTCCAATGCGGTGGGTACCGATAACATGCCTGCGACGTCGCGGGTCCCTGAGACGACCCTTGAGCGGATGTCGGTTTCGGGATGGGATTCGTCGGCGAATGTGCGGTCGATCGCGTCGAGTCGTGTCCGCCTGATGTAGAGGAACCCCGTGCCCAACGGGGCTCCGATCCACTTGTGCAGGGAAAATCCGGCGAAGTCGGCGTCGAGGTCGTTGATGGTGAAGTCCAATTGCCCCCACGAGTGCGCCGCGTCGAGGATGACGTCCACGCCATGGGCGCGTGCCATGGCGATGATCTCGCGGGCGGGAGTGCCGAGTCCCGTCCGGTTGTTGACATGGGACAGGAGAAGAAGTTTGACGGTCGGGTGGTTGCGCAGCGCTGCGGCGTAGGTGTCGAGAACGGCTTGCTGGGTCGCCGGTTCGGGCAGCGCGATGGGAACGACCTCGACCCCGCGCCTGTCGCGCAGCCAATCCATGGCATCGACCATGTCCGGATAGTCCAGGTCGGCGTACATGACCGAGTCGCCTGGGCGAAGCTGGTTGTAGCCCGAGATGAGGTTTTGCAGCGCTTCGGTGCCGCTCTGCGTGAGTGCGATCTCTTCCGTGCGGGCCCCGACCAGCGAGGCGATCCGTTCCCGGATCTGTTCGGATTCGGGTTTGTACGTTTTGCGCAGCAGGTGCGAGTTCTGCTCGTTCAACCGGTCAACGTTGTTGTGGAAAGCCCGCCGAACAGGGTCGGGCATGATGCCGTAGTACCCGTTTTCCAAGTTGACGAAGTCGTCAGTGAGCGTGTACTGCTGCGCGACCGACTTCCAGAAGCTTTCGTCTGCGGCGGTTTGAGCGGGATCTTTCCCTTGGGGAAGCGTCATCGAGGCCAATTCGGTCCGCGGTGTTGCGGCGCAGGCCGAGGTTGCGCCTGCGACTGAAGCCAGTGCTCCCATGGTGGCGAACAGGTGGCGGCGGGGGATTGCCATGGTGGTTCTCCGATTCGGGTGTGGGGTTGGGCGGTCTTGATGGGCCGAAGGCCAGGTCACGGCCGGTCGCTGTGTGACCGTGGGCGGGTGCTGGCTGGTTGCGCGCCGTCAGCCGAATACGCGAGGTCGGGCAGGGTCTGTTCGGAAGGCAGATCAAGAGTTCCGCTCATGCTGGTGGGCAGCCGAGGCAGGGTCTCGGTGGTGAGGGTGTGTTCGTCGTTGTGGACGGCGGCGGACTCGGCTGTGCTGGCGCGCAGGCAGCACACGCCGGCGACTGCGCAGGAGGCCCCGAGCAGTGCGATCGAGATCGGTGTCGGGAAGACCACGGCCATGGGCCCCGCCAGCAGCGGTCCGGCGGATTGCCCGATGAGCAGGAAGCTGTTGGCCGTGCCGACGTAGCTGCTTCGACGTTGCGGCGGGGCGTGTCGGCTGACGTGGAAGAACAACGACTGGGCCAGTGCAGCGAAACAGGCTCCTTGCAACAGGCGCAGGCCGATCAATCCTGCGGTGCCCACCGGGAGTGCTTGCGCGGCGATGCTGACCGCGCAGCCGGCGGACGCCCAGGCCAGGGCACGTAGCGGACGCTCGGCCTGGTCGTTGTGCCGACCCCACCAGAACGAGGCGATCAGGGTGGCACCCCAGGTGAGCGAGTGGAAGACGCCGACCCACAGCTCGGCTTGGCTGTTGGCGAAGGTCTGCTGCACGTGCGCTGCGAAGACGGGGATCAAGCCGTAGACGCCGAGGTAGACGGCCACCGCCGCTACTGCCAGCGGAATCGCTCCCGGAACATGCATGAACCCGATTCGGCTCGCGCCGTTGTCGGAAGCCGTCGGCGTTGTTGCCGGGGTGGAGTGCTTGATGGCGGGTTCCTCGCGGAGCCCCGCAGCGCACGCGACGGCGAGGAGGACGGCCAGCGCGGCGATGGTGAGCATCAAGTCGTTGAGCTGGCCGGCGCCGACCAGCAGTCCGCCCAAGAGCGGTCCGGTCAACGAGCCGGCAGCGGTCGCGCTGAAGGATTTGCCCAACGAAGAGCCGCGCCTGCCTTGTGGTCCGGCCGCGCTGGCGAAAGCCTGAGCGGCTTCCACCACGCCACCGAGGCCGCCCTGCAGCAGCCGTCCGAGAATGAGCACGATCGGATTCGCCGCCGTAGCCATGACGACCATCGCGGTGGCCAGCCCGGCCAGGGCGCGCACCACCATCCAGTGGCGCCCGACCCGGTCGCCGAGGTGGCCCCATAGCGGGGTCGCCACGGTCAACGCGAGCGCCGGTGCGGCGATCGCGGCCCCGGCCCAGGTTTGCACGGCGGCCGTGCCCTGCACGCCCAGGCTCTGGACGTAGAACGGCATGATCGGAACGAGCATCATCAACCCGGCGGTGTTGATGAATTGGCTCGCCCACAACAGCGCCAGGTTCCTGCGATGGAGACCGGCGGCCGTGCTCATGGGGCCGCTGCCACGTCAGTGGGGGCGTCGTCGTCGCTCTTGACCTGGTCCACCCACGAGTCGTCGTAGACGGAGTCGAGGTAGCGCTCGCCCCGATCGGGAAGCAGGGCGACGACCCTGGCCGGGCCGCCGACCCAGTTGAGGAAATCGCCCATCGCGGAGATGACCGCACCGGAGGAGCCGCCGGCCAGGATGCCCTCGGTTTCGGCCAGTCGACGGCAGCCTGCGGCGGAGGCGGCATCGGCGATGTGGAAGACCTCGTCGATCTCCACCTCGTTGAAGATCTCGGGAACCCGGCTGGCGCCGAAACCGGGGATCCGCCGCTTGCTCGGTGGAGTCCCGAAGATCACCGACCCCACCGCGTCCACGGCCACCGTCTTCAGCTCGGGATGGACCTCCCGCAGCCGGCGGGCCGTGCCGTGCAAGGATCCCGTCGTCGAGACCGGCCCGACCAGGTAGTCGATCGGGCCATCGACCTCGCGGAGAATCTCGACTCCGACGGTCTCGTAGTAGGCGCGCCAGTTGCGCTCGTTGGCGTATTGGTTGATCCACACCACGTCGGGGGCGGCCTCGGCGTGGCCGCGCGCGCGGTCCACCCGTGTGTGCAGGTAGCCGCCCGCGGAGTCCTGCTCGGTGACCATGTCGATGTCGGCCCCGAACAGTTCCAGCAGCCGCAGGTTCGTCGGCGAGGTGTTCGGGTCGACCACGGCTGTGAACGACAGGCTGTGCATCCGTGCGGTGACCGCGAGCGCGACGCCGAGGTTGCCCGACGTGCTTTCCACGATGCGCATCCCGGGTCGCAAGGTGCCTTCCCGAACGCCCTGCTCGACGATGTGGCGAGCGGGACGGTCCTTCATGCTCCCGCACGGGTTGAGCATCTCCAGTTTGGCCAGGACCTCGACGTCGGGCAGTGGAAAGCACCGTTGCAACCGCACGAGCGGGGTCGAACCGACGCAGTTCAGGACAGAGTCGTATGTCATGAGTACCTCCCGGCTCTCCGCGGCAAGGGCGCGCGGGGGTCAGAGCGTGTCGTTTCGCGGAAGTGTGAGATGCCGCCATTGCGGCAAGTGAACGAGAAGCGAATTGCGCGCGAGGCTGCGGTGTCGTGCGGCGCGTGCTTCTCGCAGCGTTAAATAACGCTGAGAATGTCAGGGCCGAACTCTCAGGAAAATCTCAGGGAGAGATCGTCCGAGGAATAACCCTGATCGGGCTGTCAGGTCCGCGACACGCCGAGGAAGAGGAGAAGGGGAAACCCGGAAAGGCGGTGAACAGGCGATCTTGGCCGGTGACAGAAACGGAGCGCGGGGAGCATCCCGGCGAACCCGGCAAGTATGACCAGTGCGGCTGCGAACAGGGACGCGGCATCCGCGTGGAGTTTCGTCAGCGTGCCATGCCCCATCCCCATGACCTGCGGACTTTCACCGTCGCACACCCAAACCGGGTATGACTCGTGATCATGTTCGCCTGAACCCGCCAACTCGACGGCCGTCGATTCGACGGAGCCGTGCATGTGGTCGTCCGGCGAAGGGTGGGACGAGTGTTCGATGCCCTGACCGACGCTCGACACCTGCTGGAACGGTGAATGATGCGGCGGCAGCGCGCACACCAAGAAAGACGACAGCGCGAGCAGCACAAGAGTGACGCGCACCCGGGCCAGCGCCTTCAACATGCTGTCACTGTAGCCCACTCGTAACCGTCTCCGGTTCGGGGTCGAGTTTTGTCACTCGGTGGGGGACGCAGCTTAACCTCGCCGACTTTCGGGCGCTATCGCTGCAGCTGTGGAGTGCCTGGGCGCAAAACTTGAATTAGCAAAGTGTGTGTTTCGTGGACGCTATTTCGTTCGAGGTCAGCGCGTAGGGGGGAGCTCTGTCCGGCTTGCGTGCCCAGGCCAACGCAACCTTCGACAGGGCGTCGACCAAGATCCTCGTGCCTTCGCGCTAGCCTCCCAGACTGGTACGTCGGGTGTCGCCACTACCGGTGCACCCTTACCCGGGGGAAACCGTTCGGGACCTGCTGACCGGGTCGATCTCCGGCTGGGAGCGCATGTCGGCTACTGTCCGCGGAGCGTGCTCCGGCGCCGCTCGTATTCCTCTTCGTCGATCTCGCCGGCGGCATAGCGGCGGCGGAGAACCTCCTCGGCGTGGTCCTGACGCTCTGTCGCGCGAGTGTTCGGACGGGTCATCGCGCGGACCAGCCAAACGATCGCGACCACGATGAGGATCAGGATCGCCAAGGAAATCAGGCCCCACAGCGCCATCCACAGGCCCATCGCCGGATACATGTCACCCATCATCGTCATCCACCTCTCATTCGGTGCTCACTTAGGTCGTACCCAGCTGCGGGCTGTATTAGGGGCCGCGGATGCCCACGGCCGCGGTGAATACGTCGGGGGCGGCGCTTCCGCGGAGCTCAGGGCGTCGTCATGACAGTGGCGAAGCCCTGGCCTGGGTGGACAGGGCAGGGAAGCTTGCGTTCGTAGAGGGTGCGCAAGAACTCCGGAGGTTGGTGGTAGCAGAACACCGAGGAGTCCGTGCCGACAATGCCGGGCGTGTCCAGGAAGAACGGGAGCTCCGCGAGGAAATAGCGGGCCGCCGCGTGGAGCTGGTCCTCGGTCGGCGCTGTTGTGCGGGTTCGTGATGCCAGCACCCAGTGAGACGCGTCGAGGCAGGCGCGTCTGATCACGGGATCGGTCTCGAACCACGTGCGGGCTTGCTCGCGCAGCGCGCGGTAGCGCTCGTTGCCCTCGACGGCCTGTGTGTCGAGCACGAGGTCGTGCCCGGCGGGTGCCCCTGCCGACTCCAGCGCGCGCTCGATCTTGTTGCGCAGATACCGCGCCTGGCGGTGGGCCTTGTGCGCCGCCCGCTCCGGGGAGTAGCCCAGCGCTTCCAGCGTGTATGCAGCGGCTTGATCCGGGACGAACAGATGCACGCGCGCGAAGCGCGCCTGTGCCCACTCGACCAACGCGGTGATGCGCGCTGTCGAGAAGTAGCTGTTGAACGGGCTGATCCCCAAGCACGCGTGTTCCCGTCGTTCCCACGGCTGCACGCAATGCTTGCTCAACGGTTGCGCATCGACTTCGACAACAGAGCTGGCCATGTAGCTTCTCCGGAGCGTGCGGCGGCAGATCCAACCCAAAACCTAAACTACTTAGTAGATTCGTTGCTAGGGTGGGTTGGGGCGTCGCGGATCAGTGCCGCGCATGGTCATGGGGACTACGGGTGGCCCATGTCGCTACGGATACTGAAAGCGGACCCCGCTGTTGGCAGGCGAGCCGAGAGGGTGGGCCGCAGTGGAGCCCGGCGACTGTTGTTCGGCATGCAGGACCCCGTCGTGTGGGCGTACCCGGCGGCGTCCTTCGCTTCGGCAACAGATCGCTCCGGTTCACGGCCACCACGCAGGACTGCTGCCGAACCACCTGGCTGATCCCCGGTCTGCCTGTTACTGCGGAGCGCGGGCTAGTCTCGGACTCGAAAGGCCAGCGGGAGGAGATCGAGTGCATCGCTTCGGCGAGCTCGAAGCTGCGATCATGGATCAGGTCTGGTCGGCAACGGAGCCATTGACGGTGCGAGTGGTCGTCGACGCCCTGCAGCGCGACCGGTCGGCGGCCTACACCACCGTGCAGACGGTGATGGACATCCTCTACCGCAAGGGCTGGCTGGACCGCGCCAAGCACGGTCGCGCCTACCGCTACTCGCCGACGTTGAGCCGCGACGCCTACACCGCCCAGCTCATGGACCAAGCGCTTGCGTCGAGTTCGGATCGCGGGGCGGCGCTGCTGCGCTTCGTCGAGACCATGGATTCCGGTGAGGTCGACCAGCTCCGAGACGTCATCGAGCAGGCGAAGCGGCACCGGGACGACACCGCATGATCACCTCCCTGCTGCTGGTGGCTTACGCTGCGGTGCTCGCCGTGCTCGTCGCGCCGGCGCTTCGTCGCGCACTGTGGACCGAACGAGTCCCGTCGTGGGGGGTGGCTGCATGGCTGTCCGTGTCGTGGTCGCTCGTGCTGGCAGTGGCGATCGCTGTTGTGAGCCTGTGCCTGCATGTGCCCGGTTCGTTCGAAGAGCTTTACCGTGCGCTCGCCCTGTGTCGGAGTGCTCTGACAGGAGCCGCCGGCTTTCCCGCAGCTGTTCTGGTTGGGTTCAGTCTCGCGGGAACGTTGCTCGGCTTTGTCCGCCTGGCCTACGTGCTCGGCCGGCAGTGGTGGGGCGTCTTCCGGACCCGCTGCGAGCACGCGCATGCGTTGCGCCTGCTCGGCGCCACCGAACGCGGTCATGGCATCGTCGTGCTCAACGATGACCGTCCGGTCGCGTACTGCGTTCCGGGGCGAAACGGGCGAATCGTGTTCACCGAGGGGGCCCTTGCTCGGCTATCACCGTCGCAGTATCAGGCGGTACTCGCCCACGAACGCGCGCACCTGCGAGGTCGACACGCCGTGCTCGTAGCGCTGGGGGCCGTGCCTGCGCGGTTGCTGCCGCGATTGCCCGCCGCCCGGCAGGCCGCTGATGCGGTGGGCCGTCTGGTCGAATTTCTGGCCGACGACGCCGCCTCGCGGCGCACCGATCCGCTCACGCTCGCTGAAGCGCTTCTTGAGCTCGGCGCCCCCGCGTCAACGAGCCCCGCACGAACACTCAGCGCTGCAGGAACAGCCACCTCAGCTCGCGTTACCCGACTGCTGCATGTGGCTCCGAACGCGCATCGCGCCGGGAACGGCGTGCCCCTGCTTGTGGCCATCGGCGGAGTCGTCATGCCATTCGTTCTCGCAGCGATATCGACAGAGTTCGGTTCCGGATACGCTTGCCTGTTCCAAGCAGCTATGTGCTGATCTACCGGCCCGGCAGCGCGGGTCGAGGTCCCGAATCGCCTCACATCTTCTCGGTGGACGCTCCCGAAGTCGGGCTCGTTGCTTGTTCAGTCCTGCGCAACCACACCGCGCCGACCGCCTGGATTGCCGTGGCCGCTCCGGTGAGGATGACCGCGAACCCGCTCACCCATGACCAGCCGAACCAGCTGGCGACGACGAGAGCCGCCACGAAGAACACGAGCGTTCGGATCATGAGCAGGGTCATCCTGCGCGAAGTCATCATCGAGGTCCAGCGTAGGCCCACCTGCCGGCACCGGTGCGAACACGCTCCCGCAAGCTCGGTCCGCGATCACGTACTGGGTGAAGTCACCAGCGAGCCGGATCTCGTTGGCTTGGCTCGACCGAGCCGTCCGTGGACTAAACGTTGTCTCGTAACCCGGTGGTTGTGGTCGTGTGCTGATCGTTGATCATGGGTGGATGCAGGTGATCTCGGCGGCTGGGTCGGAGTGGATTGCCCCGTTCACGGGGTTGGAACCACGGCAGTTCCGGAAGCTGGTGGGCACGGTCGCTGCCCGTGGTGGGGAGGCGATCGCGGATGGACGTCCGGGTCGGCAGTGGAGGCTGCGGCTGGAGGACCGGGTGTTGCTGGTGGCGGTGTACTGGCGCACGAACCTGACGATGCGCCAGATCGGCCCGCTGTTCGGAATCTCGCACGCGGCTGCCCACCGTGTGATCGACTCCCTCGGCCCGTTGCTGGCGCTGGCCCCGGTGCGCAAGCGCCGCACCGATCAGGTCGCGATCGTGGACGGCACCCTGGTACCCACCCGCGACCGGCGAGTGGCCGCGCCGTCGAAGAACTACCGGTACTCCACGAACCTGCAGGTCGCGATCGATGCTGACAGTCGCCTGGTCATCGCCACCAGCGAGCCGCAACCCGGCAACCGCAACGACACCACCGCCTACCGGGAATCCGGCATGGACCAGAAATTGGCTGCTCGCCCGGTGATGGCCGACGGCGGCTACCGCGGCAACCATGGGGTGATCATGCCCTACCGGAATCACCCTGGCGACCACGATTTGCCGCCATGGCAGGAAAAAATCAACGGCGAGCACCGCCAGATCCGCGCCCGCGTCGAGCACGCCCTGGCAGGCATGAAGACCTGGAAAATCCTCCGCGACTACCGACGCGCCGCGGCCACCCTCGCCGACACCGCCTCCGGAATCGCCCATCTCCGCAACCTCGCCCTCACCGGCTGAAGCAACCCCGCACCACACCAACCACAAGATCAGTTACGAGACATCATTTAGCAGCGGTTACTCCGTTTGTGCAGGTGGCGCGCTTGCGCATGCACCACTGGCAGTCAAGGGGTCACGGGTTCGAATCCCGTCAGCTCCACAGGAAGGGCACTCAGGAAGCCCCTACACAGGGTTTGACCTGCGAAAACGCGAGATCAAGGGGCTTCCTGTCCGGTTATCGGCTTATGTTCCGTGTTCGTGTGAATGTGCTGGTCAGGGGCAGGTGTCCGGGTTCTATTCCCGCAAGGTGTTTGAGGGCTGTCGGTCCGCCCCCGGTCCTGTCTCGATAAGCCGGTGGCAGTCCGGGCCGATGTGGCGCCGGGCGCGGCGTGGAAGCTAGTCCACGATGTGCGAGCGCGGTGGGCTTCCTGCGGCTTGGCGTCAGCTCGCGTCGTCGAGTGTGAGCTGACGCATGTGGAAATCGAAGTGCTGTGTGGGAAAGCGGTAGATATTGGCCAGGGTCATGAACTCCTGGAAGAACGGATCCCACCGGGTGGGGTAGTGCATGCCGCGGACGAGGTCGGCCTCGGTTTCGGCGTCCAGTCGACGGTGCAGTGCCGCGATCACGCGATCGAACCGGGAAGCCATCTGCTTGCGGGTGAGGGCGGTTCCGCCGAGGTAGGAACCGGCGTAGTTCACAAGGTCGAATGGTGTGGTCGCAGCGTTGAGCGCCCGCGCGAAACCCCGTCCGGCACCGGAGGGTCGCCGGTCGAACACCTTCGCCAGGGTCACCAAGGCGCGGATGATCAGGTAGCCGAGCAGCATGTGGAACAGCAGTTGCCGGTTGTTCCAGCGGGTTCCGTTCGATGGCTTGCGCAGATCGGCATCGGTAGCAGCGTTGAGGAGCCGATGGAAGCTGACGCGTGCGCGCTCCATGTCATCGTGCACGGCTTGCTTGTCCATCCGTGCAGTGTCTGCCGGTTTCGGGTGTCAGCGCCATTGGCTAACGGGTGGTGTGGTTTTCGATGATGTGGCAGACGACCGCGTCTTCGCCGCGGCGTTGGCTGTCGCGGGCGGCCTGGCGGGCGGTGGCCAGTGAGCGGCGGAGCTGACGGAGTTCGGTCAGTGTGCGGTCGATCTCGGCGATGTGGGTATCGAGCAGTTCGGTGACCCGGCCACAGGGGGTGGCGCCGTCGCGCTGCAGGTCGATGATGTTTTTGATCTCGGGCAGGGTCAGGCCCAGAGTCTTGGCTTGGCGGATGAAGCGCAGCACGTCGAGATCGTCCTCGGTGAAGACGCGGTAGCCGGCCTCGGTGCGCTCGGCCGGGGGAAGCAACCCCTTGGACTCCCACAGTCGCACCGCCTTGGCGCTGACCCCGGCGGCCTTGGCCGCCGCGCCCACGGTCATGCCCATCAGAGCCTCCTGCGGCGGCCGGAACTTTCATCCTTGACCTTACCCCAGGGACAAGGTTCTAACGTCTACGGAGGCGAGGACAACCGCAGGGAACCAGGGGAGTTAAACGACCATGGATATGGTGAGGTTGCAGGTCACGGGCATGTCGTGCTCGGGGTGTGAACAGCGCATCGCGAGGGTGCTGCACCGCGTGGACGGCGTGCGGGAAGTGACCGCTGACCACAGCACCGGCCATGTGGAGGTGAGTATCGGCCCGGGACTTGCCGATCGTGCGGTGCTGGCTGAGCGGATCGAGGCGGCGGGCTTCGAGGTCATCGACGGGGCGAGCCGGTGAGTACGGCCGTTGAGGAACGCCCGCAGTTGTGGGCCTCGGAGCCGAGTACGACGCCGGGCCAGCGGCGGATTCGGGCGCGGATCTCGGGTCTGCATTGCTCGCTGTGCACAGGCACGATCGAGAAGGCCCTGGGCCGCATGGACGGGGTCGGCACTGTATCGGTGAGCCTGACCCACGAGCAGGCCCTCGTTGACTACGACCCCGGCATTGTCGAGCCCGAACAGATCCTGGGCACGCTGCGTGATATCGGCTACGAACTCTACGATCCACGCAAGCTGCGTGCCTTCGAGGACGAAGAGCGCGACCTGCTACGCGAGGGCCAACGGCTGTTCACCGCGATCGGCGTGAGCCTGCCCGCGATGGTGCAGATCGCCGAGGGCTGGTGGACGATCGCGTGCGCCACCCTGCTGGTCGGGGCGCTGGCGCTGGTGTTCTCGATCCTGCGCCCCACCGGGCAGGGGCGGGCGGCCGGATGGGCCGCCGCGGTCGCCGCCCCCGGTGCGCTTGCCCTGGCCGCCCGCTTCTCCGGGCTGCTCGCACCACCAGTCAACGGCTGGATCGCCGCCGGGCTGGCGGGGGTGATGGTGTTCGGGGTGGCCCCGCACATCCTGCGGATGGCGTATCAGTCCGCGCGCCGCGGCATCCTCAACCAGCACGTGCTGCTGGAGATCGGCGCGTTCGCCGGCATCACCGGCGGCATCGTCGGGCTCACCGGCGTCCTGGCGGACTATCCGACTGCGGAGTTCTTCGCGGTGGCGGCGATCGTGGCGACCTACCACATCTTCTCGGAGTGGCTGTCGCTGCTGGTCAAGACCCGCTCCAGTCAGTCGATCAAGAAACTGCTGGACCTGCAGCCCGACCTGGCCCGGCTGGCCACCGACTCCGGCGAGTCCGAGGTGCCCGTCGAGCAGGTCGAGGTGGGCCAGCTGGTGCGGGTGCGGCCGGGTGAGCGCATTCCGCTGGACGGGCGCATCAGCTCCGGCTCCTCAGCGGTCGATTTTTCGCTGGTCACCGGGGAACCGGTCCCGGCCGAGCGCGGGCCGGGCGAGGAGGTCGTGGGCGGGGCGATCAACGGCACCGGCAGCCTGCTGATCGAGGTCACCGCCACTGGAGCGGAAGGCTTCCTGGCTCAAGTGGTGCGCCATGTGGAGGACTCCCGGGCGCTCAAGCCCGGCATCCTGCACCTCGTTGACAGGGTGCTGCGCGTCTACACGCCCACAGTGCTCATCGTCGCTGCCGTGGCGCTGCTGGCCTGGCTCGGCGCGAGTTGGGCGGTCTCCGGGCAGCCGGATGTGCACCGGGCGGTGTTCGCCGCGCTCGGGGTGCTGGTGATGGGCTACCCCTGCGCGGTGGGCATCGCGGCACCGCTGGCGATCGTGCGCGGCACCGGGCACGCCGCCGACCGGGGCATCGTCATGCGCACCGGCGAGGCATTCCAGACTTTCCGGCTGGTACGCCGCATCGTGCTGGACAAGACGGGCACCGTCACCGAAGGCCGCCCCACCGTGCGGGCCGTCGCCTCCACCGACGGCGACACGGCCGCCGTGCTGGCGTTGGCCGCCGCGGCAGAGCACCACTCCGAACATCCCCTCGCCCGCGCTGTCGTGGTCGCCGCCGAGGACGCGGGACTGACCGTGGCGCAGGCGCACGATTTCGAGTCGATGACCGGCTCCGGCGTGCGCGCCACCGTCGACGGCCAGCACGTCGTAGTGGGCCGCCCAGGATTGCTCCCCGACAGCGGCGTGGGCCTGGCGGGGTTGTCGGACTGGATCGCCGAGCAGGAAGCCGCCGGGCACACAGTGATCGCGGTGGCCGCCGACCAGGTGCTGCGGGGTGCGATCGCACTGGGCGACCAGGTGCGGCCCGACGCCGCCGAGGCGGTCACGGCCATGCGCCGCGCCGGGATGCAGCCGGTGTTGGTCACCGGCGACAACCAGCGCGCCGCACGCCACGTCGCCGATCAGATCGGCGTCACCGAAGTTCATGCCGGGGTGCGCCCGGAGGGCAAGGCCGCGATCGTGCGCGAGTTGCAGGCCGACGGCACCCGGGTGGCCATGGTCGGCGATGGGATCAACGACGCCCCCGCGCTGATGCAGGCTGACGTGGGCGTGGCCGCCGGTGGCGGCACCGACATCGCCGTGGAATCCGCCGACGTCGTCCTGCTGCGCGACGAGGTCACCGCGGTGCTCGATGCTCGTGCGATTAGTGCCCGGGCCTACCGGCGCACCCGCACCAACGTGGGCTTGGCGTTCACCTTCAACGGCCTCGGCATCCCGCTGGCCTCTACCGGGCTGATTTCCCCGGTGTGGGCCATGGTGGCCATGGCCGCCAGCGTGACCACGATCTTCCTCAACTCCTTCGGCACGCGCCCCTCGCTGCTGATCAGCGCCATCGCCAGCGTCGGTCGCGCCCGCAGCGCAGCAGGCCAGGAGTTCTCCGAGCAAACCGTGACCTGATTGGCCACGGCAACACCGGATTTGACCGCACATCACCGGTTCGGGGGCAGCGCCCTGGACTTGTCGCACAGGAAATGACGTGTCTGAGCAACTGACAAAGCCCGCTGCTCCGCGCGGGATGCTGGCGCTACTGACCGCCGCGGCGTTTGTGATCTTCGCGCAGATCTTCATGGTCGCGCCGCTGATCCCGCGGCTGGCCGAGGTCTTCCACGCCTCGCCCGACCTTGTTGGGCTGGCCGTGCCCGCCTACCTGATCCCCTACGGAGCGATGGTGCTGGTGTGGGGACCGGTCTCCGAACACCTCGGGCGCCGTCCGGTCATCCTCGGCTCACTGGCCGCCCTCACCGTGCTGGCCGCCGCAACCGCGTTGGCCGGCAGCGCCGGGGCGTTCATCGGGATGCGGCTGGCCACCGCGATCGGCGCCAGCGGCGTCGTACCGATCTCCCTGGCACTCATCGGGGACCTGGTGCCCTACCAGCGGCGTGGCCACGCCCTGGGCTGGCTGTTCGGTGGTATGGCCGGGGGCATCGCCGTCGGCGCCACCACCGGCGCCCTGGGCGAGCCGCTGGTCGGCTGGCCCGGACTGTTCCTGGCCGCCGCCGCGGCCGGGCTGGTTCTATTCGTCACGGCGCTGGCACTACTACCGAAGACCCCGCGGTCGGCGGCACCGCCCGCGCCGCGGACCGTGGCCGCCGGGTACCTGAACCTGCTGCGCCCGGCCCGTGGGCGCCGCACCTACACCTACGTGCTGATCAACGCGCTGCTGCACTCCGGCATCTACACCTGGCTGGGCGTGTACCTGACCCAACGTTTTGGCCTCGGCGAGTTCGGCATCGGGCTGACCCTGCTCGGCTACGGCATCCCGGGCCTGCTGCTCGGTCCGGTCATCGGACGCCTGGCCGACCGCTACGGCCGCGCCCGCATCATCCCCGCCGGCGTGGCCCTCGGCGCTGTCTGCGCCTTGCTGCTGGCCACGCCACTGCCGCTGCTGGCCGTGCAAGCCACCATCGTCGCCCTCTCGCTGGGCTACGACATGACCCAACCACCGCTGGGCGGCATCGTCACAGACCTGCCTGGCCACGGTGGGTTGGCTATGGGCCTCAACGTCTTCACCTTGTTCACCGGCATGGGACTGGGCAGCCTCGCTTTCCAAGCCGTCCTGCTGCCTGCCGGATTCACCGCGGCTCTCAGCTCTTTCGGGGTCGCCGCGCTGGTCGCTGCGGTAGTCGCCCTCCCGGCATTCCGCCATGAACGACCAGAAAGGTCGTCCACGGTGTGACGCGCGTCCGGCCGGCGCAGCGGAATTTCGCCGGGCCACCTGGATAGAGAGCCTCGTCAGTTAGCCAATCACCGGCCCAGGTCGACCCGGCCCTTCACAGGTCGGCTCAGCAAGCGGGAGGGCTCGGGGCCGACAGCGCCGTCCAGCCCAGTTCTGTTGATGCTCGCCGTACCACCTCGAATTCCTCGGCGACCGGGATGACTTCGCCTTGCGGGTGCGCGGTTAGCCAGTCGGCGGCGACCTTGCGTGAGCTGAAGAAGTGTCCGAGATCGCAGAGATCGCGCAGGTTGGCCACGGCCCGGGTGAGGTGCATCTTTGATACCAGGGCTTCTGGCGGGTCGACGCGGACGATGCCGTTGGGGGTGAGTTCGATGCGAATGTGCTGGCCGGTGGCTGGGCAGGTGGAGTCCACCACGCCGGGGTGGCCGAGGCCGCGCGGGAACTGGAGCGTATCGGTGGCGCACCACCCGTAGACGGTCCTGCGGTCGAAGGTGAACGCGTGCGGTGTGGGGCGCAGGGTCAGCCCGAATCCGGCGATTCGGCCGTGCTCGTCCCAGTCCACCCCAGGCTGCCTGGCCAGCTCGGCTTGAACCTTCTCCATCGGCCAGCCGCCAGCGGCGGCCAAGTGCTCTGCGGAGACGGGTTCGCCGAGGTCGACGAGCAGGCGCCACAGGTGCGGCAGTAGGTCAGGCATGGCCAGGTTCGCGTTGACCACGCCAATCAGCTTCTGCACGCCGGCGTGGATCTGTTCTTCGGTCATGGCGATCAGTCCTTGGTTGTTAACTTCGGCCCGGCAAGCTCACTCGCCAGCCTGGTCCTCGTCGTATCGCGTCAACGCCGCGGCCATGCCCCGCGCTGCGGCGAATCCGTCCTCAAGAGACAAAATGGCGATGTCGTCGCGACCGGCTGCCCAGTGCTCGGCCTCGGTGTGGTTGGGGAAGAAGAAGCTGTGATGGCAGAAGGAGCCCCAGATCGCGGTCTTCGTACCGAAGTCGGATTGGCCACGAGCGGGCACTCGCTGCGTCACGACAGCGTCGGCCGGATCGGCCTCGGTGGTGCCGGAGGGACTGACCTGGAGCCGCACGACCGCACCGGATTCGGGGGCGGTTGAGCACACGGTGATCGGTGTGTTCAGCACGATCGTGAAGATCAGGGTGTCCATCGCGCACCATGTCCACTTCCGGGCGCCGCCGATGATGACCTCGTGAGCGGTCGGGTTGTGGGTCAAAACGAGTCCCACGATGTGGCCCTCGTCGTCGCGTTCGGTCCAGGAATCGAGCAGGGCAGCCGCGTGTGCGTGCTCGATGCCCAGGCCCGCGATCGAGTCCAGGACCCGGTCACGGCGGACGGGATGGTCCTCCTGGGCGAGCAGGCGGAGCATCCGGATCAGCAGACGGGCCTGGGCTGGGCCGAGATCGAGGGCGCCGCCGGGCTGGCTGAGTTCGTCGACGGCCTGGGTGGGATGTGCGCTGGTCACGGTCCTTACCTCCCACGGTGACGGCGTAGTTGCTGGAGTGCCGCGACCGTAGGGTCTGACCCCGGGGTGAGGGTCAAGCGTGCGCGACGCAGCGGGGGTCACCCGGCCAGCACACCCCACCCCGCCCGGCTAGTTCTGTGCGGTGGGCATCCTCGAACTCGTCGATGCGCCGCAGTGTCTGCTGCAACTCGTCGATCCGTGCGGACAGGCGCTGTCGTGACCGCTGAAGCAACCAGGCCAGACGGGGGCCGATCGGATCGGCGGTGCCGGTCAGCTCGCGGATCTCGGCCACGGTGAGCCCGAGGCCGCGGAGCTGGCCGATCAGGTGGACACACCACAGGGCGTCGGCGTCGAAGAGTCGGTAATTCGCCGCGCTGCGACCGATGGTGTAGATCAAGCCCCAGTCGCTGTACTGGCGCAACGTTTTGATCGGGACGCCGGTACGGCGGGACAACTCCCCCACGGTCATTACCTGGGACTGTCCCGTGCTCTCGGTCATCGTTGGGTCTTTCCGCTCAGGCGGCGCAGCAGGAGAGTTTGGTGATGTCGCGGGTGAAGGTTTGGGCGGCGAGTTTGAGGGCCTCGGCCATCGTCAGATACGGGCACCACAGCTCGCCCATGTCGTAGACGCTCATCTGGTTGTGCAGCGCGTAGACCGCAGTGGCGATCACCTCCCCGGCGCCGTCAGCGAGCACGTGCGCACCGAGCAGCCGGCCGGTGTCACGTTCGGCGACCAGCTTGATCAGCCCGCGCGTGTCGCGGTTGATCAGGGCGCGCGGCACATGTTCCAGCGGCAGGACCCGGCATTCGCAGTCGTAACCCCGCTGCTGGGCCTCGACCTCGGTGAGGCCCGCGGCGGCGACCTGGGGGCTGGTGAAGGTCACCCGCGGCAGGTGGTGGTAATCCAGCGTTCGGCCTGCCTGGTGGAAGGCGTTGTCGACCACGACCGCGCCGTGCGCGCCCGCGACGTAGACGAACTGCGGGTGCCCGGTCACGTCACCCGCGGCCCAAATCCGGGGGTTCTCGGTGCGCAGGTGTTCATCGGTGACGACCTGGCCGTGCTGCCCCGTCCGTACGCCGACGGCGTCCAGCCCCAACCCGTCGGTGACCGGGGCGCGCCCGGTGGCCATCAACAGGGCGTCGACCCGCAACTCGCGAGCGTGCCCCCGCGGGTCGCGCAGCTCGGCGACGACCCGCCCGTTCTCGCGTCGCACCCGCGCCAGGACGGTGCCGGAGTGCACGCCGATGCCTTCCTCGGCGAAGACCCGCGCGAGCGCGTCGGAGACCTCGGGTTCCTCGGCCGGAGCCAGTCGGTCCAGCATCTCGACCACCTCCACGCGCACCCCGAGGCGAGAGAACAATTGAGCCTGTTCCAGGCCGACATAGTTGCCCCCGACGACCAGCATCGATTCCGGCAGGGCCGTCAGTTCCATCGCCGTGGTCGAGGTCAGGTAGTCCACCTCGTCCAGCCCGTCCACCTGCGGTATCCGCGGGGCCGAGCCGGTGGCGACGAGATAGTGCTCGGCCTCGATCCGGCGGCTCCCGCCCCCGGCGAGGTCGACCTCCACCGCGGGGCCGTCCACGAACCGCGCCTGGCCAGCGATGATCTCCCAGCCGTACTCGGCGGCCAAACCCGTGTACTTGTCCTGCTGCATCGCAGCCACCAGGTCACTTTTCCCGCCGATCAACTCGGCAAACGCGACCTCCTCAGCGCTGGCCCGCACCCCCGGGAACCGCTGCGCGGACAGGGCCATATGCCGCGCTTCGGCGGCAGCCAGCAGCGCTTTCGAGGGCACGCAGCCTGTGTTCACACAGGTACCCCCGACGGTGCCGCGCTCGATCATCACCACCGAGCGGTTCTCCCGCCGCGCGGCGATCGCCGCCGCGAACGCCGCACCCCCGGAGCCAATGATCGCCAGATCGAAGGCCATCTCCGCACCTTTCCTGACGAGCCGCCGCGCCCGCCTCGTCATATTCGCCTCGCCGGATGTATCCTGGTGTCATAGTATCCGTCTTGGCGAATATGTGCAGGTGGTGATTCGGCATGAGTGAGGCGGCGGACATCGCCCCGGTCGACGGGTTGCTTGGCCAAGGGGACGAGGTCGGCACGGTGGCGAAGTTCTTCCGTGCCCTGGGTGACCCAAGCCGCCTGCGGCTGTTGGAGTTCCTGCTCGACGGTGAGCGCTCGGTGAGCGACTGCGTCGCCCACATCGGCCTCTCGCAAGGCCGGATCTCCACCCACCTGGCGTGCCTGGCCGACTGTGGCTACGTCCACGCTCGTCGTGAAGGCCGCTGGTGTTACTACCGGGTCACCGATCCGAGGGTAGCCGAGTTGGTCATGCTCGCCCGTGCGCTGGCCGCCGACAACTGCACTGCGCTGGACGCCTGCGAGCGCATCGACGCACCCGCGACCGCCCCGAGACGGATGTAGGGGAGGGGGATCGATGGCCACCACGGACAAGCGGCCGGTGCTAGCCACGCTCGGCGTCGGCGCGTTGCTGGTGCTGTGCTGCGCCGCTCCCGCCCTGATCGCCGCGGGCGCACTCGGCGCTCTCGCCGCCTGGCTGGGCAACCCCTGGGTGATCGGTGCCGCCGTGGCCGCCGCGCTCGTCGTGGCCTGGCAGGTCGGGACACGGCTTCGGAGCAGGTACTCCAGCACCTGTGATGCACCCAGGCGACCCGAGCATCGCGACGAGGACCGGCCCTCGTAGCCCCTCGCGCCCGTACACCGCTGTGACCAGGAGCGTTCATGCCTGCCTCGACTCACTCGACCACGCCCGCTCATCCCCGTCCGGTCACCAGCGGCGCCGTGCTGGCGCAACTGGTCCGTGACCGTCCCTCCCGCGTCGTGTTCGCGACTCTGACGGTCATCAGCTTCGCCGCGTATGCCACGGTGTTGCCGTCCGAACAGGCTGGCGGACAACTCAGCCTGTCCAACTGGACGTACCTGACCGGGCTCCTACTCGGCTTTGCCATCGTGCTGGCCCTGGGGCTGGCCGCCGTGTTGACCGTGCAGGTCTATGCCCTGCGCCAAGCTGTCGCGGCACGCCGCACTGCCGGAGGCCGGGCCGCACTCGGTGGACTCGGATTCCTTGCCAGCCTCGCGCCCAGCCTGTGCTGCAGCCCCGTGCTCCCTGCCATCCTGGCGCTGTTCGGCGTCGGCGCCAGCGGCGCCACCGCCACCATGAAAACCATCGCCCCGTATGCCACCGTGATCCTCACGGCAACCCTCGGATTCTTCTTGCTCCTCGGGTGGTGGAGCATCCGACGCCTCGCTCGCCAGGGCAGCGCGACCGCTGGCGTGGGCGAGGACTGCTGTGGCCCTGCGGAGTCCACGAGCCGCTGAGGTGCGGCTGCGTCACATCGGTGTTGCCGGGAGGGATACCTCCCGCAGTCGATATCGACGGCTCGGTCAGGTCCGGTGCCCGACAGAGCGGCAACCCACGCAAGCAATCCTTCCTGGATCTTGCTCGGCTCACGTTGATGTTGCCGCGTCGGTCAGTTGATGGGTGAGCGGCGTTCCAGGAGCACGGTGTCGCGCCAGATCCCGTCGCGTTGGGCGATGCGTTCGCGGACGCCGACGGTGCGGTAGCCGGCGGCGTGGTGCAGGGCGATGCTGGCGCGGTTCTCGGTGAAGATCGCGGTTTGCAGGGTCCAGAGTCCGGCGGCGTCGGCTTCGGTGACTTGCTTGTGCAGCAGCGCTTTCCCACCTCCGCGTCCGCGGTAGCCGTCAGCGACGTAGACGGCGGTCTCGGCGACTCCCGCGTAGCACTCGCGCGTTGAGACCGGGCCGGCGGCGGTCCAGCCGACGACCTCGCCGTCGAGTTCGGCGACCCACCGGTGCTCGGGCAGCCATTTGGCGTCGAGGCTGGCTTTGCTGGGCACGGTGGTCTCGAAGGTCGCGATGCCGGTGTCGATGCCCTCGGCGTAGATGCGGCGCACGGCGGTCCAGTCCTTAGCGTTCAGTGCTCGGACGGTGACATCGGCCGGGAGGTTGTCCGGGCAGCAGGGCTGAGGTCCGAGCAGACCCATGACGGCGTCGGCGGCGTGGGGCAGGCCGGTGCAGCAGGCTTCGTTGATCGTGACGATCGTGGCGGTGCCTTCCTTGTGGAGCCGGACGAAGCCGACGTCGGCGAGCTTGCGCACGTGGAAGGAGCAGGTCGACTGGCTGGTGCCCAGGATCTTCGTCAACGCACCCACGGTGATGCCCTTCGAACTGGTGGCCACCGCGTGCAGCAGCCGCACCCGCACGGGTTCGCCGAGGCACGCAAACCAGTCGGCGTAGGTCGCCGCATCGGAGGTGGGCAGGACCTGGGCTTGCCGAAGCGCTATCGCCATGCCGCCAGTATATCGATCGAAATCGATGGTTGCTTCTATCGAGCGCGCTCGATATATTCACCTCAACTCAATCGAGATGTATCGATGGATGGAGTGAGGGATGAACGAGTCGCCTGTGGTGGTCGTCGGTGCTGGTCCGGTCGGGTTGGCAGCGGCTGCCGAGCTGGCCGAGCGGGGCGTGGAACCACTGGTGCTGGAACGCGCCGATCGAGCGGGGGCCGCGGTGGCGCAGTGGCATCACGTGCGCCTGTTCTCCCGCTGGGCAGAGCTGATCGACCCGGCCGCCCGCCGACTGCTGGAAGCAACCGGCTGGCAGGCCCCGGACGAGGGCAGCTATCCGACAGGTCGGGAGTGGGTCGAGCACTACCTGCGCCCGCTGGCCGACGCGTTGGGAACGCGGGTGCGGTTCGGCGCCGAGGTCGTGGGGGTGGCTCGCCGCGGCCGGGACCGGGTTGTCGACGCCGGGCGCGACAGCGAGCCGTTGACCGTGCACGTGCGCACCGCGTCGGGTGCCGAGGAACGGGTGACCGTGAGGGCGGTGATCGATGCCTCGGGTACCTGGGGCAACCCGAGTCCGCTCGGTGGCGACGGGCTGCCGGCGGCGGGTGAGCATGCAGCGGCTGAGTGGATCGCCTACCAGGTGCCGGACCTGACCGATGCGTTCGTCCGGGAGCGGTATGCGGGTAGGCACGTGGTGGTGGCGGGAAGTGGGCATTCGGCGTTGACGGCTCTGGTCGCGTTCGACGAGCTGGCCGCTCGGCACCCGGATACGCGGATCACGTGGCTGCTGCGCCGCGGCGAGGTGGGCGACACCTTCGGAGGCGGCCAAGCCGATCAGTTGCCCGCCCGAGGTGCGCTCGGCCAGCGGGCCAAGGCCGCTGTCGAGGCCGGACGGATCGCGGTCGTCACCGGATTCCGCACGGCGGCGGTGGAACGCGACGCACATCGACTCACCCTGGTTTCCGACCTCGGCGAACGGGTCGAGTCGGTCGACGAGGTCGTGGTGCTGACCGGGTTCCGCCCCGACCTGTCGTGGCTGTCCGAGATCCGGCTTGGCCTGGATGCGACGTTGCAGGCGCCGGTGGCGCTGGCGCCATTGATCGACCCGAACGTGCACTCCTGCGGCACGGTCTATCCGCACGGGGTTACCGAGTTGTCCCATCCGGAACCCGGCGTCTTCCTGGCGGGGATGAAGAGCTACGGCCGCGCGCCGACATTCTTGGCGCTGACCGGCTACGAGCAGGTGCGCTCGGTCGCCGCCGCACTGGCCGGCGACCGCGAGTCTGCCGAGCGGGTCGAGCTGGTGTTGCCGGAAACCGGTGTGTGCGGCGGTGCCGGCGTTTTCGACGCTCCCACCGCGGAGCAGGCTGACGGGTGCTGCGGCGCACCGGCCGAGCCGGAGTCGCTGACAGTGTCTGCTCGGTCCACACACTGAGCGGGGCACGCCGGTGTCCTTCGGAGCGCTCGCGCAGTCGGATGTTGTGAGCCGGGCGGGGTTGCGGCGGGCGCTGGTGACGTTGTGCGTCACCGAGATCACCAGTTGGGGCGTGCTCTACTACGCCTTTCCCGTCTTGGCCGGGGATATCACGGCGACGACGGGCTGGCCGATCGCGGCGATCACTGCGGCGTTGTCGGGCAGCCAACTCGTCGCCGCATTGGTTGGTATCCCGGTCGGCTGGTGGCTGGATCACCGTGGTCCGCGCGGGGTGATGACCGCGGGCTCGGCGCTGGCCGTGCCCGCCCTGGTTGCGGTGGCCACGGCGCAGAATCTGGTCTGGTTCCTCGTTGCGTGGCTGCTGGTCGGGGTGGCGATGGGGGCGGTGCTGTATCCGCCTGCGTTCGCCGCCCTGACCCGCTGGCACGGCTCCGACCGGATTCGGGCGCTGACCATCCTGACCTTGGCCGCTGGACTGGCGAGCACCGTGTTCGCCCCGCTGACCGCCGGCTTGGCCGCCCACCTGGATTGGCGGGCGACTTACCTCGTGCTGGCCGCCATCCTTGCGTTGATCACGGTTCCCGGGCACTGGTTCGGCCTCGCCTTGCCGTGGCCAGAACGCCCGGATGCGGAGTCCCAGCACGAGCAGGTCGATCCCGGGACGGTGGCGCGCAGTCGGGCGTTTGTCACGCTCACGGTGGCGTTGAGCCTGGCCGCCTTCGCGACCTTCGCCGTCGTGATCAACCTGGTGCCGTTGCTGGCCGAACGGGGCATCGGCACCGGTACCGCCGCGGTCGCGCTCGGTCTCGGTGGGGCTGGTCAGGTCCTCGGACGGCTCGGCTACACCACTCTGACCCGCCGCACCACCGTGCGGGGACGTACCGCGGAGCAATGATCAGAACTTGTGGATGGCCTTCGGCGAGGTGACGTGAAAGGGCGCACCTTCCCGAGGAAGATCTGGAAGTCAAAGAGTTCTGATCAGGACCGGCGTTGGCGCGCCGGTTCGGGAAGGTACGGCCCATGCTCAGCGTAGTCCCTGACCCTGCTTCTGGTGATGATGGTTCGACACACGGCTCGTCGCCGTCGTCGTTGCTCGATGAGATCGCCCGGGAAGGTGCTCGGCGGATGCTGGCCGAGGCCCTGCAGGCCGAGGTGGATGCCTACATCGCCGGGAACTCGGAGGAACGTGACGAGCACGGCCACCGGCTGGTGGTGCGCAACGGCTCGCACCAGCCGCGGGAGGTCATGACCAGCTCTGGGGCGGTCGAAGTGCATGCTCCGCGGGTCAACGACAAGCGCACCGACCCGGACACCGGGGAGCGTAAGCGGTTCGCCTCGGCGATTCTGCCGCCGTGGGCCCGCAAGTCCCCCAAGATCACCGAGGTGCTGCCACTGCTGTACCTGCACGGCCTGTCGTCTGGGGATTTCGTGCCCGCGCTGGGCCAGTTCCTCGGCTCCACGAAGGGCCTGTCCTCGGCGGTGATCACGAAGCTCACCGAGCAGTGGAAGACCGAACAGCGCGCCTTCGCCGAGCGAGACCTATCCAGTGTGGACTATGTGTATGTGTGGGCGGACGGCATCCACGTGAACATCCGTCTCGACGAGCACAAGCTGTGCCTGCTGGTGCTCGTCGGCGTCCGCACCGACGGCCGCAAGGAACTCGTCGCTCTGGCTGATGGCTACCGCGAGTCGACCGAGTCCTGGGCCGACCTGCTGCGGGACTGCGCCCGCCGCGGCATGCGCGCCCCGACCCTGGCCATCGGCGACGGCGCCCTCGGCTTCTGGACCGGGCTGCGCGAGGTCTTTCCCACCACGGCCGAGCAGCGTTGCTGGTTTCACAAAACCGGCAACGTGCTGGCCGCCCTACCGAAATCCGCCCAACCAGCAGCGAAAAAGGCCCTGGCCGAAATCTGGAACGCCGAAGACAAGCAGCATGCACGCGAGGCCGTGAAGACCTTCGAGGTGACCTACGCAGCGAAGTTCCCCAAAGCCGTCGTCAAGATCACCGACGACCTCGAGGAGCTACTCGCGTTCTACGACTACCCGGCCGAGCACTGGCAACATCTCCGCACCACGAACCCGATCGAGTCGACCTTCGCGACCGTGCGCCACCGCACCAAAGTCACCAAAGGCCCCGGATCACGAGCCGCCGGGCTGGCCATGGAGTGGGGTCGTGGCCGTCGTACTACGACAGCCTCACCCTGTTCTCCCCGGCCCGTTACAGCACTTTGCCCGGCATGGCTTTTCCGGCTGATCCGTGGCACTACCCGCATCGCGACGAGGTCATCGACTATCTCCGCCGCTACGCCAAGAACCTCGACGCCGACATCCGCACCGACCACCGCGTCGAGCGAATTCGCCGCGATGGCCCGTGTTTCGTGGCCCACGTCCACGACGGTCAGGTGTTGACGGCGCCGGTCGTGATCGCCGCGACCGGAGCGTTCGGGCGTCCCTATCGGCCGGACCTTCCGGGACTGGATACGTTCACCGGCACCGTGCTGCACGCCGCCGACTACCGCGAGCCCAGCAAGTATGCCGGGCAGCGGGTCGTCGTGGTGGGCGCAGCGAATTCCGCGGTGCAGATCGGGGCCGAACTCGCCGAGCACGCCCAGGTCACCTTGACCACCCGGCATCCGATCAAGTTCGCACCGCAGCTTCTTCTCGGCCGGGACGTGCATTTCTGGTCCGTGGTCAGTGGATTCGATCACCTGCCGATCGGGCACCTGGTGCGCAATCCGCCGCCGATGCCGGTCAACGACGACGGCCGCTACCGGCGGGCCGTCGAGGCGGGCAACCCCGACCAGCGGCGCATGTTCACCGCCATCGACGGCACCCAGCTCATCTGGTCGGACGGCACCCGCGAACACGTCGACACGCTCATCCTCGCCACCGGCTACCGCCCCGAACTGTCCTACCTGGACGGAACTGGCGCGCTGACCGCCGACGGCCTGCCCCGACACAAGCGTGGCCTGTCGACCACCGTGCCCGGACTCGGCTACGTCGGGCTGGAATGGCAACGCAGCTTCGCCTCCGCCACCCTGCGCGGAGTCGGCCGGGATGCCCGCTATGTCACCGCACGACTCATCCGGGCCTGCACCTGATCGCTGCTCTACGCCGAGCGCAGGCGATCGGCGATGTCGGCGATGGTCGTCTTCGCGGTACGGCCCGCGCCGATCAGGGTCGCCGACGCAGAACCGGTCCAGTCTCCGTACCCGAGTAGATACAGCCGTGGCTCGTCGACCGACCGCGTGCCCACGGTTTTCGGCACGCCGTTCTGGTACTCCAACCCCAAGGGATCGAGGTGGTGCAGGCTGGGACGGAACCCGGTGCACCAGATGATCGCGTCACAATGCTTTTGAGTTCCGTCGCTCCAAGCGATGCCGTCGCGGGTGAGGCGGTCAAACATGGGGTGGGCGTGCAGCACGCCGCGGTCACGGGCTTCGCGCACGCTGGGCACCATCACGATGTCGCCCAACCCGGAGACGCCCTCGGCGTCCGTGCCGGCCCGGCGGGCGACTTCGCGCTGGGTGGCCACGTCGAACAGGACGCGGCCGTCCACGTCGTCGGGCATGATCCGCGGAGGGCGCTGGGTGACCCATGTCGCGTCAGCGACGGTGGAGACTTCGGCCAGGATCTGGGCCGCGGAGTTACCGCCTCCCACGACCACTACCCGTTGGCCTCGGTACTGCTCGGGGGAGCGGTAGGCGACGGTGTGCAGTTGTTCTCCCGCAAACTCGTCGCGGCCCGGATAGTCCGGTAGGTACGGCGAGTCCCAGGTGCCTGTCGCGCTGATGACGATCGAGGTGCGCCAGGTCCCGTGGTCGGTGTCGACGGCCAGCCACGCCCCCGCGTCGTGGACACCCTGCACGTGAACGGGGCGGTGAACGGGCAGCTCGTATCGCTGCTCATAGTTGCGCAGGTAACTGACGACGTGGCCTGCGGTGGGGAAGGTTTCGCCTTCTTGGCGGGGCATCCACCAGCCGGGCAGCGGGCTGTATTCGGCAGGGGAGAACAGCCGCAGCGATTTCCACCCGTGCTGCCACGCGCCTCCCGGCCGGTCGTGCGCGTCCAGGATGACGAAGTTCAGCCGGGCTCGGCGGAGGAAGTAGCCGGCGGCCAGGCCGGCTTGCCCGCCGCCGATCACGACCACGTCCGCTGTGTCGGCCATGCCTACCTCCGCTTGCTTCCCGTGCCTTCGAACGCCCTGGAGATCATTAGCAGTCCCGGCCGCCCTGTGTTTCGCAGGCCGCGACAGTCGTGCGGACCTGGGCGCAGGCGGAGCAGCGCAGGATACGAGCTGCCACTCGTGCCGGCTGCTGTATGGGGACGATGCCAGCGGTCATCCGGCAGGTGACGGGGCGGCGGTCGGGGCGGGCGTGTTGGGCGCACACGCCCACCCCACAGTCCATACAGGTCCCAACAGCGGGCCTGTCGACGTTCTGTTCGGCGCAGTCGAAGCAGTGCATGACGGTCTCCTTCCGTGCGTGCCCCGGACGACCTTCCTGGCCGGAACTCCGGGTTTAGGTGCCGATGACGGTGAGCCACCCGGCCAACGCGGCTAGCGTGATGAGCAGGACGGGGATGGTGAGGACGATGCCGGTGCGGAAGTAGCGGCCCCAGCCGATGTGCATTCCCTTGCGGTCGAGCACGTGCAGCCACAGCAGGGTGGCCAGGCTGCCGATCGGGGTGATCTTGGGTCCGAGGTCGGAGCCGATGACGTTGGCGTAGACCATCGCTTCGTGGGTGAGCCCGGTTGCGCCGACGGCGCCGATGGCCAGCGCGGCGATAAGCACTGTGGGCATGTTGTTCATGATCGACGACAGCACGGCCACGACCAGCCCGGTGCCGAGTGCGGCGGCCAGCACCCCGTGGTCGGCGAAGAATCCGAACAGCTTGGCCAGCTCACCGGTCAGTCCCTGGTTGCGCAGGCCGTAGACGACGAGATACATGCCGATGGAAAACAGCACGATCTGCCAGGGTGCTTCCCGGATGACCTTGCCGACCGGGATGTGTCGCGGTCCGGTGGGACGGTCGTCGTCGGGCGTGGCTGGGGCTGCGGCGAGATCGCCCGCGTCCGCGGTGTTTCGCGGATCGCCCACCGAGTGCTGCTCTGAGATCTCGGCGCTGCCTGCACCCACGGGTGCGGGAAGCGGCTGGCGGACTGCCTGCGGGAAGGCGAAGGCGGGCTTGCGGGCGGCGACGGCGATGAGGATCACCGCACCGGCGCCGGCCACCACCGACAGCGGAACACCGATGGGGTCGGCGCCGAAGTAGCCGACGAGCAGCAATGCGAGCACGACCCAGCCGGTGCGGAAGGTCAACTGGTCGCTGATGGCCTCCGCCGGCTGACGCAGGGCAGTGACGTCGTAGGTCTTGGGGATCGAGCGGCGGAAGTACAGCAGGAGCACGCCCAGGCTGGCGGCCACGGAAACGAGGCCGACCGGGACCATGACCGCGGCGAAGCGGGCGAAGTCGATGCCGAAGAAGTCGGCGGAGACGATGTTGACCAGGTTGGACACGACCAGCGGCAGGCTGCCGGTGTCGGCGATGAACCCGGTGGCCATCACGAACCCCAGCGATGCCTTCGGGGAGAAGCGCAGCGCGAGCATGATCTGCATGACGATCGGGGTCAGGATCAGCGCGGCGCCGTCGTTGGCGAACACCGCGGCGATCGCGGCCCCGAGCAGCACGATCAACACGAACAGCACACGTCCGTGGCCGCGCCCCCACCGAGCGACATGGAGTGCGGCCCACTCGAAGAAGCCGCATTCGTCGAGGATCAGGGAAATGATGATCACGGCGACGAAGGCCAGCGTCGCGTTCCAGACGATGCCGACCACGGTGGGCACGTCGGAAAAGTGCACCACCGTGGTGGCCAGGGCCACGATCGCACCGCCCAGCGCGCTCCAGCCGATACCCAGGCCCTTGGGTTGCCAGATCACCAGGGTGAGCGTGGCGAGGAAGATCAGGATTGCTGCCACAGTCATGGCGTCGTCGTCTCTCCTGTCCAGCGTAAGTCGGGGTCGGTGGCCGGGACGTGTGTGACCACCGGTTGGGGTTAGTGGTCGCCGTGGGCGAGCCGCACCAAGTGCTCGGCTCCGACCGGTGCTGCGGCCTGCCAGGGCAGCACCACGGTGCGTTCGGCGTGGTCGGTGGCGACTTCGGCGAGGTAGCGGCGTTCGGACGCGGCTCGGGCCACCAGCAGCGGGTCGGTCGGGGATGCCGCGGCCAAGCTCTGGTTGACCACCCAGGCGAACGGCTTGATGCCCGCCCGAGCGAGGTCGCCCTGCAGCGCGGCGGCCTCGTGTACGGGTGTCGCCTCCGGCAGGCTCACCAGAACGACGCGGGTGTAGTCCGGATCGGTCAGCCGGTCGAGGAGTTCCACTGCTTCGGCCGGTGGAGCCTGGCCAGTCTGCTGGGACAACTGGCGCTGATAGCTACGCGAGGCATCCAGCAGCAACAGGGTGTGCCCGGTCGGGGCGGTGTCGACCACCACGATCCGATCCTGAGCGGCGGCCACGGTGCGGGCGAACGCGTGGAAGACCGCGATCTCCTCGGTGCAGGGCGACCGTAGGTCCTCAACCAGCAAGGCCCGGCCCTGCTCATCCAGTTCCGCGCCGGCCTCGGCAAGTACTGCCTCGGTATACGCAGCCGTTTCGGCCACCGGGTCAATGCGCGTGACCTCCAGGTCACCAAGACCGTCGCCCAGCGAGGCATCGAGGTGCGCGGCCGGGTCGGTCGTGGTCAGCGTGACCGGAAGCCCCCGGCGGGCCAGCGCCACGGCGACCGCTGAGGCGACTGTGGTCTTGCCGACGCCGCCCTTGCCCAGCGTCATCACCAGCCCGCGGCCGTTGGCGGCGACCTCGTCGACCAGCTCCCGCAGGTCGGTAGCCACGCCGGCGGGCAACACGGTATCGGTTGTGGAGACCGATTGTGCTGGCAGCGTGGTACTGAGCATGGCGCGCAAGCCCGGCACACCCAGTGGCAGCTCCGGCAGCAGGGGCACGGACTCGACCTCGGTCACTTCCGCCAACGACTCGGGCATCTGCTCTAGCGCGTGCTCGGCGCGCTGCTGCCACGCTTGTGCCAGCGGGTCGTCGTTGCGGGTGGCCGTGAACACGCCGTTGACGATCAACCGCTGGTTGCCGACGCCGAGTTCCCGCAGCTCAGCAGACGCCCGTCCGGCTTCTGCCAATGCTCCCTGCTCGGGGCGGGTCACCAGGACCAGCGTGGTCTGATCGCCGTCGGCCAGCGCGTGCATCGCCTCGGCGTAGCGCTGCTGCTGCGCCCCCATCTCCGCCAGCGGGCCGAGACACGAGGCGCCGCCGGGGTTGGTGGCCAAGAAGTCCGACCACGCGCTGGGCAGGCTCAGCAACCGCAGCGTGTGCCCGGTGGGCGCGGTGTCGAACACGACGTGGTCGAACCGCTCGCGGACCTCCGGATCGGTCAGCAACGCGACGAACTCGTTGAACGCGGCGATCTCCACCGTGCACGCGCCGGAGAGCTGTTCCTCGATCTGCTCCACAGCCGAGACGGGCAGGCTGTCCCGGTACGGGCCGAGGACCTTCTCCCGATACTGCGCCGCAGCCTCACCCGGATCGAGGTTCATCACGAACAACCCAGCCACCCCGGGGACCGGCTGCGGGTCCCTGCCCGCAGTGGTCTCCAGGACCTCGCCGAGGTTCGAGGCGGGATCGGTGCTGACCACCAGCACGCTGCGGCCGGCATCGGCCAGACCAATCGCCGTCGCCGACGCCGTCGACGTCTTGCCCACGCCGCCCTTACCGGTGAAGAACACGAATGGCGTGCGCACCCGCAGCAGACCGCCGAGGACCTGATCGGTGGGCACGGTGGCCACCCCCGTCCACTCGGACAGTTCCACGCGCGTCGGGTACCGCCCGGAGGTGCGCAGTGCACCGTCGACGAACACGGCAGGCAGGGCTTCTTCGCCTTTGTCCTTCAGTAGCCCGCCGACCTCGCCGTTCTCCACGAACTTGCCGGGCTCGGTCGACAAGCCGAACCGGTGTACCTCCACCCCCGCGGAGCCCAGCCACTCCACGTCAGCAGCGAACTGCGTCAACGCCGGGTCCACCGACGGCCCACACACCCCGGTCGAACAGCACATCGCCGGGTCAAAAATCTCGACAGAAGCCATCACGGACCCCTTCCCGCTGGGAGCACTACACAGCCGACGGTACATCGACCCAAGCTGATGAATCAAACGAAGCTGATGTGATGGTCGACTAATTTAGGTTCTTGGCTCCGAGGAGAGGAGTAAAACAGCAGCGCATATGTATCCCGTGCCACCCGGTACCGCACTTGACGGGACGCTCTCGTTGATGCTTACATCGAACCATGTTGATGTCACCCGTCGCTGGGGCTGACGAAGACGCTCCCGGACACGCTGCGGACGCGCAACCGGACCTCGCCGAAGCTGCCGTGAAGCTCTTCGGGGACCCGCTCCGCGCGGAGATCGTGCGCCTGCTCGCCCGCGAGCAGATGTGCACCTGCCACCTGGTGGACGACACCGGCGCCCGGCAATCCACCATCAGTCACCACCTGCGCGTTCTCCGCGAAGCCGGCTTTGTCTCCGCCGAGCCGCGCGGCCGGTACACCTACTATCGGCTGCGCCCGGAAGCGCTGAGCCTGCTCACCGTGGGCATCGCGAACCTCACCGCGCAGGCACACCACGCCCAGGCCATCCGTCGCCCCTGCGCCTGAGCCGAGCGCGATGTCCCATCAACACAACTCGATAGGAGTCCTACCTCAGCCAATCAAGCCCCGAGTCAAGACTCGCCCTTCCGAACTTCAGGCGGCTGACCATGTCCACGTCACCCCACCACCACGATGCCGAGGAATACCGGCTGACCGACCCACACGTCACCGAACTCCTCGACCGTGCAACCGCCGACCTGCAACCCCAGTTCTGGGGAATCTTCGGCTCGGAAACCATCCGCGCGGTACTGGACGAGACCTACACGCAACTCAACGCCACCGCTCGGGTGCACACCCACCTCGCCACGCTCGCGACGCGCTTCGCTCGCGAACGCCTGACCTCGATCGCCAAGAACCAAGGAGACCTCGTGTCCTCGACCCCCGAAGTGCTGTTCGTTTGCGTGCACAATGCAGGCCGATCCCAGATGGCCGCCGCGCTGCTGCACCACCGCGCCCAAGGTCGGGTCACCGTCCGTTCGGCCGGCTCCGCCCCGGCCGAGACGATCAACCCAGCGGTGGTGCACGCGATGGCCGAACTCGACCTCGACCTGTCCCAGGAGTTCCCCAAGCCCTTGACGACCGAGGCGGTCGAGGCCGCCGACGTCGTGATTACGATGGGCTGCGGGGATGCCTGCCCGGTCTTCCCCGGCAAGCGCTACCTCGACTGGGAACTTGACGACCCCGCCGGGAAGTCGGTCGAGGAAGTCCGCGCCATCCGCGACGAGATCGACCGCCGCGTCACCAGCCTGCTCGCCGAACTGGCACCGGAGGCCGCGCGGTGACGAGCGAGATCCGCAACCTGATCATCGTCGGCTCCGGCCCCGCCGGATATACCGCCGCCGTGTATGCCGCTCGGGCCGAACTCGACCCCCTTGTCTTCGAGGGCACCCAGTTCGGTGGCGCGCTGATGACCACCACCGAGGTCGAGAACTATCCGGGCTTCCGCGACGGCATCATGGGTCCCGAACTCATGGAGCAGATGCGCAACCAAGCCCTGCGCTTCGGTGCCGAACTGAGAACCGAGGACGTCGAGAACATCGACCTCAGCGGTGAGACGAAAACGGTCCTCGCCAATGGCGTCGAGTACCGGGCCAAGGCCATCATCCTCGCGATGGGCGCCGCCGCCCGCTACGTCGGAGTGCCCGGCGAGGAACGCCTGCTCGGGCGCGGTGTGTCGTCCTGCGCCACCTGCGACGGGTTCTTCTTCCGCGACCAGGACATCGCCGTCGTCGGCGGCGGCGATTCGGCGATGGAGGAAGCGACCTTCCTCACCCGCTTCGCCCGCTCGGTCACGATCATCCACCGCCGCGAGGAATTCCGCGCCTCCAAGATCATGCTCGAACGCGCCCGCGCGAACGAGAAGATCAAGTGGCGCACCAACGCCGTCGTCACCGAGGTCGTCGGCGACACCGCGGTCACCGGGTTGAAGCTGCAGGACACAGTCACCGGTGCCGAATCCGAGCTTCCGGTCAGCGGCATGTTCGTCGCGATCGGACACGAACCCCGCAGCGAACTGGTCCGCGACCAACTCCACGTTGACGAAGAGAAATACGTCCTCGTGCAACAGCCCACCACGCAAACCGGAATCCCCGGTGTCTTCGCAGCAGGCGACCTGGTCGACAAGACCTACCGCCAGGCCATCACCGCGGCCGGCTCTGGTTGTGCGGCAGCCATAGACGCCGAACGCTGGCTCGCCGAACACGAAGCGACCAGTGCGGCACACATCGCTCCAGAACACACAGGCGGTGGATACGCCGCCAAGGTCGGAACCGCCGCGCGCTGACCTCAGACGCGTGGCCCTTACCCGACGGAAGGTCGTTCATGCGGGTAAGGGCCACGGCGTCTATTCCACCGCTGCCAGCATCGCTCCGGGTTGGCGTTGCTGGCGGAGGTGGTGGGTGAGGGCGCGTGCTCGTTTCGAGCCGATGCTGAGCTTGCGGCGGAGGGTGTCGGCTGAGATCGGACGTTGGTAGAGGTTCCAGTGTTCGGCGTCGAGCCGGTATGCCTTTGCGCGCAGCGGATCAGCATCCTCACCGTGCGGTACTCCTGAGCCAGCGTCAGCGCTGTTGGTGCAGTGACCAGGCACGTTGTTCACCATCGTGCGCAGCGCTGGCACCTCGGCACTCGTCTCGGAGCCCTTCGACAACGGGCGGGTTTCACCGGTGTCCGGTGAGTACGGCTCTGGTGATGCGTTCTCATCTGACTCGTGACCGGTGCCGTTTGACGTCTCCGCTCGGCGCCGCTTGAGCGCCTGGTTGAGCAGTTCGACTGACAGCAGTAGCGCGAGTGGTGGGCAGGCGGCTACGGCGATGGAGAAGGCGTTCAGCTCGGGTGCGGAGGCGATGTTGGCGCACAGCGACAACCCGATCCCGAGGGCGAACGACAACCATGCCTTCCACTGGCCGGTGGCGCGATGGCGGTGGCCGGTTTTCCACAGTTCGATGGTCGCCATCGTCAACAAGCCGTCAACGATGAGCGGCCAGAGGGTGGCTGTGGTCTCGTCGGCGCCGAATCGCAGGGCGAAGTCGCGGCCGTGCCGGTAGGAGACGTAGGCGGCGCCGACGGCCACCAGGAGGGTGCAGGCGCACTGCAGGTGCAGTGACCGGTCGGGAGCGGGGCTCGGTGTGGACGGTGTGGCGGTCATCGCGCTGCACCTGCCCAGGTCTGCCCGTGGGTGTCGCGGATCGGGACGTCGCGCTCGTGCAGGCGTTGGCGGACGGTGCGGGCGGCGACGTCCATGTGTGCGGCGATCCGGGCCAGTGACCAGCCTTGGTTGTAGAGCCGGACGGCGTCGTCGATCTGCTCGGTGGACAGGCCGCGGCGGCGCATCGGGACACCGTGGCGGTGCAGGATCGCGGACACGGTGCGGCGCTCGATGCCGAACTGGTCACCCAGCTCGTAGACGGTCGCGCCCGAGGTGTAGCCCTCGATGAGCTTCTGGACCTGGTCGTCATCGAGTTGTCGAGCGAGCCCGTCTACGGGGCTGACCTGGATTTCTGGACCTTCGACCAGTAGGTCGCGGTGGTTCGTACGCTCTAGCGTTAGGTCCGCTTTCGGGTACTTACTAGAACAACGACCTGCACGACGAATGCTCTGACGCGGTCGGTCGACGTCCGACGTTGAGAACGGGGCCTTCGTCGACCGGCGACTTCCGCGGCTATTGCGGAGTTGGCTGGATCGACGAGAAGGCGGAGAGGGGACGACGGCCAGCATGCAGCCCGGTCCAACGTCAAGATCATATGGCGATCTGATGGCGACCGGAACGCGGTTCAACGCGCCACAACCCGTCGGAACGAGGAGGAACGAAGCCCGCTGACCTGCGGCGGAGCGCGAGTGTGCTGGTCAGAATCGAAGGGCCACTACCTTGACACGGTAGAGGTCACTGGTTCGATCCCAGTATCGCGCACCAGTTGTATACCCAGGTGAGAGCCCCAGCCGACGATATTAGTTGGTTGGGGTTCCTACTATTTTGGGAGCGCTGTGGGAGGCGTTGATCTTGGCTTACTGTGTTCACGGCATCTGTGTTCACCCCTGGCTGTTGGTGTCCGGGGCGGGGTGTGAACGCCGCCAGCGGCGCTCCAGTGTGGTGTTCAGGTGGTCGATCATGGGTTCGGTGACGTGGGAGTAGATGCCTTCGACGCCGGGCATGCGGTGGCCGAGCAGCTTAGCTGCGGGGTCCGACCAGTCCTTCGGGCCGGCGGCGTCGCGACGGATCGGACGTGGATTGCCTCGGCCAGCTGGTCCGTACGGCGTCTTCGTACACGCTCGGCGTGAGGCTGCCGGAGAGGGGGCCCGTTCATCTCGGCGGGTCACTCCACGGTGGTGGGCGGTACGGCCAGGAACGCTCGCTGCGGCGAATCCGGGACGTGTGACCGGGATGTCAGGTATCAAGGGATCATGGCGGACCTTGGGCAGGGACTCGACGAAGACGAGACGTGTCAGCAGTTGGTGCTGCCGGCGCTCGCTGCGGCCGGTTGGGGCGGCCGGATTCGACACGAGTACCAGATCAACGACGGGAAGCTGCTGGCGGGCAAGCGTTGGCATCGTCGGGAAGCGCCGCTGCGAGCGGATTACGCGCTGGAGTACGCCGAAGATCTCGTCATCGCCGTCGTGGAGGCCAAGCGTACGCGTAAGGACGCTGACGAGGGCATCGAGCAAGCCAAGCAATATGCCCGGCGTCTCGACGTGCCCTTCGCCTATGCCACCAACGGGACCACGATCTACGAGATCGATGCCACGACGGGGCGGATCGACCAGGTCGACGAGTACCCGTCCCCCGATGAGCTCTGGCAGCGCTATCGCGACCGGCAGGGGATCGATACCGATCTGCAGGCCGAGCTGGAGAAGACCCCCTTCGACCACCAGCTCCGCAACACGAACAACACGCCTAAGCGGCCGCGCTAGTACCAGCGTGTGGCGGTGAATCGCGCCGTGCGTGCGATCGCGCGGGGGGACAAGCGGCTCCTGCTGACCTTGGCCACCGGTACCGGGAAGACCTTCGTCGCCTACCTCATTGTGGCCAAGCTTCGGGAAGTCGGCTGGCCATCCGGGCGCAAGCCGAAGATCCTCTACCTCGCCGACCGCAACGTGCTCGTGGACCAGCCCAAGGATGACTACTTCGCCCGGGTTTACGGCGATCTCGTGCACAAGATCTCCGGCGGTGAGGTCAAACTGGGCAGGCAGATCTATTTCGCGCTCTACCAATCCCTGGAGAACGGCGACGAACAGGCGTTGTTCAAGCAGTTCCCGCCGGACTTCTTCGATCTGGTGATCGTCGACGAGTGTCACAGGGGGAGTGCCCGGGAGTCGTCTGGCTGGCGGAGCATCCTGGAGCACTACGCGCCCGCGACCCAGCTCGGTCTGACGGCGACCCCGGTCCGCAAGGCGGACGCCGACACGCACGCATACTTCACCAACGAAATCTACGAGTACTCCCTCAAGGACGGCATCGAGGACGGGTACCTGGCGCCCTACCGGGTCCGCAAGGTCCGGCTCAACATCGACATGACCGGGTGGCGGCCTGAGTCGGGGCAGCGAGACTTGCACGGAACGGAGATCCCGGACCGGCTGTACACGCCGAGGGACTACGAGAAGCAGCTGAAGATTCTGGACCGGACCGACGAGGCGGCACGGTACCTGACCGAGTACCTTCACCGCACGGACCGCATGGGCAAGACGATTGTGTTCTGCGAGGACACCGACCACGCCGGCCGCATGATGCGGGCGCTGAACAATCTCAACACCGACAAGGTCCGGCAGTACTGGAATTACGTCTGCCGCATCACCTCGAGTGACGGGAAGCACGGCCAGGCCTTGTTGGACGCGTTCAAGCGGATCGACACTGATGAGCCGGTGATTGCTGTGACGTCGAGGTTGCTGTCGACGGGTGTGGACATGCCGTCCGTGCGCAACATCGTCCTGTTCCGCCGGATCAGCTCGGTACCGGAGTTCAAGCAGATTATCGGACGCGGGACGCGACTGTGCCCGGATGTGCACAAGCAGTCGTTCGACATCATCGACTTCGTCGAAGCGACCGTGAAGTTCAACGACCCGGACTTCGACGGTCCCCCGGTACGAGTGATCGTCGATCAGGAGGACGAATCCGGCCTCTTCGAGGAAGTCGTGGAACAGGAGGTCGAAGCGCCCGAGGGGCCAGCTGACGACGAGGTGGCCGAGCCGGGGTCCGAGTACGTCGAGCAGGACGAGGGCGCTTGGGAGGCCCCGGAGCGCCGGGACGTGGTCACTGATCCGGAGGAGATCGAGCGCGTCCGAGCGCACGGTAAGGGCTCTTCCCAGATGAGGGTGTAGGTCGGCCGGGCGCGTCGGTCCGCAGATAGACGTCGAGGTCTCCCGACGATGGAGGTTCCTACGCCATCCATCCGAAAGACCTCGACGTGTCCGACGCTACCCCGCCGGCCGGGTTCGGCCGCCCTGACCTGACCGCCTTCGCGGCTCATCCCAATCGACCCTGATCGGGTCTGCTGACCCCCTCGACGAGAACGCAGCGACATCACAGCCACCCAACCCCGACCGTCCGGGAAGCCGGGGCACGTCACATGGCCTGTGCTGCGGGCGTGTCGAGTGGGTCGTCCAGGGGCGACGCAGGAGCGTCGACGCGACGTGCTGAGAGGTGGTTCCAACCGAGCGCTAGGACACCGGCTACAGGCATGGCGATAGGTCAGGAACGGCGTCGCTCCCTGCGCAGGAGGGAGCGCAGAGTCTCGGCGTTCGCGTAGCCGACCCGTCGCGCGATCTCGGCGGAGGTGAGGTCCGTGGTTGCTGAGAGGTGCCGAGCTCGTTCGATGCGAAGCCGTTGGACGAAGCCGAGCGGAGTGAGGTTGAGCGCCGCACGGACTCGTCGTTCGAGGGTGCGCCGGCTGGTGCCGAGCGACTGCGCGACGAAGGCGACGTTGAACGGTTCGTCCAGGCGGACGCGCACGAAGCGTTCGAACTCGACGACGATCGAGTCCTCGTGCCGGAGATGTTCGTAGGCGACGAAGGCCGCCTGCGACGGGCGCTCGTCGATGATGAGGAGCTTGGCGACATGTTGGGCCAGGTCGTGGCTGATCGATCGCACGAGTGAGAGCGCGAGGTCGATGTGGGCGAAGGCGGCGCCGGCGGTGACGAGGTTCCCGTCGACCACGACCATGGTGTCGAGATCGAGGGCGACGGTCGGATAGCGCTTCAGGAACTCCGGCCCCAGGAACCAGCTGGTCGTCGCCCGCCGATGATGCATCCGTCCGGTCTCGGCGACGGCGAACACGCCGGTGCACGCCGCGGCGATCCGGGTGGTCGCGTCGTCGAGGCGCCCGAGTGAGGCGATGACCGAACGAGCATCTCGGCTCTGGAGGGCGTCGTGGGTCGCGGCGGCCGTGAGGGTTCCAAGCGCAGGGACGACGACCACGTCGAACTCTCCGGACTCCGACAGCGGGTGGTCCACCGACAGGGTCATCGATGCCGTCGTGGTCACCCGCCGTTTCGGTCCGAGGATGGCGAGTTCGATCGGGTCGATCCGCGGGTCGACATCGCCGCGGGCTCCGTCGGCCACCCGCACGATGTCGATGACCGACGCGACCGCCGAACCGAAGCAGCCGTCGATCGCGATCAGTCCGATACGCATGGCGCGAACAATAGCAATACTGCCGTATACGCCACTCCCCACCGGCCCTCGCTCGTCATACGCTGAACTCGCCCCACGAAGAACCCCGACTTCAAGGAGAACCCCTCATGTCCACACCCGCATCACTTCCGTATGCCTTCGTCGCCAAGATCGTCGCGGCTGATGGACAGCACGACGCGCTCGCCGATCTGCTCGCCGGCGCTGTCGCACTCGCCAACGAAGAAGTAGGAACGATTGTCTGGTTCGCGGCTAGGACCCACGCCGACACCTTCTGGATCTTCGATGCATTCCCCGACGAGGCCGCTCGCGACGCCCACGCCAACGGCGCCATCGTCGCAGCCCTGATGGCCAACCAGCACCTCCTCGGCGCAGCACCCGAGATCATGGCGGCCGACGTCCTCGCGTCCAAGCTCCCGTAGTCCGCCAACGCACGAGACGATCGCGCCCCGCCGAGCCGTCGGACCCGACCGCCTCGACACCCGCACCACGTTGACGATCCCCGACGGGCCGATCACGAGGAGGCCAGGCAACACCAGGCGCAAGCCTGGAGCGGCACTGTTTCACCGGTGGTCATCGAGAGAGCCAGCGCGGTTCCATGGCAGCGCAACTGTGTCAACTTGCCCTCCGTCCCGCGAGGCGCCGTGGGCGGGTCGTGGTTGCGATCCGTTGCCGTGACGGGAGACGCGTTGCGCGTCGCAGCGATGACGGGTCGTTGGCGTTCCGGGGCGTTGCGTTCGTGCGCGCCGCGCGTGCGGCATGGAGCATCTCGCTGCGCACACAACGATCGCTGCGCCGACGCACCGTTGACACCTCGCACGTCCAGGTCGCGACACAACGCCACGCTGCGTTGCCGAGCGGAGCGAGGCATATCGGCACACGGACAGGATGCCGGCCGCGAGCGCTCAGCCGGCGAGGGGTCCGTCGCAGAGGAGAGCGACGTCGGTGTCGGGCAGAGCCGTGAGGCCAGCGCATTGCGCGACCACCAGAACCGAACCGCCCCTGCCCTGCGTTTGCGCAGGTCAGGGGCTGTTCGCCGGAGCCGCCTGTCGGAATCGAACCGACGACCTAATCACGTCGGCTTTGCGGGCTCTTCCCAGATGAGGGTGTAGGTCGGCCGGGCGCGTCGGTCCGCAGATAGACGTCGAGGTCTCCCGACGATGGAGGTTCCTACGCCATCCATCCGAAAGACCTCGACGTGTCCGACGCTACCCCGCTGGCCGGCTTCGGCCGCCCTGACCTGACCGCCTTCGCTCGACTCGACGGCCTCGGTCTGAGCGTGACCGGGCAACGACTTGAACCGGATCGTGCGGTCCTCGCGTGCCGCGTGGTGGAACCAGATCAGTCTTGCCGACGGTGCGGCAGCGAAGGCGCTGCTCGTGACACCGTGATCCGGCGGTTGGCCCACGAGCCGCTGGGCTGGCGACCGACCGTGCTGGAAGTTGTAGTGCGCCGCTACCGCTGTGCCGACTGCGGACACGTGTGGCGCCAAGACACCAGCGCCGCGGCGAAGCCACGCGCGAAGCTCTCGCGCACCGGGTTGCGGTGGGCGCTGGAAGGGATCGTGGTCGCACACCTCACCGTCGCCCGTGTCGCCGAGGGACTCGGGGTCGCGTGGGACACCGCCAACAACGCGGTCCTGGCCGAAGGCAATCGGCTGCTGATCAACGACCCCACGCGGTTCGAGGGCGTGAAGGTCATTGGCGTCGATGAGCACGTCTGGCGCCACACCAGGCGTGGCGACAAGTACGTCACCGTGATCATCGACCTCACCCCGGTCCGCGATGGCGCCGGCCCAGCAAGGCTGCTGGACATGGTCGAGGGCCGGTCGAAGGCGGCGTTCAAGACCTGGCTCGCCGACCGCGACGACGCCTTCCGTGACGCGGTCGAGGTGGTCGCGATGGACGGCTTCACCGGGTTCAAGACCGCCGCTGCGGAGGAGATCCCGGACGCGGTCACGGTGATGGATCCCTTCCACGTCGTGCGCCTGGCCGGTGACGCCCTCGACAGGTGTCGGCGCCGGGTCCAACTCGCGATCCACGGGCACCGTGGGTTCAGGGACGACCCGCTCTACAAGTCGCGGCGCACGCTGCACACCGGCGCGGACCTGCTTACCGACAAGCAGAGCGACAGGCTACGCGCGCTGTTCGTTGATGACGCTCACGTCGAGGTCGAGGCGACCTGGGGTGTCTACCAGCGCATGATCGCCGCCTATCGCCACGAGGACCGGCAACGTGGCCGCGAGCTCATGGAGAAGCTGATCACCGACCTCAGCGCCGGCGTCCCCAAGGTGCTCACCGAGCTCACCACCCTGGGCCGGACCCTGAAGAAGCGAGCCGCCGACGTGCTCGCCTACTTCGAACGACCCGGCACCAGCAACGGGCCGACCGAGGCGCTCAACGGACGGCTCGAACACCTGCGCGGCTCCGCGCTCGGGTTCCGCAACCTGACCAACTACATCGCCCGAAGCCTGCTCGAGACCGGCGGCTTCAGACCCCAACTCCTACACCCCCGATTGGGATGAGCCGGTTTGTGTTCACTGTGCGGGTTTTTCAGTGGCGGGTGGGGCGCTGATCTGGGTATTCGTGTCGGGCTGGTTCAGTTTGTTGGTTGAGGCGGGGTGGGGTTTGTGACCGTGAGTTGACCGGGTGCCGGGGTGCTGGGTGGGTTGGTGGTGCGGGTTCGGTGGAGTGCGGTGAGGGCGGTGTTGTGGGTGTGGGGGAGGGTGTGGAGGTAGCGCTCGGTGGCGCGGAGGCTGCGGTGGCCGAGGCGTTCGCGGATGGTTTCGAGGTCGGCGCCGCCGGCGAGCATCCAGGATGCGTTGGTGTGGCGGAGGTCGTGGATGCGGGCCGGGTGGGTGAGGCCGGCGTTGGCTAGTGCGTGGTACCAGATGTTTCTGCGGAACCAGCTGCGGTCGAGGTGTTGGTCGTGGCGGGTGCGTCGGTGGCGGGTGGGGCGGTCGTGTCCGTGGGCTCGGCGGTGGCGGCGGTAGGTGGCGATGGCGGTGCGGCAGTGCTGGCAGCGGCATCCGGTGTTGTAGCGGGTGGCGGTGCCGTGCCCGGCGGTGCCGTGCCCGGCGGGTGTCGGGGTGGTGGCGGTGGCGGTTTCTGTGTGGGGGTTGGGGGTCATGGTGGGGGTGCCGAAGAGGAGATCGTCGGCGACGAGGTCGGTGTTGGGTAATGTGGTGTTGGAGGGCGGTGGTGAGTTCGTGGGTGAGGTGGAGTTGGCGGTATTCGGTGATTTTGGGGTAGTGCTTGACGACGAATCGTGTTCCGTCGGTGTTGGGTTGGTTGAGTTCGACGACGGCTCGGCTGATGGTCGCGACATGGAGGATCTCGTAGTGGATCGTGGCGATACCGGTACTCCGTGACGTGCGCCCGTTCTGCTGTCCGATGGTCGGAGTTGTCAGGCAGAATTCAGCATTGTGCCTCACTCAAGACCATCTCCGCTGAGCATGACCGGATGGCTCCGCACGGAGTCGGGATCGGCGGTGCTCCTCACCGTCGTCACAGCGGTCGCGCTCATCTGGGCGAACTCGCCGCTCTCCTCTTCCTACTTCGAGCTGTGGCATCAGGGCCTGGGCTTCGACGTCGGCCCGTTCGGGCTGCACATGGACCTGCACCACTGGATCAACGACGGCCTGATGGTCGTGTTCTTCTTCGTCGTTGGGCTCGAGGTGCGTCAGGAGTTCGCCCACGGGGCGCTGAGGGACACCAGCCGTGCCCGTCTCGCCGTGATCGCCGGGGTCGCGAGTGTGGCTCTCCCCGCGCTGGTGTACGTCCTCGTCGTCGGTGCGGCCGGTGCCGAGGGCATCGAAGGCTGGGGAGCTGTGGTCGGCACCGACACCGCGTTCATGCTGGGCGCGCTCGCGATCGTCGGCCCTCGCCTGTCCGGTCAGCTGCGCGTCTTCCTCCTTACCCTGACGGTGGTCGACGACTTCCTCGCGGTGTCGATCATCGGCATCTTCTACAGCGAGGAGATCCGCATCGTCCCGCTGCTGGTCGCCCTCGCGTGCCTTCTCGCGCTGTGGCTGCTCGGACGCTCCCGCCAATGGAGCGCGGCTCCGTACGTGCTGATTGTCCTCGGGCTATGGCTGGCCACGCTCTCCTCAGGCGTCCACGCATCGCTCGCGGGGATGATCGCTGGCCTCCTCATCCCCGCGTACCCGACGCGGCGGCACAAGGTGGTCGCCGCCCGGCAGCTGTTCCGCGACTTCTGGCAATCGCCGAGCGCGTCTTCGGCCCGTGCCGTCGGCCGGGGGCTGTCTCGGGGCGTCTCGGTCAATGAGCGCCTGCACGAGTACCTCCGGCTGCCCACCGCGCTGCTGGTTGTGCCGATCTTCGCCCTGGCCAACGCAGGGGTGGACCTGCGGGGCGGGCTGCTCGTCGACTCGCTCGGCTCGCCGGTCACGTGGGGCGTCGTCGCGGGGCTCGTGCTCGGCAAGCTCTTGGGGATCGGGCTCGCGACGCTTTTGGCCGTCCGACTGGGTGCGGGGCGCCTGCCGGAAGGCGTCGGGATGGGCAGCGTGTTCGGGGGCGCGGCGCTGTCGGGCATTGGTTTCACCGTGTCACTGCTGATCATCGGGCTCGCCTTCGGCACCACCTCCGACCTCGGCCGTCAGGCGACTCTCGGCGTGTTCGTTGCTATGGTGCTCGCTTACGTGCTGGGGTGGGCGATCTTCAAGGTCGCCGCCCGCAGGTGGGGCGAGGAGACCGCGGATCTGCCGATGACGCTGGAGCCGCCGGTGGATCCGGAGGTCGACCACATCCGCGGCCCGGAGGACGCCCAGCTCACGCTCGTGGAGTTCGTGGACTTCGAGTGCCCGTTCTGCGCGCACGCCACCGGCTCTTGGGAGGATCTGCACGAGCGCTTCGGCGACGACCTGCGCTACGTGGTGCGCCATCTTCCGCACCACCCGCACGGGCCGATCGCCGCCAGGGCGGCCGAGGCGGCGGCGAATCAAGGCATGTTCTGGCCGTGGCTCGACTTCGTGTTCACCCGCCAGCACGCCCTGGAGCGCGACAACCTCGTCGACTACGCGGTCGAGCTCGGCCTCGACGTCGAGACATTCACCGAGGACCTCGACAGCGCGGAGGTCGCCAAGCGAGTCGAGCGAGACGCCGCGAGCGCGGCGGACAGCGGCGCGCACGCCACTCCGACCTTCTTCGTGGAGGGCTGCCGCCTGCTGGGCAGCTACGACGCGCGCACCCTGACGGCGATGCTGGAGTCCAGCCGCCGTGGCACCCGCACCCAGGAGATCCCGGCCTGAGCGCCGGACGAGAGGGGACGACCTGCGCACCGCAGGTGGTCCCCTCACCGAAGGCTCTCAGAACAGGGTCGGAGGCGGTGGCGGGGCACGAGTCGAGCCCGCCTGACTCTCGAGCTCGATCCACCTGCAGATGACGTGGACGACGTATTCCCGCTCACGCTCGCTGAGCTCGTGCCCCCGGATGATCTCGTGGTTGATCTGCAAGCACTTCCTGCAGCAGGTCGCGGTGGCGTGCTGGGCGCGGAAGACGGGGTGTCCGCCCCAGGGGGTCTGTCTGCCGTCCTTCTGCGGGTGCGCCGGGGCGAGCCGCGCGTCGATGAGCTCCTTCGCGTGCCGAGCGATGGTCTCCGGTCCGCGCGACGCGGCATAGGCGAGCTCGGGAGGGCGCAGGTGGAACTTCGCGCGGAAGGGGATCCGGGCGATGCGCGCCAGCCGAGCGTCCAGCCGGTCCTGGTCAATGGCCGTGCCGACATGCTCCGAAGCGTCGCCGGGATCGTGCGCACCCTCGGTCATGAGCCAGGTTCCGAGGCGGCCTGGGCCGGCGTCCCTTCCAAAGCGGCGATCTCCCGGTACTCGCCTGACAAGGGCGATACCGGCCAAGTGGGCGGGCAGAACAAGTGCGACTTCGTGATCGGGAACAAGAACGCGGACAACAGCACTTCGATCCGGGACATAGCCAGGGATCTCGCCAACTACATCCACGACAACTACAGCCCGGGTAATCCCGTCGACATCGTGGCGCATTCGATGGGAGGGCTGATCACGCGTGTCGCGGTGCTCGGCACTTACGAGCACTGGGAGGGGTTTCCGGAGAGCGTGTTCGTACAGGACATCGTGACACTCGGCACGCCGCACCAGGGCGTGCGAGGTGGGTGCCCGGAAGACAGTTGGGCCTCGGACGGTGATCCGTGCAGGCAGTGGAACCAAATGGTGCCCAGCGACGCCGGCGGCTCGGGGTTCATCGACAAGCTGCACGAGTCCGAGCCCGGTGCTGGTGACCGCGGCCTTGACGACGCGTGGGCATCTGGCATCGACTGGAGCTTGGTCGGCTCGGAGGAGGATCCCACGGTGTCCTACCGCTCGGCGATCGATCAGGGCTACTTCGCCAACCAGAAGTACGGCTACGACGAAGACCGCAACAACAACGGGAGCCAGGACTGCTGGTCACCGGAGGAAGTGGACCACCAAACGATCCGAGAGCTCACCGGATCCGGAGGCTTCTGCCTGCGCTACTGGCACGACGGTAGCGACGGAGGTCCCTACACCACCGACAACGGGTGGTCTCCGCTGAAAACGGCCTTTAAGGCCGCTACCCACGATGGAGACGACTTGCCGAGATGACCTCACAGAAGGGGGGATGCCGCCGGTGGGCTCCCCCTTGGGTGTGGACACCCTGATTCTGGGTCCTGTGGGTCCTGTGGGTCCTGTGGAGGAAGTGTCCTTGGTGGCACGGAAGTCGAAGTTTCGCGAGGAGTTCAAGCGGGACGCGGTGGCGATTCGGAGAACCTTGAGTCGATGGGCTCGTTGATCACTGAGGAGTAGGAACTGGGGGCCGAGCTTGCCGGACGGGCTGCGCGCGAGTTGTGCGCCCTGAAGCGATCTCCATTGTCGTGGGAGCAGAAATCTGGGAGGATTTTGGGAGGATAGATGTGCGTCGAACTGCACTCAACCGGATATGAGCGGTCGCAACAGCGTTGTTTCCACCTGCGGATTCTCGATTTTCGCAGGTCGGGCGGCTGCGGCTGTCTACCTTGACACGGTAGAGGTCACTGGTTCGATCCCAGTATCGCGCACCATTTTGTTGCCGGTCGGCGGTGTGGCCAATGATTTTGGTGGTCCGAGCACGGGTGCGTGTTCAGTTGACCGTGATTCGACCCCTGGACGTGCTGCAAATTTGGGAAGCACTCGCCCACCAGTTTCCGGAGCTGATCGCACCGCGGAAAGACGCACAGGTGAGGTGATCCGGGCAGGGCCCGTTGCCCGAACGGACAAGGCCGCCGACGCGGGCAGCTCTCGCTGCGCAATCCCCGCTGTTCAGCCGGAATGAAGAGGGGGCGACCGGCAGCGGCGGCACCGCGGGAAGGCGCCCGGGTGGCGCGTTCGGGCAGCGCTGCTGCCCGAACGTGCAACGGAGATCGGCGCGGTCGGTGGAAGTCGCGGCGGGGCTTCGGCCATCGGACCCGTCGCGGCCCCGGATCGGCGCAGCTGGCAGTTCCCTGGTGCGGTGGTGAACATCCGGGCCAAAAGAGGTTTTCCCTATTCGTGGCCGTGGCCCGTGGTGGCCCGACGCGGCGGTGCCGGTCGGTCATCGGCGGCTGCTGGGTGGTCTGAGCTGGGCTGATCGAGGTTGCGGGGGCGTGCGGGACGGCGTTGCGACGGAATTCGGTGGTCTGCGAGGTCCCGTAGGGTGCTGGTCGCGCTTTCTCGCGCAACCCGATTTCATTCGGGGTGGTCCTTGTGGCGGCCACTGGTTGAGTTCCCGTGACGTGATTCACGGCCGGTCAACCTGGCGGCGAGTTCGGCGTCCTACGGACGAATACTTGGAACGCGGTTTTTGGGGAGAGAACGATGCGTAAGGCGTTGATCACCGGCGTGATCATTGCGGGGCTGGGGCTTTCCGGGGCGGCCTGCGGAACCAGCGGCGAATCGGCACCCGATCCTGGTCAGGCGGCCGTGAAGAAGCTGCCGCCGCAGATGGAGCCGGGTGCTCCGGGCGATGAGAACGGCAATGGTCAGCTCGATTCGAGTGAGACGCCGGATAACCCGGATGCGTTGCCGCCGCAGATGGAGCCGGGTGCTCCGGGTGACGAGAACGGCAATGGTCAGCTGGACTCGAGTGAGACGCCGGATAACCCGGATGCGTTGCCGCCGCAGATGGAGCCGGGTGCTCCGGGTGACGAGAACGGCAATGGTCAGCTGGACTCGAGTGAGACGCCGGATAACCCGGATGCGTTGCCGCCGCAGATGGAGCCGGGTGCTCCGGGTGACGAGAACGGCAATGGTCAGCTGGACTCGAGTGAGACGCCGGATAACCCGGATGCGTTGCCGCCGCAGATGCAGCCGGGCGCTCCGGGCGACGAGAACGGGAACGGTCAGCTCGACTCGAGCGAGACGCCGGACAACCCGGACGCATGATCGGCGTTCGCACCCTCGCGTGATCGGTGTTCGCGAACACCACGAACGGCGCGAGTTCGCGGATCCGCTGCCGACACCACGTCGGCAGCGGATTTTTGCGTTGGGTGTCCTCCGGCGGCAGCGGTTCCGGACGGCGGGACGGTCCTTGGCGAACAGCCTCCGGCCCGTCCGGATCACGCCGGAGTCGCGCGCCTGCGCGGTTTCCGCGCACCCACCGAGTTGAGGTTCACGACGCAGCGGCCGGTGGGATGTCCCAGGCGGCGCATCCGCCGCCGGCCGAACCGGGCAGCACGGGCGTGGCGATCATGGCGGTGCGGAGGATTCCGATGGAATCGCGCGGTCGCAGTGCCGCGCAGCAACATGTACGGCACTCGGGAGTTCACGGTTGCTCCCGCGAATGCTTGTAGTGGCCGGTAGCGCGCGAGCCGTTCCGGCTTGCGGGAGGCCGCACCGCTCCGCGGCCGGCCATCGCAGATCACCGGGCCATCCAGATCACTGGGCCATCCAGATCACCGGGCCATCGCGAGCACTCCGGTGGTAACGCTCGGCCGACGCGTTCACTCCGGCACCGGCCGATTCCCGTCGCCCCGACGAATCAGCCGGGAACGGCCGCGACACAACGAACCCCCACCGGTCGCCCGGTGGGGGTTCGGCCGTGCGGTGCGGATCAGAGGCCGACGTTCAATCCCTGATCGACCGGCTGCATGGTGCCGACGCGGAGGCCCTTGACCGCGAGGCTCGTGCCGGTTTCCGGGTCGCTGGGCGAGATCTCGTCCACGTTGGCGCCCGAACCGTTCATGTTCGAAGCCTTCGCGTTGAAGCCCGTGGCGACCATGGCGTTCGGGTCCGACTTGTCGGTGAGCTCGAACTTCACCCCGGCGTAGGCGCTCTTGCCCGGGTCCACCACGAACTCCTTCGGCGCACCGGGGACGTCGGCGTTCTGGCTCGGCACCTGGAACTCCTCGTCGTCCATGGACTTCGGCGTCAGCACCGGGTAGCCGTCCACCTGGCAGGGCTTGTCCGAGGTGTTCTTCATGCTCAGCACGTACGACCCCGGCGCGTGCTGCGGCTGGGCATCCAGCCGGTAGGCGAAGTCCGCAGCCGTGCAGTCGCTGGACTTGCCGATGTCCACGGCACCCGGGGCGTCTCCTTGCTGGCTCTCCGGCGCCACCGCGGAGTTCGTGGCCGCCTGGCCGCTGCATCCGGCCAGCAGCAGCGCCCCACCGACCAGTGCCGCCGCCGCGCTTGCCGTACGAGTCCGCTTCACCATCGTCAAAACCTTTCCGGAGTGTGCGAGCGCGGTGTTCCCCTGCGCTTTTTCTAACCGTAGGACGGCTGCTCGCCGATGAGGTTGCGCATCGCTCGAAAAAATTCGAAAACGGCGCTGACCTGCACTGACGACGGTTCCGGTAAGGTTGAGCCGGAGTTGCGGAAGTCACTCCGATGAATTGGAGCGGCGGTTCGTGAGGGATTTCCCCGAGCGGCTCGGAAAAGCTCGGCGGGGCTGTTGAGCACGGCCCCCGCCGACATTTGGCCGCGCGCGCCGTTCATTTTGTGCACATCACTTGCCCGTTCGGGTCGCAAAACCGTTCGGCGGGTGCGGAATCCTTGCCGAGATCGCTAAGGTGCGGCCTGCGGCCTGCCGATCCCGGCGGCCGCGCGCGGGCGCCGCGCATCCGAGCGACCCCGCAGCACGAGGTCCGCGCGCCGGTGGACGCGAATTCGCCGTGGCCCCGCGCGCGTCCGAGCATCCGCACGCGAACCGCGAGGGACGATGTGATCACTCCAAGACGCCGCTGGGCGCGGTCGGTGGTGGCGACAGCGCTCGCCGCCGGGCTGCTGACCGGCGCGAGCCAGTCCGCGTTCGGCGAGCCGCGCACCGCGCAGGCGCCGAACACCGAGGAACAACGCGCGTTCGAGTCCGCCGCCGAGGAATTCGGGGTGCCCACCCCGCTGCTGATGGCGGTCTCGTACCAGCTGACCAGGTGGGAGAACCACCACGGTGAGCAGAGCAAGGCCGGCGGGTACGGCCCGATGCACCTGACCGACGTGCGCCCGGAGCAGCTGCGCGCCGACAACCCGAAGCTGCTCGAGCAGGCCGCCGACAACCCGCGGCTGCACACCCTGCAGAAGGCCGCCGGGCTGGTCGGCTCCGACGCGGATCAGGTCAAGCGGGACATGGCGCAGAACATCCGCGCCGGTGCCGCGCTGCTGGCCGACCGCGCCGAGGAACTCGACGGCGGGAAGCTGCCGGAGAACATCGGCGGCTGGTACCCGGCGGTCGCCGAGCTCAGCGGCAGCCCGCAGGCCAGCGGTGCGCGCTCGTTCGCCGAGGACGTCTACGACGTGCTCGGGCAGGGCCGCAAGCGCACCACCTCCACCGGTCAGGAGCTTGCCTACCCCAAGGTCGCGGACGTGCGGCCGGATCGGGACCTCGCGGGCACCGGGCTGGAAGGCACCGGAGAAGAAGGCACCGGAGCGGAAGGCACCGAAGAGGCGCCGTCTGCGGAACCAAGCACGAGCCAGGACCCGGCGGGTGACCGCTCGCAGACCGGGCAGGACTCCGCCCGGACGTCCGAGCAGCCCAGCTCGTCGCAGCAGAACTCGGACCGGCAGGCGGAGTGCCCCGACGACGTCGACTGCCGCTACGTCCCGGCCGCCTACGAGCCCACGGACCCGGAAAAGCCCGCGGGCTCCTACGGCAACTACGACACCGCGAACCGGCCGCAGGACGTCAAGATCGACTCGATCGTGCTGCACAACACCGAGCTGTCGTACCAGGCGACGATCTCGGCGTTCCAGAACCCGGCCAACGCCAGCGCATCGCACTACGTGGTGCGGTCATCGGACGGCCAGATCACGCAGATGGTGCCGACCAAGGACATGCCGTGGCACGCGGGCAGCTGGGACCGCAACATCCGCTCCATCGGCATCGAGCACGAGGGCTGGGCCGCCGAGGGCGGCACCTGGTACACGGAGCAGATGTACCGGTCGTCGGCGAAGCTGGTGAAGTACTTGGCGGACAAGTACGACATCCCGCTGGACCGCACGCACATCCTCGGCCACGACGAGGTCACCGCGGAAACGCCGAAGAAGGCGGGCCTGGAGCACTACGATCCCGGCCCGTTCTGGGACTGGGCGCACTACATGAACCTGCTCGGTGCGCCGCTGGACGATGCCAGCGGCGGCGCCGAAGAAGACGTCGTGACGATCTTCCCGAACTTCGCCGAGAACCGTCCCGAGGTGCAGAACTGCCCGGACGGCAACTGCGAGGTGCTGCCGAAGCAGGGCGCCAACTTCCTGCCGTTGCGCACCGAACCGCGCGCCGACGCGCCGCTGCTGACCTCGGAGGTGGTGCACCCGGACGGTTCTGCGGGCAGCACCCGGATCGAGGACTGGGGCAACAAGGCGGCCACCGGCAGGCAGTACGCGGTCGCCGAGCGCTCCGGCGAGTGGCTGGCGATCTGGTTCGACGGCAAGAAGGCCTGGCTGCACGACCCCGACGGCAAGAACACCGCGCCAGCCGATGACGCCGAGCTGGTGCGGGCCAAGCGGGATCGGATACCGACCTACGGGCGCGCGGCGCCGACCGCCGAGGAATACCCGGAGGGCGTCGAGCCGACCGAGCTGGAGCCGTTGCCGTACGAGGTCCCGGCTGGGCAGGCCTACGTCAAGGGCCCGGACGCGAAGGCGAAGGACTACCACGTGGCCTTCGACGGGGCGGACGACCCGAACAACCACAAGGTGGTCAACGGGTCGGAGGAGTTCGTCCAGATCTCGCTCAACCACCGCTGGGTCTACGTGAAGAAGGCGGACGTTCAGGCCGCTTCCTGACCGCTCCGGCCCGGCTGGGCGGCACTGCGGAAGAACCCCCATCGGCATTGCCGGTGGGGGTTCTCCGTTGTTCGGGGCGATCACCCCTTCTCCCCGGGGCAGGTACTTGCCTCGCGGGAAAGTGCTCATGTACTTTCCTTTTAGGCAAGTACATGAGACGGCGGCAAAGTCCGAGCTTCGCGGGCATCCGCAGACCGAGACGGGAGTGGCGATGATGGCGACCGAACCGACCCCGCAAGAAGCCTCCGACGCGCTGCGCGAGATCTCCGCGCGCAAGCAGCAGGTGACCGGCCGGAACTCGCAGCCGAAGTGGGTGCTGTGGGCGACGGCGGCGCTGGTGCTCGCGCTCGGGCTCACCTCGGACCTGAGCCCGCAGCTGCGGACGCCGGTGTCCTACCTGGTACTGGCGTTCGTGCTGGTGGTGTCCATCTTGTCGCGCTGGAAGCGCCTTGGTTCCGCGATCGGATACCAGCGATCGCCCAGCGTCCGCCCGGCGATGTCGGTGCGCACCCGGCTGCTGAACATCCTCGTGCTGCTGGTGATGATCGTGCTCGTGCTCGGGGCTTCGGCGCTGCTGCGCGATTCGGAGGTGCCGTACCCGGGCACCATCGCCGGCGTGCTGATCGTCGCGACGATGCCGCTGTGGCAGCGGTTCTTCGGCCACCGGATGCGCGGGTCGCGAGCGGATCATGGCTGAGCAGGGCGAACTGGACCAGGCGCTGCTGGATCCGACGCGGCTGTCGATCGTGTCGCTGCTGGCGGCCACGCACTGGGCGGAGTTCGGCTACGTGCGGGAATCGGTGCGGCTGTCCGACTCCGCACTGTCCAAACAGGTCAGTTCGCTGGAGAAGCTGGGCTACGTCGAGGTGGACAAGGGCTACGTCGGCAAGCGGCCGCGCACCTGGCTCAACCTCAGCCGCACCGGCCGGGAGGTGCTGACCGGGCACATCGCCGCGCTGCAGCGGATCGCCGCCGACGCGGGGGAGACCGGGGCGCGGCATCAGCGGCAGGCCGATTAGCGGCGCGGAAATCTGCCCGGCCGTTTAGTTCTCGGCTGTTCGCGGATAGCCGGATTCCGTCGGCGGTGACGCCGGTTCGTAGCCGATGTCGGCGGCGCGGACTCCGCGTCGTTGCGGCTTCGCGCAGTGCGTGCGGCCCGGGATTCCCGTCGAGGGGAATCCCGGGTTTTGCCGGGCGGTGGCGGTGCTCGCGCACCGGTCGGTATGCGTGCGCATAAACTCCCGAATGGGGTGATTCCGAGTGCGGTTCGCGGAAACGCCGAGAACTCGGAACGCGAGTGCGAGGGGAGCGCGAATGTCGACCGAAGCCGGCCCGGACACTTCTCCGGGAGCAATGCCCGCCGCGCCGGAATCGAAACCGCGCACCCGGGTGTCGGTGTGGGCGCCGGATCCGCTCACGCTGCTCGGGCTGACCGAAGCGCTGCTGGGCTCGTTCGAGGTGTTCGTGCCGGACGATCGCGATGCCGAAGCCGACGTGCTGGTCTTCGCCGCCGACCAGGTCACCGACCGGGTGGTGGCGAACATGCGCCGCGCCGCGGCCGGGTCCGCAGCGCCCGCGGTGCTGGTGGCGGGTGAGCTCGAAGCGTCCCGCCTGATGAGCGTGGTGGAGTGCCGGGTGGTCGCGGTGGTCTCGCGGGCGGCGGCCACCGAGCGCAGGCTCGGCGCGGCGATCGCCGCGGCCGCCGCGGGTGGTGGCGTGCTGCCGCCGAACCTGCTGGGTGAGCTGCTGCGGCAGGTGCAGGAGCTGCAGCGGGACGTGCTGGCGCCGCGCGGGCTGGACTCGGTCGGGCTGACCGCGCGGGAGGTCGAGGTCGTGCGGCTGCTGGCGGAGGGCTGCGACACCGAGGAGATCGGTTCGCGGCTGAGCTACTCGGAACGCACGGTCAAGAACATCGTCCGGGCCATGATGCGCAATCTCGACGTGCGCAATCGTCCGCAACTGGTCGCGCACGCGCTGCGCTGCGGACTCATCTGAGCGTTCCGCGTGCGCCGGAGTCGCTAGGAGCGAAGGTCTCGTTCGCCCCATTTCGACCGGGGCGAAAGTGCTCCGCGCTCCGCTGGTCGGCGAGAAATGCCGAACGCGCCCGCTCGGCACCGGAATTAAGCCGGGTCCCGGATGCAGGTCCCCGTTCTCCCGATCGTTCGCCGGCGCCGTTTTCCAGCGCTGGCGAATGCTGAGGTATCACGTCAGTTCGACGGAGAAATCGCCGTGCAGCAAAGCCGTCGCGAGTTCGGCGCGGGACCGGAAACCGGCCCGCTGGAACAGCCGGGTGAGCCGTCCTTCGATCCCTTTCTCGCTGGTGCCCAGGATCGTCGCGAGCTGCGCGTTGGTCAGGCCCTCGGCGATCAACGTGGCCAGCAGCCGCTCGTTCTCGGCGACCGTGGTGCCGCGCCCGGGGACGGTGACCTTGCGTTCCCGCATCAGCAGCCGCAGCCGCGCGCGCGGGATGAGCGCGTCGAGCTCGCCGAACAACTCGTAGGCGGTGCGCAGCATCGTGCCGCTACCGGCCGCGGAGCCGCCCACGGTGGCCAAAGTGCGGGCGAGTTCGCACGGGCGCTGCCGGGACTCGGCGAGCTCGATCGCCTCCGCCGCGGCCGCGGTGTCGCCGTGCACCAGGACCCGGCCCAGCAGGTCGTTTCGGCGAGCGGCGGAGTCGTCCAGCCGCGCCGCGACCTGTTCCAGCCGCGCGGCGTGCTCCCGAGCAGCCGCGTGGTCACCGCACCGCGTTTCCAGTTCGACCAGGGCGCGCAGCAGTTCGTCGGTGCCGATGAGCACGCCGTCGGCGTCCGCGGCCCGCAACGCCGAGGTCAGGTGCGCGCGAGCTCGGTCGGTCGCACCGGTGGTGCTTTCCAGCTCGGCTTCCGGGATGGCCAGCAGGTGCGGGAGCAGCAGGTGCTGTTCGCGGGCCTCCGCGATGATGGTGCGCGCTCGCTGCAGCTGTCCGCGGGCGACGAAGATGTCGGCCATTTGCCGGAACAACGCGGTGTGTCCGGGTGTGCCGCCCCACGCGGCGGCGGTGGCCAGGCCGGAACGGGCGTGCTCCAGCGCCTCGTCCCACCGGCCCGCGTGTCCGAAGTGGACCGCCCGCTCGGCCGCCACCTGCGCTCCCTGCGCCGGTTCGCGCAGTCCGCCGAACAACGTCAACGCCCGGGTCAGAATCCGGAGCACGTCCGCGGTGGTTCCGCGCCCCCGCGCCGAGCCGCTCCAGCGGGAGCGGCCCAGCACCGCCGCCGCCGAATCCAGCAGCACCCGGCCGAACATGCCGTTGGTGGACTCGGACGAGGACCACAGCGGAAGGTCCTCGACGAGCTCGTCGTGCGCCTGCGCCCACCGCCCGAGCAGGCACAGCCCGGCGGCCCGGGTGACCACGGTGGACGGAGAGCGTTCGGGGACGAGCTCACCCAGCGCACCGGTGCCCGCGGCCGCGACCAACCGCACGATCCGCAGTTCCTGCGCGGAATCCGGGCTCAGCTGCTGCGGATGGTCGCGCAGCACCTCGTCCGCGCTTTCCGCGGCCGACTCGAACCGCATGTGCAGTGCGCTGGTCACCGCATGGCGGTGCAGCACCTCGGCGCGCTGCCCGCTCTCGGTGCACAACCGCGCCGCGGCGCGGCCCCAATGGTCGGCGAGGTCCCCGCGCTCCGGCGGTGTCCGGCCGCTGAGCTGCACAAGCTCCGCCGCGGCCCGGTTCGGGTCGACCAGCCTGCCCGCGGTCGCCAGCCGCTCCGCCAAGTACTCCGGATCAGCGCAGGTCGCCGCGCCGTTCCACAGCGCGAGCACCGCGAGCTCGCTGACCCGCCGCCGCTCGTACGGGCCGAGGCAGGTCGTGAGCAGCGCACCCAGCGCGGGCACCCGGAACCGCCACTCGCCGGTCAGCACACCGGTCGCGCGCAGCGCTTTGAGCGCTTCGAGCACCTGGTGCTCTGGCAGGTCGGTCGCTCGGGCGATCAGCTCCGGGACGTTGCCGCGCAGCGGGTGCAGCACGGCCAGCGCCTTGAGCACCGGCCAGCACGGCGAACCCAGCTCGCTCAGCCCGGCGAACAGCGGGTGCGTGATCCGCACGGCGGGTCCGCGGCCACCGACCGGGCAGACCCGTTGGTCCACGATCCGCAGGCAGCCGGCTTCGCGGTAGCCGTCGAGCAGCGCGTGCGCGAAAGCGGGCAGCCCGCGGCTGTTCCGGCGCACCGCGCGCACCAGCTGCGGCGCCGGTTCGGCTTGCAGGTCGTCGGTGAGCAGCGCGCGCATCGCGGATTCGTCCAGCGGGCGCAACCGTTCCTCGTGCACGAGTCCGGCGTCGCGCAGCCGCGCGAGTTCGGCGGGTGCGCCCGCGGCGGGGGTGCGGAATGCGCAGACGAAAGTGACCCGGTGGCAGTTCTGCGGATTCACCATGCGGGCGAGTTCGGCCAGGCAGCCCGGCGCGATCCGCTGCGCGTCGTCGACGATCACCACCAGCGGCCCGTGCTGTTCGGTGTGCTGGGCGAGCAGTCGCGTCAGCGGGACGCGCACGGCTTCGCGCGGGTCCTTGCCGAGTTCGTCGGCGAGCCGGGCGGCGAGGTGCGCCACGTCGTGCTCCTCGCGGGTGATCCGGAGTTGCACGGGGCGCAGGTGGTGCGCTTCCACCCTCGCGCGCAGCCGCGCGAGCAGCGCGCTGCGGCCGGATCCCGCCGGGCCGAGCAGCGCCACCACGGGGGCGCTCGCCGCGGCGCGGCAGATGTCCAGCAGCCGTCCGACGATCTCTTCGCGGCCGGGCAACGGGGCGTCGGCGTGGTGCGCGAGTCCCAACGGCGTCACCCGCGGCGCGGCGGGCGCGGCCGAGCGCGTGATCCGGCGGGCCGGTGGCATCGAAGTCGAAGTGAGCACGTCACCAGTATTGCCATCGGGGCCGCAGGAAGCTGTATGCAAAGAATGAAGACTTCTTACGGATTCCTTAACCGCGGGTGCGATATTACGCATCTCTTAAATGAGTGCTTCGGTATTCTTGGCGGGCCCCGATTCCGCCGTTTGCGCCCGTAGGGTCCGGGCCATCGCAGCGAACACGCGGGCGCTGCCCGGAACGGGAACGGACGGCTATGGGTCGGGAACAGATCGCAGGTAGGAGCAGTGCGCTGGCGGCTCTGCGCGCTGCTTGGCGGGACGGGGCTTGGCAAGGCACGGCCACCCGATGCCACGGGCGGCTGGTGCTGCTGCGCGGGCCCGCCGGGATCGGCAAGACCCGGCTGATGGACGCGCTGGTCCGCCCGCGGCGGGCCGAGCAGCAGCGGGTGTGGGTGGACGGCCGTGCGGCCACCGACGCGCGCGGCCTGGACGTGGTGCTGGACGCGCTGCGCGAGGACTTCGACCGGTTCGGGCGCCGGGGGCTGGTCGACGCGGTCGACGCGCTGGCGCGGCTGCGCGCCCGCCCGGAATCGCCGGTCTCCACCGTGATCGGGGAGCTGACCAAGGTGTTCTCCCAGGCAGGCGCGCCGGGAGTGCTCGTCGACGACGCGCTGGAGATCATCGATCCGGCGCCGTTGCTGATCGCGGCTCGCCGGGCCGGTTGCGCGGTGGTCGCCGCGGTGCGCGACGACGCCGCGTCCGTCCCGATGGCGGCGGAACTGGCTGCGCTGGCCGACGAGGTGATCGACCTCGAACCGCTGAGCGCCGAGCAGACCAGGACCGCGGTGGGCGGCGATCTGCACGAGGACGTGCACCGGGCGTTGCAGGAGGCGTTGGGGCCGCTGTACGGCAATCCCGGCGCTGCGCTCGGTGCCGCCCGGATGCTGCGCGCGAGCGGCCGCCTGGTGCCCTCCGGCGACGGGTTGCGGCTGGCCGACGCCGCGATGCCCGTGCTGCTGCCGCCGGAGCACGAGCTGCTGCAGCGGATCCGCCCGCTCGGCCGCCTCGCGAGCAAGCTGCTGGCCGCGGCCGGCGTGCTCGGCGTGCTCGACGTGGACGAACTGCCGCAGGTGGCAGCCGCACTGCGCGAGGACGCCGGGGAGTGCGGCAGGCTGGTCGACCAGCTGGTGGCGCTGGGCGCGCTGGTCGGTGACGAGTGGGGCCGGTTCGGCTGCCTGTGCCCCGCGCTCGCGGCGACCGCCGCGGCTGAGGAGCCGGCCGTGGTCCGGCGGATGCGCGTCGGCACCGTGGTGCGCCCGATGCAGCCGCGCGTGCCCACGCGGTCGCGGTGCACGGCGGGCGAAGCCGTGCGGCCCGAACGGGGCTGGCCGGGACGGGACCGGCCGGAACGGGGATGGTCTGCCATCGAGGTGCGGATGGTCGAACTGATCGGCAGCGGCTGCACCAACCGCCGCATCGCCAGCGAGTTCGGGGTCAGCGAGAAGACCGTCGAAGCCCACCTGACCAGGCTCTTCGCCAAGACCGGCTGCCGCAGCCGGGTCGAGCTGGTGGCGGCGAACCTGCACGGGCGCGCAGGCGCCCCGGTGACCGATCGCGCGGTATGACCCAGCCCGGACTTCGACGTCCGAGGCGACCCGGCTGCGCGCGCACCGTCCGCGGCGGCGAGGAACAACCGCAAGCTTTGCGAGGAACAACGTGACGCAGCCGGGCAGCATCGCCACGCCGACTCAGCGGCGACGAGCCCTTCCGCGCGAATGCTCGCGCGACGGGAGCGGCCGCCGGGCTCGGTACAGCGCGGGCTTACCGCGGGGTGCGCCGAGCAATCCGCGCAGTTCGACCGGAGTGAACGGACTGTTCGTCCGAATAGATTGGGCGATCGGTCCGTTCATTCCGGAAGATCCGACCCGTGCGGCGCTGTCATGAACTGCTCTCCGTTGCAGGCCGTGCTGATCGCCGCTTGCGAGTCGAGCGGGGTCGGGCTGCTCGGCGCCGCGGTGCTGCGGTCGCTGCGCGGCCGCCGGGTCGAGCACCAGCTGGCCGCCGTGCTGGGCACGACCGTTGCCGCGTTGATCGTGAGCATCGTCGCGGCCTTGCTGATGGCGCGTCCCGCACCCGACGCGCAGGTCGCGGTGCTGGTGGTGTGCGCGTCCGGCGTGGTCTCGACCGGCATCGGGCTGCTGCTCGGCCGCTCGGTGCTGCGCGGACCCGATGCCCGCGGTTGCGACGGGCGGACCTCCGCGCTGGCCCGGCAGCTGGTCGCGGCCAACGCGGAACTCGCCGAGGCCAGGCAGCACCGGCGCGCCGCGGAAGACTCCCGGCGCCAGCTGGTCAGCTGGTTCGCGCACGACCTGCGCACCCCGCTGGCGCGGCTGCGGGCGATCGCGGAGTCCGCGCAGGAAGGCGTGCTCGTCGACCGATCCCGGTACTTGGGGCAGGTGCAGAACGAGGTGCGGCGGCTGACCACCCTGGTGGACGACCTGTTCGAGCTCTCCCGCATCCAGGCGGGCGCGGTGACGCTGACCCCGGCGGACGCGGCGCTGGACGATTTCGTCAGCGACGCCGTGGCCGAACTCGGCGATGCCGCGGCCGAAGGCGGCGTGCAGCTCTCGGCAGGCCGGATGGAGCCGGTGGTGGCGGTGGTCGATCACAAGGCGATGGCGCGGGTGATGCGTGAGCTGCTCACCAACGCGATCCGGCACGGCGGCGCAGCGGTCTCGATCGACACCTGGCGCGAGAGCGGTGGCTCCGCCGGGCAGCGGTGGGCGGTCGTGTCGATCAGCGACGAATGCGGCGGGATCCCCGAGCAGGACCTGGATTCGGTGTTCGAGGTGGGCTGGCGCGGCGGGCAGGTCCGCGAGGACGAGGGCGGCGGGCTCGGGCTCGCGATCGCGCACGGGCTCGTCGTGGCGCAGCGCGGGGAGATCGCGGTGCGCAACAGCGGCGGCGGATGCTGCTTCGAGGTCCGCGTCCCGCTTAGCGGCCCCGACCGCTCCGGATGACGCGACAACTCCGGATCACCCGAGCGCTCCGGATCACCCGGCCGTTCCGGATCACCCGGCCGTTCCGGGCGACCTGGCTGCTCCGGGCGATCCGGCCGTGCCGGGCGCCCCGGGCGATCCGGCCGCGCCGGACAACCCGAGCGCTCCGGACGACTCGACTGCTCCGGACGACCCGGCCGCTCCGGACCATCCGTCCACTTCGGACGCTCAGGGAGAGCTCGACTGCTCCTGCGGGAACGTGCCGCCGAAGCTGTGCATCCAGCCCTTCCACGGGCCTCCCGCGCGCTTGGTCTGGTAGTTCTGCTCCATCGCACCGTTGATGCCGATGCCGAACACCACCATGTGCCCGTTGACGTCCGGCGCCACGGCTTCCAGCTGGGTGAGGCTGCCGAGCAGCGTGAACGGCTCCGCCCAGCCTTCTTTCGCCATACCGACCTGGAAGCTGTGCATCAGCGACCCGTCCGCCTTGTTGATGGCGTAAACGCCCACCGTGTTGTGCGGGTCCGCGGCGACGAGCGGTTCGCCGGTGAACTGCCCCTTCCCGCCGAGCGGGCGCCAGTCGACCCACTCGCCGGAGGCGGGGCCGGTTTCGTTGGTGTGCCACAACGCCCCGTCGATGCCGACGGTGAACACTTGCAGCCGCCCCTGGCCGTCGCAGGCCACCGCGGGCGAGGATCCGGCGACCGCCCCCGGGAGCCGGTCGCCGGCATAGGTGTCGGGTCCGGTCTCGGTCAGCGTGTGCACCGCACCGCCCTCCCCGAGGGCGAACACCCGCAGCTTGTCGTGGATGTCCCGGAAAACCACCGGATCGCCCTGCACGGGCGGCAAGTCCAACCGCTGCGACTTGCTCCAATCCGCACCGGCGGGCGCGAGCTGGTGCGTCTCCCAGAGCGCCCCGTCGACGTCCCTGGCGAACACGACGAACCTGCCGTCCTGGGCCTGCATCGCGGCGGGAGTGCCCTGCAGCCGCTGACCGGGCAGCTCCCGCCATTCCGGCAGGTGCGCCGCGGTCGACGAGATGTCGTCCGCGAACAGCGGGCGGCCGTCCGTGCTGATCGCGAAGCCGGACATCTTGCCGTCCGCGCTCTTGGCGAGCACCGGTTGACCGACGATCTTGCGGCCCGGTGGCGTGTCCGCGGGGTGCCAGTCGACCGGTTGACTCCCGGGTTCGCGCTGGAAGGTGCGCTGGACCTCGCCGTTCCAGCCGCGGGCCAGCACCACCAGCCGGTTCGTGCTGTCCAGGTTCGCCGGCGCGGCGGGCATCGGTTCGGACAGCTGCGCGGGCGGCATCGGCGGTTCGGCCGGACCGCCGGCGGGGACACCGGGCGACCCGCTGCCGGGTAAGGAAGATCCCAGCGGGCGCAGGACGGTGAACAGCAGCGGCGGCAGCAGGATCAGCACCAGCCCGCTGACGCAGGCCAGCACCAGGAGTTTCCGGTCGCTCCAGCGGCCCTGCCGGGGTCGGCGGATGGGCATGGTGTGGTCGTTCGACCAGTCCGGCCGGTCGGCGGGCTGTTCGGCACGCCCAGCGGATCGGCCCCCTGGCTCCTCATCGGGCGCGGAGAACGACGGCACCGGGCCACCCCCACTCTGCGACTTAGCTGTGCGACACGTTACCGGGAGCGGGAATCTGCCCGGCGAGAACCTCGCCGTCCGCGCGAGTGCCACCGCCTGGTCTTCGTCTTGTGCCTGCTGATCGCTGGTACGCGACGTACCTTGATCGTAACAGTGCGCCTGCGCGCCGGTCATCGTTTCCTGCGGCACATGCGGAAGCCGCACGCCTGCCCGCGCGGCGAGATCAGTCGAAGGCCGCTCGAAGCGGTCAGGCGGTCACCAGCGGGAGCTGAACCTGGAAGCAGCAGCCGCCGGGGACGTTGTGCACCGACACCCGTCCCCGGTGCGCCTGCACGACGCCCTGCACGATCGCCAGCCCCAGGCCGCCGCCCTTGTTGTTGCCGGAGCGGCGCGCCGAGTTGCCGCGCCAGCCCATGTCGAACACCGAACCCAGGTTCTCCGGCGGAATGCCACCGCACTCGTCGGCGACCGAGACCGTCGCCCAGCCGCCGTCCGCCCGCACGTCGAGCGAGACGGTGGTGCCCTCCGGGCTGTAGTGCATCGCGTTGTTCAGCAGGTTGTTGAACGCGCGGCTCATCGTGCGCTCGTCCACCGAGACGGTCACCTGGTCGATCCGCGCGGGCCGCAGCGTCACGTTGCGCTGCCCGGCGAGCACCTCCTGCCCGGCCACCACGTCGCTGATCAGGTCGTCCAGCGCGAGCCGCTGCGGTTGCAGCGGCAGCGTGCCCGCCTGGATGCGGGAGAGCTCGAACAGGTCGTCCACCATCTCGGCCAGCCGGTCCGCGTCCGCCCGGATCTGGGCGACGTAGCGCGGCAGGTCGGTGGCGACCCCGTCCTGCACCGACTCGGTCATGGCCCGCATCCGCGCGAGCGGGCTGCGCAGGTCGTGCGAGATCCACGCGACGAGCCGCCTGCGGGACGCCTCGGCGGTCTGCTCGCGCCGCCGCGACTCGGCGAGCTTGTCGCTGGTGATGCGCAGTTCCCTGGCCAGTTCGGCCAGTTCCGCGGTCGGCGGGTCCTCCGGCGGCCGGAACTGCTGCGCGGTGCCGAACTCGCGGGTGGCGCTGGCCAGCCGGGCGCTGCCCGCCATCACCGACCGGCCCAGCATCAGGCCGATCCCGATGGAGACCGCACCGGCCACGCAGCTGGCGAGCAGGTCCACCCCGGCGGGCAGCTGCGCCGAGCGGGTCGCCAGCATCATGGTCAGCAGGCTGGTGTTCATCGCCAGCACCGTGATCACCACGACCGCGATCAGCGATACCCCGAGCGAGTAGCGCCGCAGCAGCCGCAGCACGACCATGCCGATCAGCCCGATGCCCGCCGATTCGCACAGCGAGATCAGCACGATCAGGGCGGTCTGCCAGGCGTTCATCGCGCCTCGGCGGGCGGGTCGAACCGGTAGCCGACGCCCCAGACGGTCACCAGCACCAGCGGGCGCGACGGGTTGTCCTCGATCTTCTCCCGCAGCCGCCGCACGTGGACGGTGACGGTGGAGGCGTCGCCGATGTCGTGCGACCACACCTCGCGCATCAGCTCGTCGCGGCGGAACACCTGGCCGGGGTGGTCGATCAGGTACGCCAGCAGCTCGAATTCCTTGTTCGTCAGCGTCAGCTCGCGGCCCGCCTTGGTGACCACGCGGGCGTTCTGGTCCACCACCAGGTCGCCCGCCCGGCGCGGTGCCGCGGCCTGCTGCGGCGGCATCGCCATGGTGCGGCGCAGCACCGACTGCACGCGCATCACCAGCTCGCGCGGGCTGAACGGCTTGGTGAGGTAGTCGTCGGCGCCCGCTTCCAGGCCGCGCAGCCGGTCCTCCTCCTCGCCCAGCGCCGTCAGCATGATCACGGGGGTGCTGCTGCTGCCGCGCAGCCTGCGGCAGAACTCGATCCCGCCGATGCCGGGAAGCCCCAGGTCCAGCACGATCAGATCGGGCCCGAGCTGGTGCGCCAGCTGCAGGCCGATGCCGCCGTCGGAGGCGACGACCGTGGTGTGGCCCGCCCGGTGCAGGTATCCGGTGATCACCTCGACGACCGTGGGGTCGTCGTCCACCACCAGGATGCGCGGTCCTGCGGTGGGCGGTGCGCCGTCCGGTCCGCTTCCCGGCTGCGTCATCTCCCGGTCCGTCCTGTCCCGCGTTCGATCCTCGGTTCGAGCACACTGCTGTCGATCATGCGGCGTTCGATCATGCTGCCAGCGCAGCCTACTCGGCCCTCGTAGCTCCGCTTCGCCCGATTCGGCGAGGCTTGCCGAATCGGGCTGCTCTCACCGGCCGGGAACGGCCGCGCGGATCATCTTCTCGATGCGGCGCGAGTGGGCGCCGCGCCAGTACACCCGGCCGCAGTCGGGGCAGCGGGCGTAGCGGTCGTAGTTGCGCCGGGTGCCCGGCTGGATCTCGCCGGTGACCGACGTCTTGGGCACCGCGCGCAGCACGCCGTTGCACGCGGTGCAGCGCGTCCACGGTGCCAGCGGTGGTGCGAACCGGTCGAGCACGTCGGCGAGCTGGTCGTCCGGATCGCTGCCGCGCACGAACGCCCCGATGCGCACCGCCCGGCGGTGCAGGATGCCGCGGTCCTGGGTGAGCAGCACGCGGTCGTCCCGGGCCGCTTCGGCGATCAGCTCGTCGTCGGCCGCGTCGTTTCGGTAGCCGGTGTCGATGCCCAGCAGCCGCATCCGCCGCGCGAGCTTGCCGAAGTGCACGTCGAGCTGGAACCGCGGCGGAGCGGGCTGCGGCCGCGGCACCGGCGGGACGTCGATGACCGAGCCCGCTGCCGGGCGGTGCGCGGCCGGGACCGGTTCGCCGTCCACCCGCAGCTCGCCGGTCTCGGTCAGCGGCACGCCGAGCGATCGCACGACGTGCCCGGTGCTGGCGGTGCCGTCGTGCGTGCTGCGCACGCAGTGGGCGCGGCGCTTGGACGGCAGGAAGAACCGCAGCTCGGCGGCTACCCGCACGGTCACTTCGGGCATCGCCGCAGATGGTCCGCCCCGGCTGCGCGGCTGTCCAAACGCCGCCGGCTCCGGCCGCCGGCCCGGGCTGCGACGGCCGGAGTCCGGCCGTTCAGCCCAGCAGCAGCGGCAGTTCGCGGAAGCCGTTCATGAGCGTGCTGGTGCCCCTGCGCAGCTCGTCGTCGGGCACGGCCAGCCGCGCGTCCGGGAACCGGCTGGTGAGCGCGGCGAACGCTTCGGCGCCTTCCAGCCGCGCCAGCGGCGCCCCGAGGCAGTGGTGGATGCCGTAGCCGAACGTGAGGTGCCCGGTCTGCCCGCGCTCCAGTTCCAGCTCGTCGGGCCGCTCGAAGCGCGCCGCGTCCCGGTTCGCCGAAGTGATGTTGATCAGCACGATCTCGCCCGCCGGGATGGTCACGTCGCCGATCGTCACCGGTTCCGTCGTGAACCGCCGCGTGCTGGTGCGCAGCGGCCCGTCGAAACGCAGCAGTTCCTCGACCGCGCCCGGCACCTGGTCCGGCTGCGCGCCCAGCGCCGCCCAGCGCTGCGGTTCCTGCAGCAGCGCCCGCGTGCCGTTGCCGATCAGGTTCACCGTGGTCTCGTGCCCGGCGACGATCAGCAGGAACGCGGTGCTGAGCAGTTCGCCTGCGCTGAGCCGGTCGCCGTCGTCGGAGGCGATGGTCAGCGCGGACAGCAGATCGTCGGCGGGCGCGGCGCGCTTGTCCTCGATCAGGCCGGTGAAGTACTCCGCCATCTCGCGGGAAGCGATCCGGGGCTGTTCCTCGCTCTGCGGGTCCATCAAGGCGCCGGTCCATCCGCGCAGCGGGCCGCGGTCGGCCTCCGGCACGCCCATGAGCTCGCAGATCACCGTGATCGGCAGCGGGAAGGCGAACCGGTCGATGAGGTCCACCGGCTCGTCGCGGGGCAGGTCGCGCAGCAGGTCGTCGATCAGTTCGCGCACCCGCGGGCGCAGGTTCTCGACGCGGCGGGAGGTGAAGTCGCGGGCGAGCAGTTTGCGCAGCCGGGTGTGGTCCGGCGGGTCGGCGTTGAGCATGTCCCGTCCGACCATCTCGGGAATCTCCGCCACGCCGTGCGGGGTGAGCTTGTCCAGCATCCGCTCCCGCAGCTGCTCGGCGTCCTTGGCCAGCCGCGGATCGGCCAGTGCTTTGCGGGCGTCGGCGTAGCGGCTGATCACCCAGACCGGCAGGCCGTAGCGGGCGTACGCGGTGTGCACCGGGGCCCGCTCGCGCAGCTCCCGCTCCACTTCCAGGGCGTTCTGCCAGTAGTCGGCATCGAACAACATCGGTTTCGCGTCCGTCACTCCGCCCAGTGTGCCGCCGATCACCGGCCGGCAGCGACAGCCGAAAGAAGTAGTCCCCCGGTGCTGCCAGGGGATCCACGAAGGGAGCTGAAGATCGACGCGGCGGGGCGGCTCGACGCCTCCGTGATCCCGGCCGTTCGGTTCGCCGGAGCCGGCGACGGCCGGATGTGGGGTTGGCCGCTGTGCGGGGCCGGTGCGCCGGGTGAGCTGGGAACATGGCCTCGTGCGCACGTTGCTGATCGACAACTACGACTCCTACACGTTCAACCTGTGCCACCTGTTGGCCGAGGTGAACGGGCGGGAGCCGGTCGTGGTGGCGCACGACGCCGCGGAAGTCGGTGAGCTGGACCTGGACCGCTACGAGGCCGTGGTGATCTCGCCCGGTGCCGGTGACCCGCGGCGTGCGCGGGACTTCGGGGTGTGCCGGGACGTGCTGCTGAAGACGAACCTGCCGGTGCTGGGGGTGTGCCTGGGGCACCAGGGGATCGCGGTGGCCGAAGGTGGCGGCGTGGTCCGCGCCCCGCAGGCCAGGCACGGGTATGTCACGCGGGTCGAGCACGGCGGGGAGGAGCTGTTCGCGGGCATCCCGTCCGGATTCGGCGCGGTGCGCTACCACTCGCTGTGCGTGGCCGAGCCGTTGCCGCCGGAGTTGGCGGTCACCGCCCGCGCCGAGGACGGCGTGGTGATGGCGCTGCGGCACCAGCGCTTGCCGCGCTGGGGTGTGCAGTTCCACCCGGAGTCGATCGAGACGGAGTTCGGGCGCAGGCTGCTCGAGAACTTCCGCGCGCTGGCGGCCGGTCGCGGGGCGTCGGGATCTTCCGGCGCGCGAGCTCCGGCGGTCGGCGAAGCGGCTTCCGGCCACTCCGGCGCCAGTGCAACGTCGCAGCGCACCAAGGCCGTGCGGGCCGGAACCGCGGGCCCGGGCCACGCCGGCTCGGTCAATCCGAACCGCGCCGCGACTCCCGCTCGCACCACCGCGGCTGCGGACCGCGCCGGAGCCGTGAAACCGAGCGACACCGACGCCGCTGCGCCCGCCCGCACCGCAGCCACGTTGCACTACACCGCGCACGTCCGCGAACTCCCCGGCGCCATCGACGCCGATGCGGCGTTCACGCGGCTGTTCGCCGCATCGGAAACCGCGTTCTGGCTGGACTCCTCCAGGGTCGAGCCGGGCATGGCGCGGTTCTCGTTCTTCGGCGACGGTTCCGGCCCGCTGGCGGAAACGGTGCGCCACCGGGTGGGCGAGTCCCCGCCGCTGTTCGACGAGCTGCGCGCGCAGCTGGCGCGCCGGGAGGTGTCCGCGCCACCGCTGCCGTTCGATTTCGTCGGCGGCTACGTGGGCTATTTCGGCTACGAGCTCAAAGCCGAGTGCGGCGGTGACGCCCGGCACCGCGCCGAGACTCCGGACGCACGCTGGCTGTTCGCCGACCGTTTCGTCGCCGTGGACCACGAGCAGGACGCGACGTACCTGGTGGCGCTGAGCACCGGCGCGGAAACCGCCCGCGGCGCCGCCGCCTGGCTGGACGAGACCGGCCGTGAACTGCGAACGCTCCCGGCATCGCCGGATCCGCTGGCCGGGCACCGCGGCACGTCCGCGGTCGAACCGGACCGCGAGAGCTACCTCGCCGCCGTCGAGTGCTGCCGGGAATCGTTGCTGGCGGGGGAGAGCTACGAGATCTGCCTGACCACCGGCGCGGAATTCGCGGCCGTGGACGGTGGATTCGAGGCCTACCGGCGGCTGCGGACGCTGAATCCCGCGCCGTACTCGGCTTTCCTGCGCTTCGACGACGTGGAGGTGGCCTGTTCCTCGCCGGAGCGCTTCTTGAAGGTCAGCGGCGGCGTGGCCGAGGCGAAGCCGATCAAGGGCACCGCGCCGCGCGGGGACAGCCCGGAAGCCGACGCCCGGCTGCGCGCCGATCTCGCCGCGGATCCCAAGTGCCGCGCGGAGAACCTGATGATCGTGGACCTGCTGCGCAACGACCTCGGCCGGGTGTGCAGGCCGGGTTCGGTGCACGTCCCGGTCCTGATGGACGTGCAGAGCTACCAGACGGTGCACCAGCTCGTCTCCACCGTCCGCGGGGAGATCGACGACGGCCGGGACGCGGTGGACTGCGTGCGGGCCTGCTTCCCCGGCGGTTCGATGACCGGGGCGCCGAAGCGGCGCACGATGGAACTCATCGACGACGTGGAGCAGCGGGCGCGCGGCGTCTACTCCGGCGCACTGGGCTTCTTGAGCCTCAACGGCGCCGCGGACCTCAACATCGTCATCCGCACTTTGGTGCGCAGCGGCGGGAAATGGCGCACCGGAGCGGGCGGCGCGATCGTGCTCGGCTCGGATCCGGCGGCGGAGTACGAGGAGATGCTGCTGAAGGCGGCCGCACCGGCACCGGCTCTGTCCATAATGGACTGATCGGCGCCGGCCGGTAACTCCGTCGCGCGGCGGCACGGCCCCGAACCACTCGGTCGTGCGACTCCAGCGGCGCGCTCGGCTCGGCCAGGGTGGAGGGGTGCTCGCACCGGGCACGACGGCACCGCAGACAGGGAGGAAAGCGATGGAGCGAGTGGTTCTGCTCGACGAGGACGGGCGAGCCGTGGGCACCACCGACAAGGCCACCGTGCACCACGAGGAAACACCGCTGCACCTGGCCTTCTCCTGCTACCTGTTCAACCCGCGCGGCGAGCTGCTGCTGACCCGGCGGGCGCTGAGCAAGCCGACTTGGCCGGGCGTGTGGACGAACACCTGCTGCGGCCATCCCGGTCCGGCGGAGACGCCGCGGGACGCGGTGCTGCGCAGGCTTTCCGATGAGCTCGGCATCGAGTTGGCCGATGTCGAACTGGTGCTGCCCGGCTTCCGCTACCGCGCGGTGATGGGCAACGGCGTGGTGGAGAACGAGATGTGCCCGGTGTTCCGGGCGATCACCGAGGTCACCGCGCACCCGAATCCGGCTGAGGTGGAAGAGGTGCGCTGGGTCTCGTGGGCGCAGCTGACCGCGGATGTGGCCGGGGGGACCGCGGAGATCTCGCCGTGGGCGAAGCTGCAGATCGACGAGCTCACCGGCCTTGGAACGGACCCGTCCCGCTGGCCGCTCGGCGATCCGGTGGACCTGCCGCCCGCCGCGCGGGAACCGATGAACGCGGCCTGAAACCGGCGGTGCTCCGGTTTCCCGGAATGGACGTGTTGCGTCCGTGGTTGCTGATCGGTGGGTGCCCACGCGTTCGCTCTCGGGCGGCGAGCGGCGCCGCTGAAACCCGATCACGCTCCAGGGAGGCCGGATATGAAGGCGGCTGTGTACTCCGAGAACGGCGGTCCCGAGGTCCTGCGCTACGCGGACGTCCCGGACCCGCGAGTGGGGGCCGGTGAGGTGCTGCTGCGGGTGGCCGCCGTCAGCGTCCAGGGCGGTGATCTGCTGCACCGGCAGCTGGTGCCGTTCGAGACCGCGCCGCACATCGTCGGCTACCAGGCCGCCGGAACCGTCGCGGCCGTCGGTGACGGCGTCACGTCGGTGCGCGAGGGGCAGCGGGTGGTCGCGTTCATGCCCGAGGGCTCGCACGCCGAGCTGGCCACGGCAGCCGAAGGGCACGTCTACCCGGTGCCGGACGAGCTGGACCTGCGGCTCGCCGCAGGCATCCCGGTCGAGTTCGGCACCGCCGACGAGTGCCTGTTCGAGTTCGGCGGGTTGCGCGCGGGGGAGACGGTGCTGGTGCAGGCCGCGTCCAGCGGTGTGGGCTTGGCCGCTGTGCAGCTCGCCAAGGCCGCCGGTGCGACGGTTTTCGGCACCGCCTCCAGCGACCCGAAGCTCGCCCGGCTCGCCGAGTACGGCCTCGACCACGGGATCAACTACAAGAGTTCCGATGTCGTCGCCGAGGTCATGCGCCGCACCGGCGATCGCGGGGTCGACCTGGTCGTCGATCCGGTCGGCGGGCGCACCTTGGAAGGCAGCGTCGGCGCGCTCGCCTACCGGGGGCGGATCAGCTGGGTCGGCCAGGCGGGCCGGGACGAGCAGCAGCCGCAGCTCGGACCGCTGATGTTCAAGAACGCCTCGCTCAACGGCGTCTACCTGGGCGGCGAGTTCGAGCACGCTCCGGAGCGCACGAGGTCGGTCATCGAACGGCTCATCGGCCGGGTCGCGGCCGGGGAGCTCACCGTCGTGCTGGACCGGGAGTTCCCGCTCGCCGAGGCAGCCGAGGCGCACCGCTACATCGAGAGCCGGGTCGCGTTCGGGCGAGTCCTGCTCATCCCCTGAGCGCTCGACTCTTTCCCCTGCGGAGTCGTCGGAACGTCCCGTGAAGTCCCGCTCTTTCACGGGTTTTCCGGCCCGCCGCGTTGGTAGCGTCCTGATCCGAAACGAGAGCCGGCGAGCCGAGCGGCAGGAGCGCGATGACCGGGATCACCGACGACACCGACCGATGGCTGCGGCGCTTCCGCCCTTCGCCGGACGCCACCGCGCGGTTGGCCTGCTTCCCGTACGCCGGTGGCGCGGCCCCGTACTTCGTCCCGGTCGCGAAGATGCTCGCGCCCTCGATCGACGTGCTCGCGGTGCAGTACCCGGGCAGGCAGGACCGCCGCGGCGAGGACTGCCTGGGCAGCGTCGAGGAGATCGCCGAACAGGTGCTCCCGGGCCTGCGCCGGTGGGCGGACGATTCGCTCGCGCTGTTCGGGCACAGCATGGGCGCCAGCGTCGCCTTCGAGGTGGCCCGCCGGTTGGAGGCCGAAGGCACACCGCCGCGCGCGCTGTTCGTTTCCGGCAGGCCCGCGCCGACGCGCAACCGCGATGAAGGAATTCACTCGCTCGGCGACGACGCTTTCATCGCCGAGCTGCAGAACCTCGGCGCAGCCGCCGCGGCCGCCCTCGCCGACGAGGATCTGCGGCAGATGGCGATGCCGTCGCTGCGCGCCGACTACCGCGCCGCCGAGACCTACACGTACCGGCCGGGCACCGACCTGACCTGCCCGGTGCACGCCCTGATCGGCGTGGACGACCCGGTGGTCACCGAGGACGAGGCCCAGGATTGGCAGCACCGCACCAGCGGCCCGTTCACGCTGCACAAATACCCCGGCGGCCACTTCTACCTGGACACCGAGACCGATGACGTCCTCGCGCTGCTGCGGCGAACCCTGGAGGTGTGACCGCGGCCGGGTTTCGTCGAGGTCGGAGCTGGACTGATGACGAGCCGAGTGCGAGCGGATTCCCGCCCGGGGAACCCGCTCGCACTCGATCATTTCCAGATGTGTTCCGGGATCGGCGATCAGCGCGCAGCGCCGTTCCGGGAAAGGGGTCGTCGACCCGTCACTTGATTTCGATGGCGTCGATCTTCGCCGGGGTGTTCCGGACGAGCGTCTTGCCCGGGTCGACCTTGAGCACGTCGCCGTTGTGGTCGTAGAGGTACAGCGTGTTGTTGCCCGCGTAGGCCTTGTCGACCCACCAGCCGCCGAAGTCCATCTTCCCGCCGTTCGCGTAGCAGTCGGTGCTGTCCTCGCCGCCGCTGCTGTGCGACCAGATCTGCGAGAAGTTCTCGTCGGGGTTGCACTCCACCTTGTTGATGGCGAAACCGGTCGCGGCCGGTCCGACCATGGTGAACGTGGCGGCCGCGATGATCGCGGCGGCCGCGCCGCGCGCCGTCTTCTTCGTGTTCATGACCATAATTCCTCCTCGGAGAGAATCCAGAACCCATGAGCACACTTCGCGACTTCTCGAGTGCGTCGTGCAGAACAACAGTCTCAGCGGGCGCAGCCGACGGCAATTGTTGAAACGTTTTCCGGGGTCGCTTCTGCACTCTTTTGCATTGCGCGTGTCCGTTGGAGAAAAACCCGCACCAGGTCCGATCGCGTCCCTTCTGCGCAGGTAGGCGGCTTGCTGCGGTCGGCGGAATATGACCAAGCGCCCGATTTTGTTGCGCGTTCACGAGTTCCGGGAATTGAAATCCCGGCGGATCGCGCCGGGGCTCGTGAGTGGTGTTCAGGCGTCCAAGCGGCCGGTGCGAGTCGGTTCGCCGGAGGAAAACCCCGCGGTCGGCGTGCCGGGCGGTGCGGGCGGGCGCGTCGTGCGGTAGCGGATGGTGCAGTGCCGATCATGGTCGGTTGGAAGAAGGCGCTCGCGCTGCTGGTGGCGGCGTTCGGGATTGCAGCGGTGGGCGTGTACGCGCAGGAAATACTCCCGGACGTCGTGCCGGACGCGGTCCTGTTCTGGACGTACGTGGTGGGAATGACCGCGATCCCCGGTGTGGTCACCTATTTGCGCACTCGGCCGGATTTCGGCGATCGGGGCGTGGCGCTGGCGACCGCGGTGAGCGTCGTGGCAGGGGGTGCGGCCGCGGTTTGCACCTTCGTTTTCGGGCTGTTCGCCTTCCTCGTCGTCGCAGCGCTGCACTTGGTGCTGCGACGGTTCCTCCGGGCCGTTCCGGCCCTCGCCGTGTCGGCGGTCGTTCTGGCCGCGGGACTCGGATACGCGACGCTGGTCATGACGGAATTCCTGAACCGGATGTGAGCAACGACGGACGAGCCCGGCGCGTCCTGCCGCCGGGCTCGTCGTCGAGTGATCCGTCAGGCGTCGTAGCGGCCGGTTTTGACGGCGCCGAGGAAGGCGGTCCACTGGGCGGGCGTGGTGGTGAAGTAGCCGGCGGAGCGGTTCTTGGTGTCGCGGACCGCGGTGCCGTCGGCCGTTCGGCCGACCTCCACGCAACTCGTCTGCTTGCCCGACCTGCTCGACTTGTGCCACCCGTAGGGGGTTGTGCTCATGCTGTCTTCTCCAATTCGCTGATTCGCCGGTTGATGACCTTCGCGGAATCTTCGGCGGTCATCGCCGACTTCGAGATGCTTTCGATCGCATCCCGGTAGACCTGCACATCAGCGGACTCGTAGAGGAACGCCGAGGCGCTCAAGTGCTCCAGATGGACGATCGGCGCCGCCTTGGGAAACTCGAAGTAGATGAACATCCCGATGAGCGCGTCGTGCCACGTCGTCAGGTCATGCGGAATGATCTGGACAGTGACGTTCGGGCGCTCAGCCATCGCGGTGATGTGGTGCAGCTGATCGAGCATCACCCCGACACCTCCAACGGACCTCTGCAAGACCGTCTCATCGATAATCGCACGGAAGTTCGGTGCATCGGAACGTCGCGTGAGAACGTCTCGCCTTCCGAGCCGCATCGCGACCCGTGCTTCCACTTCGTGCGGCGGCATCTCCGTCATGACCGCGCGGGCGTAGCCGGAACTCTGCAAGAGTCCGGGGACCGCCAGCGGCGCGACATCGGTGATCCCCGAAGCGGTCCGCTCGAACTCCATCAGGTCCGTCAGCTCGTGGGCGATGCCGAGGGTTCCGGCCGAGCCGGGTTTGAGCCAGTTGCCGTCGCTGCCCTGCTCGCGGGCGAGCTCGGTGAGGCGGTCGCGGTCGGCCTCCGGGGCGCCGAGCACGGTGAGGATCGCGGCCACCTCCTCCGGTGCGGGTCGTCGTTCGCCTAATTCGTTCCGGGCGTAGCGCGAATGATGACCACCGAGGTGCTGCGACAAGTCGCGGACTGTCATTTGCGCGTTTTTGCGGAATTCGCGCAGCTCGGCGCCGAGGGCGCGATTGCGGGGTGAGCCAGCCTGGTCGCGGTTCATGCGACGGAATGGTAATCCCCGCCTGACCTGCGAAGACAACTCACCTGATCGGGTCATTCCCAGCTTGTCGCCGGTCCCATTAAATTCACCGCGACATCCCCACCGAGGGTGCGAACGTCGGCGAACAAGAGAGGTGCGGAATGTCCTGCTGGCCGAATCCATCAGCGCGATCCGAATTCGCAGTTTCCGCTAAGCGAGTGCCGAGTGCCGCGCGTCCGGAGCCGTGCAGAGCGCGGCCGCGGCGGACGGCGGTGGTTCAGCTGTGAACGCCCCGGACTACCCGGTGCGGGTGCGCTACCGCTCGGGCGTGGTCGGCGAGGCCAAGCGGGTGGTGCACATCGCGATGTCGTTGCCCGGCGGGGACTTCCTGGGGTTGTGCGAGTTGCGGCTGGCGGGTGCGGACGCCGAGTTGATCTCGGACTTGCTGGGGATGCCGTGCATGGCGTGCACGCGGCTGCTGGCGATGCGCTCGCGGGTGCAGGACTCTGCCGGGTTCGCCGGGCCGCGGGAGGTCGGCGGGTGACGGCGTGGATGACCTCGGAGTGGTGCTCGACGTGGCACGTGGTCGACCGGGCCGCGTGCGGGCGGATCGTGGTCGCCACCTGCGGGCATCCGCTGACCGGCCGGTTGTCGCGCGTCCTGCGCGGACCGTTGCCCGCGGACTCGCGGCAGGTGTGCCAGGCGTGCGTGGCGCTGGTCGGCGCCCGCGCGGCGGACAGCACGCAGGCCGCGGTGTTCGCGACCGCCCTCGGCGCACTGACCGACCGCCGCTCGCTCACCCCGCCTTCCTCCGAGAGTGAACGGACCGTTCGTCCAATCTATTCGGACCAACAGTCCGTTCACTCGGAGACGGTTTTGAGCGAACGGACCGTTTGCCCAATCTATTCGGACGAACAGTCCGTTCACTCGGAGGCTGTGCTCGTCGCAGCTCTCAGTTGAGGAACCGGGTCCGCCGCTGCGCCCCCAGCGGCGGTGGACCGCGCCCCGCCGGTGTCGCTCGCGCCCCCGTAGGCGAGCGCCCCGGTGGGGCAACGGAAACCGGCGCCCGACTCCCTCCCTGCGGGTGCCGGCGGGCCGGGCAACGGACTCCCGAACTCCCCACCGTTGCCCGGCCTCCCCGAAACCGGCCGCGCGGTGTCCCCGTACCGCGCGGCCGGGCCGGGAAGCCCGGCCGGTCCGGAAAGCACAGCCGAGCCGGAAAGCACAGCCGAGCCAAAAATCCGGCCGCAAACACCGGCCGCAAACACCGGCCGCAAACCCCGGCCGCGAACTCCGGCCGGAAAGCACCGCCGGAAAAGCACCGCCGGACCGGCCCTACGAGCCGGATTTCGCGGGCAACCTGCCCTCCAGCGACGCCGCCGCCAGCTCCACCCGCGACCGGCAGCCGGTGCGGGCGAACAGCTTGGTCAGATGGCTCTCCACCGTCTTCTCGCTGACCTGCACGGCCATCGCGATCTGCCGGTTGGTGCAGCCGTCGCTGACCAGGTCGATGATGCGGATCTCGGTGCTGGAGAACGGTTCCCGCCTGCTGCGCGAGCGCGGCGGAGCGACCCCGCGCGCCCGCATCAGCTCCTGCGAAGTGGTGCGGGCGACGTGCCAGCCGAGCTGCTTGGCCAGCGCGTAGGCCTCGTGCAACCAGTCCGCCGGATCGTCGGTCAGATCCGCCAGCAGCAAGAACAACCCGCCGCGCGCGGGCAGATCGCCGCGTCGCCGAGCCAGCGCGAGCGCCTGCTCGGCGTGCTCGGGGCTGCGGTAGGTGCGGGCTTGCGCGGTCAGCAGCTGCTCGCGGCTGCTCGCCGAGCACAACTGCGCGTCCAACTCGGCGAGTTCGGCCAGCGCGCGTTCGGCGAACTCGGTCCGGCCCTCCCGGTGCGCCAGCTCGACCAGCCGTCCCAGCAGCCGCTCCAGCCCGGCCGGCGAACCGCGGTCGCGGTATTGCTGGTAGTCCTGCCAGCCCTCGTCGAGCGCTTCGCCGGTCGCGCCTTCCTGGTAGCGCACGCCGAGCCGCACCCACGCCAAGACGTGACCGCCGTCCATCACCCGCGGCGAGCGGTGCAGCCACTCGCTCGCCCGCCGCAGCTCGCCGCGCGCCGAGCAGATCTCGGCGGCCACGGCCCTGGCGAGGTAGCGGGCAGGCGCGCTGCGCTGCGCGGGCAGCTCCGTCTCCATCCGCCTGGCCAGCGACAACGCGGTGTCCCACGCGCCGCCGAGGTAGGCGCGCAGCACCTCCTGGTAGCGCAGCACGCTGCCGCGGCTCGGGCGTCCGTAGTCGTCGCCGAGGATGAGTTCCAACGCGGTCGCGTAGTCGGTCATCGCACCCGCCTCGCGCAACCGCTCCGGATCCGCGACGGCCGGAACCGGAGTCGAACAACGCCGCTGCCACAGCGACCAGGCGTGCTGGAAATCCTCGTGGTGGCCGCAGATCGCGTTCAGCAGCAGCAGCACCTCGCCGAGCTCGATGAACCCGCCGGGCTCGCCGACCTCGTCGGAATCCAGGTTGAACAGGGCGTTGAGCAGCGCGGCGGCCTCGTCCAGCCGACCGTCGAACAACGCCGAGGAGAACCGGCGGATCTCCGCGTCGAACCGGGAACCACCGCCGAACGCGGCGAACATGCCCGCGGGCTCCGGATGCGCGCGCTCGTCGTGCAGCAGCGCCGACAGCCAGCACATCCCGACCGTCACCAGCAGCGTCCGGCGTTCCCGCAGCGCCTCGCCGGTGCCGGAAGCGGCCGGGGCGAGCAGCCCGATGTCCTCGGTCAGCTCGCGGTACTGGCCCAGCGAAGTGCGCAGCCGCAGCAGCGTGCGCAGCAGATCCGGCCAGCGCTCGTCATCGGTGGCCAGCTGGCGCAGCGCCGCGTGGTACCAGGTGGCCGCCCACGACGGGGCGGTGTCGGCGACGCGGTCGGCTTCCTCGATGAGCACCTGCGCGCCGAGCGAGCTGTCGAAATCCGGGCCGGTGCGCACCAAGTGGTAGGCGAGCGTCGGCCGATCCACCGCACCACCCCGCTGCAACTGCGCCAGCATCCGCCGGGCCAGCGCCGCGTGCAGCGACCACGCCCGCTCCGGACCGGCGCGGCGGCGCAGCGTCGCGGCCAGCGCGGGTACCGCGAACCGCACCTCGTCCTGGACGTCGACCACCAGCACACCGCGCGCGACCAGCCGGTCCAGGTCCTGGCCGGACGGTTCCAGCCCGACAGCGGCGGCCGCGGTCAGCATCGGCAGGTCGTCCACCCGCACCCGATCTTGCAGCGCCAGCACGGAAGCCAGCCGTTCGGTGTCGTCGCCGTCCTCGACGACCGCTTGCACCAGGGCGTGCTGCTCCGGCAGCGCCACCGGCTCGGTCAGCGGGGACAGGCAGAAGTGCTCGTCCACCACGGTCAGCCGCCCGCGCTCGCGCAGATCGTGCAGCGTCGACAGCAGCGTGCCCGGATTGCCGAACAGCGGGCCGAGCGCGGTGCGCAGCGCCTCCACCACCGTCTGGTCCAGCTTCGCCCGGCCGTGCGCGGCGCACCAGCGGGTCAGCAGCGCGGTGACGTCCCGGTCGGCCAGCGGCCCGAGCTCCACTACCCGGTCGGCCAGCGAGATCAGCTGCCAGGTGCTGCTGGCGGCGAACGAGTGCGTGCGGGTGGAGAACACGACCGCGCAGCCGACCGCGCGCAGCCGCTGCACCAGCGGGCACAGGGCCACCGACAGCAGCGGGCCGCAGCGGTCCACGTCCTCGATGATGATCACGGTGCGGGCGCGGGCGGCGACGACGCCGAGCGCGCGGGCCAGCTCGTGCACCATCGGCAGCAGCGCGCGCTGCGGCTGCTGGTCGAGCTCGCTGCGCCGCCGCGCGGCCGCGGCCACCGCGTCCAGCAGCTGCGGATCCCAGCCGCGCTCCAAGAACTGCCGCGCGCCGTCGAGCAGCGCGTCGATCGCGGCGCGGCCGTCGCCGTCCGCGGCATCGGCCAGCAGCACGTGGCCACCGTGGCGCTGCGAGTTCGCCGCGGCCGCCTCCAGCAGCGCGGTCTTGCCTTCCCCCGGCTTGCCGTGCAGCGCCAGCAGCTCCCCCGAGCCGCGGCCGCAGGCAGCACTGATCTCGGCCCACTGCTCGTCCCGGCCGAACACCGGCCCGCTGTCCCGAGCCATTCTTCCTCTCTCCAATCGACTGCTCGCGGCCGGGCGCACCCCACCGCAAGCCTCCCCCTCGCCCTTCCTATTGCCCGACCGTGCGCGAGCGGTGGCCCGGTGATTGCGCGGACCTAGATCGAGGGACATCCCTCGGCTGGACCACAATGGGGCATTCGGCGCGGCCGGCGTCGACCGGCCCGCGTGCGGACATGGAGCCGTGGCGAGCTTTCCGGGCAACGGACTCAGGAAGGAGTGTGGAGTGGTTCGCGCAGAACGTCGCTTTTCGGCCGAATCTCCCGCTGTGGCCGGTTCCGTCCCGGACGGCCCTGGGCAGTGCCGTGGCTGAGCGCACATCGGCCGAACAGGATCCGGTTGGCGCGCGGCTGGCCGGCCGCGACGACGTGCTCGCCGAAGTGCTCAGAACCGTGCAGGCCAAGGACGTTCCCGTGACGTTGCTGAGCGGTGCCGCCGGCTCCGGGCGCACGGCGGTGCTCGCGGAAGTGCGCGATCGCTGCACCGCCGCCGGTGCGCGAGTGCTGGAGATGCGGGCCACGGAGCCGGACCGCTCGACTCCGTACGGTGCGCTGTACCGGCTGTTGTCGGAAGTGGGCGAACTCGCTCCCGCGGCCGGGGAGGCGCGCGGATCGGTGCTCGCGCTGGTGGCCAAGCTCAGCGCCGCGCCGGACCCGGCCACCTCGCAGCCCATCGCGGCGCAGCTGGCCGGTGCGCTGCACGCGGCGACCCGCAACATGCGGCCGCTGGTGGTGCTGGCCGACGACGCGCAGTGGCTCGACGATGCCACCGCCGCGCTGCTGGAGCCGCTGGTGCAGCGGATGAACGGCAATTCGTTCTCGATCGTGCTGTCCGCTCGGTCCGATGTGGACTCCGGTAGGGGAGTTGCGGCGCTGCGGCGGCTGCGCGCGGCCGGGCTGGTGCGCACGGTGACGCTGCGCCCGCTGACCAGGCTGCACAGCGCCCGGCTGATCGCCCGGACATTGCAGGCGAAACCGGACGCGGAAGTCGTCGACATGCTGCACGGCGCGGCCCGCGGACTGCCCGCGGCGCTGGAGGCGGGCATCGACGCCTACCGGCGCGCCGAGGCGCTGAGCATCGTGGACCGGCACGCCTACCTGGTCTCGCACGAGGAACGTCCTGCGCTGGACGATCGGCATCCGCTGCTGGCTCCGGTGCGCGACGCAGGCGGGCAGTCCTGGGCGGTGGCGCGCGCGATGAGCCTGCTCGCGCCGCTGGGCGAACAGGCGCCGCGGCTGGCCGGAGCGGCCATCGGGCTCGACCCGGAAACCGTGCGGGACGCGCTGGAACGACTCCGCGAGCGTCGCGTGCTGATCCGCTCCGGACGGCGTTGGCGGTTCCGGGTGCCGATGGTCGGCGTTGCGCTGGAAGCCGGGCTCGGACCGTTCGAGCGCCGCAACCTCGCGGCCGCGGCGGTCACCGCGATCTGGGACGGCTCGGCGCAAGCAGAAGACCCTGCTTACTTGCCGGACCGGCTGATCGACGCGGGCGCGCTGGTCGATCCGCAGCGCGCGGGGCGGGAACTGCTCGAAACGGGCGGACAGCGCATCTTCCAGGACACCGCGAACGCCTCGCGCTGGCTGCAAGCGGCCGCGGACAAGCTCGGCGATCCGGCCTCGCGCGCCATGGCGCTGATGGGAAACGCCGCCGCGTGCACCTCGCGCAGCCGCTTGAGCGAGACCGCTGAGAACGCCCGCGACCTGCTCAGCAGGCACGCCGCCGAGCTGGAACCGCAGCTGCTGCAGATGTCGGTGCTGTCCTACCTGTCCGTGATCGCCAGCATCGGTGACCACACCGCGCTGCGGCACATCGCCGAGGCGGAGACCCCGATGCCGGGCGGGCGGGCGCAGCAAGTCGTGGCGCAGGCGTTCGCGCTGGGCTGGCAGGACGAATGGGTGGCGGGCCGCCGCCTGCTGGACGAGAACCGCGAACTGTGGGCCGGGGCGGAACCGGTGCTGGAAGACCACGTGAACACCTACCGCAGCGGCGTCGCGCTGATGCAGGGCGACACCACCGAGCTGTTCCGGTTCATCGAGGATCCGGCGCTGTGGCGGGGCGGCGACCTGCCGACGCAACGGCTCGAAACGGTCCGCTACGAAGTCAACATGCTGCTCGCGCTGGGCGAGTTGCAGGATGCGACGGAACTGATGCGGCGCTACGAGCTGCCGCCGTCGCAGCTTTCGGAGATCGGCCGGTTCATCGTCGAGCACAGCCGCGGCGACTGGCTGCACGCGCTGGACATCGCCCGGCGCTACATGGCCGCTCCGGTGCACCGCGTCGAGTCCGTCGGCTGGGCGATGCTGCACATGGGCGCGGCGCAGGTGCACACCGAAGGCGGGATGCTCGCCCGCGCGCGGCACATGATCCAGCGGGCCGGGGGCGGATCGTTCGCCTACCTCTTCCGGTTCGCCGAAGCGCAGGTCTCGCGCGCCCTCGGCGAGCACGAGGACGCCGACGCCCTGCTGCGCGAAGCCGTGCGCATCTCCGAGGAGACCGGGTTCGCGATCGGCACCGAACTGCTGTGGGCCGAGGTCGCGCTGCGCGCCGAGCTGCGCGAAGACCACGTCGAGGCGCAGGAAGCGTTGGCACGGCTGGAAAAAATGGCCGCCCGGCTCGGCACCGGCCGCGCCGAGCTGGCACTGCGGCTGACCGAGGCGCGGATGCACGGCGACCTGGCGGCCGCGGACGCCGCGGTGGCGCTGGCCCGCGAGCGCGGCCAGCGCTATGAGCAGATCATCACCTTCAGCGGTGTCGCCAAAGCCGGGTTCCACACCGCGAAGCTGCTGCCGGAAGCCTACGAACTGGCGGGTGAACTGGGCTCGCTGCTGCAACGTTCGCGGCTGCGGCGGGCGATGCGCGAGCACGGCGTCCCGGTGCCCGACCGCACCACCGCGACCCGCGAGAACGAGCGGCTGCTGGCGGTGCTGGTGACCGAGGGCCTGACCAACCGGCAACTGGCCACTGTGCTCGGCGCCACGGAGAAGAGCGTGGAAGGGCGGCTCACCCGGATGTTCGCCCGCATCGGCTACCGGTCCAGAGTGGAACTGGCCGCGGCGATGGTCACCGGCGAGTACCCGGGCTGAGCCGGGCATGGCAAGATCAGCCGCAGCGGGCCTCCGGGATGAACCCGCGCTTCACCGCGGGAAGTGAGGGATACCCCGCCAGCAGCCCGTCCCCGCCCGATGCTGCGCGTGGACCGTTGGCGCAACGGTGATACTCCGGCGGTCGGACCCGTAGAAGCGTCACTTCGAGCCACTTGTGCTCGATGGGAGTGGAGATGCAGCAGGCGTCAGCAGGTCAGTCGCGCGGTTCGCTGGTAACCGAGCGGTGCGGTTCGCACGTGCTCGTCCGGCGCCGGGACGAGACCGCGACCGAGCGGGCCTTCTTGGCGCAGCTACCGGCCACCCCGAACGAGCTGTTCGTAGCCGTTTCCCGTGCGGCGCAGCAGGTTCCCGAGCTGCTCGGAGAACTGCCCGCGCTGCTCGGGCCGGTGGTGAAGGCCGCGGAGCAGGCTCCGCGCGTGCTGTGGCTCACCGCTCTCGGCGGCCGCGCCGAGCTGGCGGGCCGGCTTTCCCAGCAGCTCGGCATCGACGTGGTGCTGCCGGACGTGCAACCCGCGACGGCGCCCGGCACCGGCGCCTACGCCGGACGCGCCGCGGGCGGCAGCGGCTGGTACCGGTTCCGCGCGAACAACCGGCCCCTGCTGTTCAGCACCCGCTACCCGGTCCCGGGCTGGGAGCGGTCGATGCCCGCCCAGCGGCTGGTGCACGGATCCGCCGCCGTGGAACCGATGCCCGCGGGCGCACTGGTGCACGACGCGCGGAGATCGCCGCAGGCGGCCGCGCAGCTGGCGGCGCGGGTCGCGGTCTCCTCCCGGTTCCCGAAGCTGCTGCTCGGCGGGCAGGTCTCGCCGGAAGCGGTCGGCGGCGTGGTCAAGCAGCTGCCGGAGACCGCGCGGGCGGGGCTCATGCTGGTCCCGCTGGTCGCCGACGCGGGCAGGCACCAGTGGATGGCGGAACTGGCGCTGCGCCTGTCCAGGCCGCTCACCTTCACCGCGGGCGCGGAACTGGCCAACGCGGGCGGCGCCTGCGCGACGGTCCTGCTGGAGGAGTCCGGGCAGCAGCGGTTCCGCCCGTTCGCGACGGTGCTGCGCCAGCCCGCCGGGGCCGGTGACCAGGAAGTGCTCGACATCGCGGAGCCGCCGCCGGGCTGGCGGCGCTACGGGCCGCGCTCTTATCGCCTCGCCGCGGACACCGATGACAGCGGGGTGCTGGCCGATGTGGTGCCGTCCGGGATCGTGCTGCATGGGACCGGGTCGGAGCTGGCCCCGGAAACGGCCGCAAGGGCCGTGCCGTTCAGCCCCGACGAGTGGGTGCTGAACGTGGGCACCGCAGGGGAGGCGGTGGACGATGCGCTGCTCACCGCCGTCGAAGCGCTGCTGAACAAGCTCGACCCGGGGCGGCGTGCGACCGTGCGGCTGCGTGCGCCGGGAAAGCTCGAGCACGACACCGCGGCGCGGCTGCGCAAGATCGGCTCCGCGGCCGGGGTGCGGATGGACCTCCCGGCCGAGACGCCTGGGCAGTCCACTTCGGACGGTTCGGTGGGTAAGCCGGAGGGCGGCACCGTCACCGGGACGGAATCCGGCGGTGGTGCGGCATCCGGTCGTGGCCAGGCCGACAGTGCTCGGTCCGGCGGCGCACCGGCCGGTGATGCGCAGTCGGAACCCGGGCTGTCGGGTTCCGGTGGCCCCCGGCCCGGTGTCGTGCAGCCCGGCTCGGCCGAGTCCCCCGCCGAGCAGTCCGGCCCGGCGCAGCCGGGAACGGCCGCGCGATCGGATTCGGCTCAGCCCGGACCGGCGGGGACCGGCTCCGGGCAGGCGCCGGAATCTGCGCAGTCCGATCCGGCGTCCGCGGCCGGGCAGCCGCCGGGCGGCGCGCAATCCGGCACCGGGCGATCGCCTGCGGCCGAACCGCAGGTGCCCTCGGCCGGTCAGACCCAGGCGCTCGGCAAGCCGGATGCGCAATCGCCGCAGGCGGCGCCGGCTGCGCCCATCGTGACGATGTCCGCCCCGCCGGTCTCGACCGTCTCCGGGGCGCCGTCCCGATCGGATTCCGCTGCGCGGGCAACGCCGCCCGATTCGCCCGAGTCCGCTGAGCAGTCGGAGTCCTCCGAACCGCAGGATCGGGAAACCCCGGAAAATCCGGACGTCACGCCGGAATCGGCGGAGTCCGATTCGGACGGTCCGGACGAGCCGACGAAGCAGAACCGTCCGGTCGGCGAGCCCCCGCAGACCGGTCCGGACGCGCCGACCGAGCAGAACCGTCCGGTCGGCCGGAATCCGCAGGCGGGTCCGGACGTTCCCGCGAGCCCGGTCGGCAGACCGGGCCCGAACGGCCCGGCGACTCCGAACGGTCCCGCGAGCCCGGTCGGCCCAGCCGGTGCGGACCGCCCGATGAGCCGCAACAGCCCTGTCCGTCCCCACAATCCTCAGTCCCCCAATCCCGGGCATCCGCACAATCCCGCGAACGCCGCCGGTCGCCCGGTTCCGGGCGAGCCGCCGAATCGGGGCGGTTCGGCCAATCCCGCCGGTCCGGCCGCGCCGCAAGGTCCGGGTGCTGCGAACGGCCCGGCCGCGCCCAACGGCCCGGCCGCGCCCAACGGCCCGGCGAACCGGAACAGGCCGCCCGGCCCGAACGTGCCGATCGAGCAGAACCGCCCGATCAACCAGCATCCGCCGAGCGGGCCGAATCCCGTGGCGACTCCGGGTGGTCCGGTCGCCCCGCACGGCCCGGCGCATCGGAACGGTCCGGCGGCGCCGAACAATCCGGGTGTTCCGAACAATCCGGTGGCGTCCCCGAACGCTGCGCCGAACCCGAACGCTGCGCCGAACCCGAACGGCCCGGTGACCCCGAACGGTCGCGCCAACCCGAGCGGCGGCCCGGCGGCTCCGAACGCGCCGACACCGCCGAACCCCGCGGGACATCCGAACGCCCAGCCGAGTCCCAACCCCCGGCCGAACCCGAACGCGCCCGCGCCTCCGGCAGCGCCCGGACCCGCGGGCCCGCGGAACCCGGCGGCTCCGGAAGCCGGACGCGCTGCCGAACCCCAGGTGCCCGGCGTCGTGAGCGGGCCGGGCCAGTCGACCACCGTGCGGCTGGACCCGGTCGGCGGCTCCGAGCAAGTGGCCGAGCAGGCCGCGCCCGTCGAAGAGGCCCCGCCGGATCCGGCCCAGGCGTCGAAGGTCAAGGACCGCAAGAGCACCACCGGCGAGCAGAACCGTTTCGCGGCGGCCGCGGGCGAGGCGTACTCCGACGCGCTGGCGACCGTGAACGCCGCCATGGCGACCTGGCCTTCGCTGCGCCACTCCGACGACTCCGGCGCCAAAGCCGACTACGTCGCGGTGTGCCTGTACCTCGGACTCGGCGACGGCGGCGCGGGCGAACTCAACTCGGCGGTGCGCAGCGGCTCCGCCACCGCGCTGGAAAGCCACCTGCCATGCCTGGTCTCCGGGATGCGGCGGCTGCCGACGCACCGCAGGCCGGTGCTGCGGCAGTGCACCGTGGCGGACTCGGTCGAGGGGCGCTCCGAACCCGGCTCGCTGCTGGTGGAGCCGGGGTTCCTCAGCGCGAGCATGAACCTCGACGTGACCGTGCCCGGTGCGCACGTCGATGTGCTGATCTGGCCGTCCAAGGCGCGCCGCACCTCGGAGCTGGTGTTGAACCGTCCGGTGGACGAGGTCGTGTTCCTCGCGGGCACCCGGTTCAAGACGCTGGCCGTGCGCGAAGCAGCGGAATCCGAGGACGGCATCGACGAGGACGACGGCCCGACGGCCCCGCGGGCCGCGGTGCTGTTCCGCGAACTCGCCCCGGACGAACGTTCCACCGGATCCGAATTGGACGAACGGGACCAGGCCGCGCTGTCCAAACTGGACCGGGCGCTGGCCAGGCGGCAGCGCGCGTCGCTGCGGCAGGTGGAGGACTCCGACGTGGTCGCCCGGCTCACCAGATCGATGGTCGTGGCGCCCGAGGAGCACGCCGTGGACGAGCAGTTGGCCACCGCCGGAACCTCGGCGGGGCAGTCGTGACCGGGCGCGCGCGGCGCACCGCCGTCTGCCTGGCGCTGGCGGGAGGATTGCTGCCCGCGGTGGCCGTTCCCGCTGCGGCGCAAGGCGATCCGCCGCCGCTGCCGAACTCGGGGCAGAACTGCATCCAGGCGCCGACGGTGACCTACGAGAGCACTCCGTGGGGCCAGCAGCTGCTGGCACCCGAGCGCATCTGGGACATCACCGAGGGCAAGGGCATCAAGGTCGCCGTGGTGGACACCGGTGTGGATGCGCAGACGCCGCAGCTCGCGGGCAAGGTGCTGCCCGGCGCGGACGTGATGGGCGGCCCGGCGAACGGGCCGGCCGCCGACGACTGCTTCGGGCACGGCACGTTCGTGGCCGGGATCATCGGCGCATCGCCCGCCGAAGGCACCGGGTTCACCGGCGTCGCACCCGGCGTGCAGATCGTGCCGATCCGGGTGGCCACGGGTACCGAGGAGCAGACCGGCAACACCTTCACCCCTGCCGCGCTGGCCCGCGGCATCCGGGCGGCAGTGGATTCCGGCGCCCAGGTGATCAACGTCTCGGCGAGCTCCAACGCGCCGGATCCGCAACTGGCCGATGCGGTGCGCTACGCCGCCGAGCGGGACGTCTCGCTGATCGCCTCCGCCGCGAACGGTGCGCAGAAGGGCGACCCGGTCACTTATCCCGCGTCCTACCCAGGGGTGATCGCGGTGGGGGCGATCGATTCCGCAGGCAACCATGCGGCGTTCTCCCAGACCGGGCCGTACCTGTCGCTGGTGGCGCCGGGCGTGGACGTGGTCAGCACCGGGCCGCACGGGCCGGGGCACTGGCAGGGCAGCGGCACCAGCTACGCGGCGCCGTTCGTGGCGGGCACCGCCGCGCTGGTGCGCGCGTACCACCCCGAGCTGAACGCCGCGCAGGTCAAGCAGCGGCTGGAGATGACGGCCAGCCATCCGGCGACGGCGCTGCCGGACCCGGCGCTGGGCTGGGGGACGGTGAACCCGACCGCCGCGGTCTCCTCGGTGGTGAACGGCGAAGGCGGCGTCGGGCGGACCGTGGTGCCGCCGTCGCCGAAACCGGCTTCGGCGCGGCTGGAAGACGATCTGGGGCCGCGACTGGCGCTGCTCGGTGGCGGTGCTGCCGTGGTGGTGATCCTGGCGCTGGTGCTCGTCTTCCGGCTCGGCGCGGCGGGCAACCGGCGCGGCTGGAGCCCGGCGCGGGTGGTGCGGGTGCGTCCGGACCGTTCCGAAACCGAACCGGACGCCGAGCAGCAGCCGGTCTCCACCCCCAGCGGCTGACCGCCTGCCCGCTGCATTCGGAACCGAGCGAGCGGGCCGCTCACCCGCAACGGGTGGGCGGCCCGCTCACTTCAAAGCACTCCCTAGTCCTTCGACTTCGGGTTGGTGCCCTCGGTCAGCGGGGTTTGGACCAGGCGGACCGAGCGGCGGCGGTTGACGTACTGGGCGCGGCCCGGCAACAAGGTGCGCGGACGCAGGTTGCCCAGGAACATGCCCTCGTCCTTCGGGCAGGACAGCAGCAACCCCGGTGTCCCGAGCTCCCACATCCGCCGGATCACCGGGTTCGACATCGACCGCGCGGCACCGGACGTGCTGCGCGCGATGATCACGTGCACCCCGATGTCCGCGCCGTGCGGGATCAGCGGCATCAGCGGTTCCAGCACCCCGCCGCCGAAACCGCTCTCGGCCAGCTGGAAGTCATCGATGATGACGAACAGCCGGCCGCCCTGCCACCAGTCCCGCTTCGGCAACCGGCTCGGGCTGATCTCCGGCCCGGGGATGCGCTTCTCCAGCCCGACCGCGGCGCCCGCGATGGACTTGCCCAGCGCATCCGCACCGACCGCGTACTCGATCTGGTTCTCCGGCGGGATCGAGTCGTGCAGCTCGCGCTGGAAGTCGCCGAACATCACCCGCGCCTCGTCCGGGCCGTAGGCGGCGGTGATCGAGCGGGCGATGTGCCGCAGGACGCTGGTCTTGCCGGTCTCCGCATCGCCGTAGACCAGCAGGTGCGGGCTGGCGTCGAAGTCGTACCACTGGGTGGACAGGCCGACGTCCTCGATGCCCAGCGGCACCCGGACGACCGCCTGCGGCGTCGGCCGCACCGGGTCGGGCAGGTCGCTCGCCGAGAGCATCGTCGGCAGCATCCGCACCTGCGGAGCCCGCGGCGCGCCCGGCTGGGCCAGCGCCTCGGACAGCTCGGTGGTGGCATCGGCGAGGTCTTCGGTGTCCGACGTCCCGTCGATGCGCGGCAGCGCCGCCAGGAAGTGCAGCTTGTCGGTGGTCAGCCCGCGGCCGGGAATGTTCGGCACGGTCGCGGCCAGCCTGCTGTTGACCTCCGAGTCGACCGGGTCGCCGAGCCGCAGCTCATACCGGGTGCCCAGCACGTCCCGCAGCCACGGCCGCATCTCCGACCAGCGGTTGGTGGCGACCAGCAGGTGGATGCCGAAGCTCAGGCCGCGCGCGGCGAGCTCGGTGAACCGGTCCTCGAGCTCCTCGAAGTCCTGCCGGATCGTGTACCAGCCGTCGACCACCAGGAACACGTCGCCGTACGGGTCGTCCTGGTGGAACCGGCCTTCCCGGCGAGCGCGCCGGTAGCTGGTCATCGAGTCGATGTTGTGCTCGGCGAACAGCGCTTCCCGCCGGGCCAGCAGGTTCGTCATCTCCAGGACGGTGCGGGTGACGCGGTCCTTGTCCAGCCGGTTGGCCATGCTGCCCACGTGCGGCATCTTCGCCAGCGAGCTGAGCGTGCCGCCGAAGTCCAGGCAGTAGAACTGCACTTCAGCGGCGCTGTGCGTGAGCGCCAGCGAGCTGAGCATGGTGCGCAGCATCGTGCTCTTGCCGGTCTGCGGCCCGCCGACCACGGCCACGTTGCCCTTGCTGCCGGACAGGTCCGCTTCGAGCAGTTCGCGGCGCTGCTGCGCAGGCAGGTCCACCAGACCCGCCGGGATCTGCAGGCCCGCCGTCTCCAGGTCGCCGACCGGACGCGGCCCGAGCTCACCGTGGTCGACCAGCGGCGGCAGCAGCTGGTCCAGGGTCGGCGAGGTCTTCAGCGGCGGCAGCCAGACCTGGTGCGCACGGGGACCGATGTCGCGCAGCCGCTCGATCAGCACTTCGAGCATGGACTGCGCGGGCTCGTCGGGTGCCGGCTCCGGTTCCGGCTCCTGCTGCGGTGCCGCGGTCGGTTCGACGTAGCCGGTGCCGAACGACACGACCTGCTGTTCGGCCTTCGCCCGGGTGGTGCGCTGGCGCTTGCTCGACCGGTACGGGCCGGAGACGTAGGCGCCCTTGAACCGCACCAGATTCGTGGTGTCCGGACGCAGGTAGCCGTTGCCGGGGCTGGTCGGCAACTCGTAGGCGTCCGGCACCCCGAGCACGCTGCGGCTCTCCATCGCGGAGAAGGTGCGCAGCCCGATCTTGTAGGACAGGTGCGTTTCGATCTTGTGGATGCGGCCCTCGTCGAGCCGCTGCGAGGCCAGCAGCAGGTGCACCCCGAGGCTCCGGCCGAGCCGGCCGATCATCGCGAACACGTCGACGAACTCGGGTTTGCTGGAGAGCATCTCGCTGAACTCGTCGACCACGATGAACAGCGCGGGCATCGGTTCCAGCTGCGCACCCTGCGCGCGGGCCGCCTCGTAGTCGCGCCGCGAGGCGTAGTTGCCGGAGGCGCGCAGGTGCTCCTGGCGGCGGTTGAGCTCACCGGTGAGCGCGTCCTGCATCCGGTCGACCAGCTCCAGCTCGTCGGCCAGGTTCGTGATCACCGCCGAGGTGTGCGGCAGCTGGTCGAACCCGAGGAACGCCGCACCGCCCTTGAAGTCGACGAGCACGAAGTTGAGCTCCTCCGAGGAATGCGTGGCCGCCAGCGCCGCCACCAGGGTCCGCAGCAGTTCGCTCTTGCCGGAGCCGGTCGCGCCGATGCACAGCCCGTGCGGGCCCATTCCGTCCTCAGCGGATTCCTTGATGTCCAGTTCCAGCGGAGCACCGCCGCCGCCGATGCCGATCGGCACCCGCAGCCTGCGCTTGGCGGTGGACCGCTCGCGGCGGTACTTGACCGGGTCGAAGGTGCGCACGTCGCCGATCCCGAGCAGTCCGGCCATGTCGTAGTCGCCGGTGAGCGGCTCGTCCGACTCGTTGGACGCTTCTCCGACGCGGTAGCGCGCCATGGTGCGCGCCAGCGCGGAGGAGCCGATGGTGCTGAGCCGGTCCGGTACGCACAACTCGGTGTTGTGCGGCTTGCCGAGCCGGTCGAACGACACGGTGCTGACCAGCTCTTCCTCCACGTCCAGGAACAGCGCGCCCGGTTTCGCCTGCCACGGCAGGGATTCCCCGACGTCGAGCACCACCGCGTTGCGGTAGCCCTCGTCCCCGGCCCGGTGGTCCGGGGGCAGCTGCACCCCGTCGAGGACGATCACCACGAACGGTTCGTTCGCGGTGATCGGAGTGTCCGGTTCGAACCGCGGCCGCGAGGTGAACGCCCCGCCGCCGAGCAGTTCCTCCATCGCCCCGATGGATTCGGCGATCAGCCGCCGCGAACCGGCCGCGTCCCGGCTGTCCGGGGATTGGTTGTGCGGCAACCACTTCAGCCAGTCCCAGGCATCCTGGCGGTCCCCGCTGGCGCACAGCGCGACCTGCACGTCGCCGGGCGCGTGCGCGGTCGCCAGCTGCGCCAGCATCGCCCGCACCAGCCCGCGCACGTGCTGCGCGTCACCGCGGAACCGGATCTGCCCGAACCCGCGCAGGTAAACCGCGATCGGGGAGTGCGACAGCGTCGTGTAGGCGCGCAGGAACCGCCGCAGCGCGTGCGCCGCCAGCGGCTCCAGGTCCTCGACGGGTTTGCTGTCCGGCGGCGTCAGCTTCACCGACGACCGCTGCTTGCCCAGTCCCAGCCGGACTTCGCCGAAGTCGTCGTGCGCCGGGCGCCGCTCCCACAGCCGGTATCCCAGCGCCAGCGACCACAGCGACCGGGGCGACGGGTGGATCCAGCGCGCCGCCTGCTGCTGGGTGGCGAGCGCTTCGCGCACCCGGCGGCGGGTCTGCGACAGGTAGCGGATGTAGTCCCGCCGGTGCCCTTGGAGCTTCTGCTTGTGGGTGACCGAACTCCGCAGCATCTGCGAGACGATCATGCCGACCGCCGAGAGCGCCATCACGCCGCCGCCGATGTAGGCCATCGTGCCGGAACCCGGGCGCACGAACATCATGACCATCGCCAGCGAACTCAGGCCCATCGGCGCGTACATCAGCACGCCGCTGAGCCCACCGTCGGTGGACTCGGGTACTGCGGGCGGCTCCTGGATCTCTATCTCTTCGCTCGGTGCGGTCGGCTTCGGGCGCCGGGACCGCCGAGCGAACAACACCGTGCTCACACACTCTCCCTTTGGTGAAAGAAAACCCCAGACTCGCGGTCCCGGGTGCCGGAGCACCTCGCGTGCGCGCGCGGGCCGCGTACGTTCCTGGCCGGGTCACGGTCTCCAACCCTGGCAGGAAGGACCTCCGGCACCAGATGGCGTTTTCGGAAGAGCAGACTCAGCATCGCACAACCGAGTCCGGGAGGCTACGGTTCGTCCTCGGCAAGCAGGCGACGGACGTGGCGCTGCCCACCGAAGTGCCGCTGGCCGACCTACTACCCGCGGTCCTGCCGCAATTCGGTGCGGAGTGGATCGAGCAGGGCGCCGACCACGAGGGCTGGATCGTCCAGCGCGTCGGCGAGCAAGCCCTGGACGAGGACCGCACGATCGCCGAGCTCGGGCTGCTGGACGGCGAAACCGTCCACTTGCGACCCCGCGCAGGCGAGCTCGCCCCGATCGACTACGACGACCTGGTCGACGGCGTCGGTGAGCAGGTGTCGCGGGGCGCGGGCACCTGGAACCCGGAGCGCACCCGCTGGATGCTGCGCGCCGGCGCATTGTTGTTGCTGCTGCTGGGCTTTCCGCTGCTGATCGGTGCGGCGCCGGTGTTCCCGCAGTTCTCCATCGCCGGTGGCATCACGGTGCTGCTGCTCGGCGCGAGCGCGCTGGTGGCGCGGGGAGCGGCGAATCCGGTGGTCGCCACGTTGCTGGCCGGAGTCGGCGCCGGATATGCCGCGCTCACCGGAATTTCCTTGCTGCTGGCGCTGGATCCGGTGGCCGCGCCGGTCGTGATGCTGGCCTGCGGATGCGCCGGCGCGCTGGTCGCGCTGGTCGTCGGCGTGCTCGCGGTGGCCGATTCGGCGCTGCTGTTCACCGGTGCGATCACTTTCGTCACCGCGGTCGGCGGCACCGCGCTGATCGGCTCGACCGCTCCGGTGCAGCCGCACGCGGCGGGCGCGATCGGGCTGCTGCTGACGCTGGTCGCGGCGCTGTTCATCCCGTCGCTGTCGTTCCGGCTCTCCGGATTGTCGCTACCGATGCTGCCCGGCAACAGCAGCGAGCTCAGCGAGGACATCGAGCCGGTGCCGTACCAGCTGGTGGTGGACCGCGGGGCGCTGACCTTCGGCTACTCGAAGGCGCTCTACACCGGACTCGGCGCGGCGCAGACGCTGCTGGTGCTCGCGCCGCTGACCGGTAGCGACGTGTGGACGCTGGTGTTCTTCGCGGTCACCGCGGTGCTGCTGTTCCTGCGCGCGCGGCATCCGGAAGGGGCGGTGCAGCGCTGGTCGCTCATCGTGCCGGGCGGGCTCAGCCTGGTGCTGGTGGTGCTGCTGCTGGCGTTCGGCCAGGAGCCGCTGCTGCGGCTGATCGCGTTCTGGCTGCCGGTGCTGCTGATCGGCACGCTGATGCTGGTGTTCGGTGAGTTCCTGCCCGGGCGGCGGCTGCGCCCGTACTGGGGCAGGGCCGCGGACATCTTCGAGACGCTGACCGCGGTGGCGGCGCTGCCACTGCTGCTCCAGGTGCTCAACGTCTTCTCGATGATGCGGGGGCTCGCGGGCTGATGCAGTCGCGCAGGGATCAGGTCCAGGCATACTTCTTCGTCGTCGGGCGGCTGGTTTCCGCCGTGACGCACGGCGAACCGGACGCGCTGGAGATGCCGAACAAGCGGATCCGCAACGGCATCGTGTTCGGGGTGCTGGTGAGCGTCCTGCTGATGGCGATCTTCGGCATCCTCGGGCTGTTCAAGCCCGGCAAGAGCACGGCCTGGCAGCAGGACGGCTCGATCGTGGTGAACAAGGACAGCGGCGCGCAGTTCGTCTACCTCGGCGGCCAGCTGCGCCCGGTGCTGAACTACTCATCGGCCCGGCTGGCCGCGGGCGACTCCGGCGGCACGGTGCAGTCGGTTTCGCAGCAGTCGCTGGGGGGCACCCCGGTCGGCCAGCCGATCGGCATTCCCGGCGCGCCGGACTCGATCCCGACCGCGCAGACCCTGGAAACGGGGCCGTGGACGGTGTGCGTGCAGCCGGGCGCGGCGCGCCCGAAGCCCACCGATCCGCTGGTGACGCTGAAGTTCGGCAGCCGGCCCGGAAAGTCCACATCGGACGGTCAGGGGCTGCTGGTGAGCACCCCGGACGACGCCGTGCACCTGGTGTGGAACGGCAAGCGCTACAAGATCCCGGATCAGCGGACGCTGGAGGCGCTGCCCTACGGCAACGTGACCCCGTTGCAGGTCTCGACGGCCTGGCTGGACCCGATTCCCGCCGGACGCGACCTCGCGCTGCCCGCGATCGAGGGCGCGGGCTCGCCGGGACCGGTGATCGACGGCAAGCCGAGCAAGGTCGGGCAGGTCTACGAGGTGCGCAACCCGGCGACCGAATCCGACCAGTTCTACCTGGTCCGCAAGGACGGCAAGACGGCGCTGAACCGGACCAGCGCCGCGCTGGCCCTGGCCTCCCCGGCGGTGCAGTCCGCCTACCCGGGCGGGCAGGTGAGCGTGCTCCAGGCCGGTCCCACGGCGCTGACGAGCGTGCCCGATTCGGGCGGGCCGGACCTGGTCGGCGGTTTCCCGCCGGTGCCGCCGCAAGCCGTGGTGCCACCCCCGGACGCGCAGCCCTGCGCCCGTTACTCCCCGTCCGGCACCGGGGATCTGAAGGTGACCGTGGAGATGCAGTCCACATCGGAGGTCGACGCGGGTTCGGTGGCGCTGGCCGAGCACGTTTCCGGGTCGATGGCGGACAAGATCTCGCTGCCCGCGGGACGCGGTGTGCTGGCCAAGAGCCTGCCCGCACCCGGAGCGCAGCCGGGCGCTGCGTTCCTGGTCACCGATACCGGGACGAAATACCCGCTCGCCGACGACAAGGTGGTGGAAGGACTCGGTTACTCGCCGACTTCAGCCGTGCAAATTCCGGATGAATTGCTGGACTTGTTGCCTGCGGGTCCGATGCTGACCAGCTCCGGTGCGGTCCAGGTCCAGACGCCGCAGCCGAATGAGCAGCCCTGACCCGTGCCGGAACTCGTCCGAAGCGGTCCCGAGGGAAGTCCCTAAAGGACGACGATCGGACGAGCAGCACGGCTTTCACCCGAGATCACCCGAATAAGCTGGCCGACGGTAGGAAGTCGACCTGTGTCCTGCGGCCGTCGGCTTCCGAAAACCGGATACCCCGCTTCACCAGGAGGTTGTGGTGGCCAACAACGGCAACGTGAACATCGATCTGCCCGAGATCCAGCGGCAGGCTTCCCAGCACGACACGACCCGGCAGGACATCCAGACCGAGCTGGACCAGCTCAAGACCCGCATCGACAGCGTGCAGCAGGCCAGCAAGAACGAGATGACCGACGCGCTGCTGGAGCAGTACGAGCAGTCCGTGCAGAAGCTGAAGAACAGCGTGCTGGCCGACCTGGAGTCGATGGCGCAGCAGATGCGCAAGGTCTCCGGCGACCAGGACGAGCAGGACCGCTCCGCCAGCAAGCCGGTCCAGTCCGCGGACATGGCCAGCTTCATCCCCAGCTGACCGTTCCCGCCTGATCTCCGCTCAGGCCGTTCTCTCTCCAGGAAGGGTGTTTTCCCGTGGCTCCCAAGGTTTACGACTACGAGGCCCTGCAGCAGGCGCAGCAGGACATGAAGAAGACCGTCGACCACATCCGCGACGAGGCCAACAAGCTCATCAGCCAGGCCCAGCAGCTCCAGCAGAACGGCTGGACCGGTGAGTCCGCGCAGGGCTACAACGCCTCGGCGGAGAAGCTGAAGCAGTCCCTGAACGGCTTCGGCGAGTACCTCACGCAGCAGCAGCAGAACGTGAACAGCGGTACCGGCAACATGCAGGACACCGACAAGCAGGGCGGCAAGCAGATGGGCCAGTTCGCCTGACTCGTCCGCCGCGGCGACGAGAGCCGGGCCGATGGTGGCTCGGCTTTCCTCGTCCGATTACCCCGGGACGCCGGTGCGTCCCACCGCAATTCCGGAACGCGCAGTGATCGGAGAGAATTACCGTGGCCGACGGCACCGCATTCGATTCCGAGGAAATCGACAAGGCCGCCAAGGAGATCGGCAAGCTCATGAGCGACATGAGCGCCTTCCAGTCGCTGAAGGAGCACTGGCCGAACGCAGGCAAGTTCGAGACCGCGCAGTGGCTGGAGCGGGTCGTCGACGACCGCCGCAACGGCCTGGTGGCGCACGCCGAGCGCATGAAGAACGTGCTCGAGGAAATGGAGACGCAGCTGTCCACGATTGCTCGTGATTTCGAGAACATGGACGGCGAGAACGCTGCGAAGATGAAGACCAAGGTCGATGACATGCAGCGCAACATCGACAGCTCGGTAGCGAGCCTGGACAAGGGCACCGAGAGCGAGCAGCACAACTTCAGCGAAGACCCGAACATCAAGCCCGAGGACAACGCGGGCGACGGTGACGGTTACAACGACACCTTGCAGGCCTGACTCCGGTCCCGATCGATCACGAAGCTGCCGCCGGTGTCGCGGCCGCGCTGGTGAGGAACATTCGCTATGGCGGAAGATCAGCAGAATTCCACGGTGGGCGTGTACAACGCCTCCGCGCCGTCGATGGCTGTCGATCAGTACGGCAGCTGGGAGGAAATCGACGCCGCCACGGCGGACATCACGCACAACGGTGCGGCCGACGGCGAGCACGCCGATCTTTCCGGCAACCGCGCGGCCGAGGACTGGTACAAGCTGGAAGACGCCTTCAACAAGGCCACCGAGCGGCTCGGTGAGATCAACGAGCAGTTCAACGGGCTGATCAAGCGGGTCGGCGACCACATGCAGGGCGAGGCCGGGGACGCGTTCAACAAGTACGCGACCGACCTGTTCAAGCAGAGCGAAGACCTCTACAACACGCTCAAGAGCCAGGCATACGGCACCACGGTCGGCAACATCGGCCACGACATTCAGCTTTTCGCCGCGAACTGGTGGCAGGCGCTCAACGATGCGCACGAGGAGCTGGCCACCACCACCGACGAGATCTCCAACAGCTATTCCGGCACGAACGCGGCCGAAGAGGGCGCCAGCAAGATCAACGAGGCGGTCGACGCGAGTGAGAAGGGCCTGCTCGAAGACCTCAAGAAGCTGCTGAGCGAGCTCGTCGACAAGTACAGCAACCGCGGCCAAGAGCTGCAGCCGCTGCATATCGCGTTGTCCACGGATGGGGCCGGGACTGGTTCGGGCGGCAATACCGGTGGGAACGATCAGTCCGGTGGGAACGACCAGTCCGGTGGGAACGACCAGTCCGGTGGCAATGATCAGTCTGGTGGGAATGACCAGTCCGGCGGCAATGACCAGTCCGGCGGGAACAACCAGTCCGGTGGCAATGATCAGTCTGGTGGTAACAACCAGACCGGTGGGAATGATCAGTCTGGTGGGAACAGCCAGTCCGGTGGCAACAACCAGACCGGTGGCAATGATCAGTCTGGTGGGAACAACCAGACAGGTGGCAACAACCAGACCGGTGGGAATGACCAGTCCGGCGGGAACAGCCAGTCTGGTGGGAACAGCCAGTCTGGTGGGAATGACCAGTCCGGCGGGAACAGCCAGTCTGGTGGGAACGACCAGACCGGCGGCAATGACCAGTCCGGCGGGAACCAGCAGTCCGACGACCAGGCAAGGCAGCAGGCCAAGGCCGAGGCGGACGAAGCGATCAACGACATGGCGAACCAGGGCCCAGGTGGTTCGGAAGGCGGCTCCGGCGGCGGTAGTGATCAGTCCGGCGGGTCCGGCGGCGACCAGTCCGGTGGCGGTGCCGTTCCGACCGGGATGGGCACCGGCGGTGGCCCGAACAGCACCGGCGGCAACCAGAGCGGCGGCAAGGGCAAGGGTCAGAGCCAGGGCAGCAGCGGCGGCCAGACCGGTGGCGGCCAGAACAACGAAAAGCTGGACCAGGCCCGCCAGTCCGCGAACGACGCGATCGACGAGATGCAGAACCCGAACACCGAGTCCGGCGGACCGGGCGGCGACTCCGGCGGGCAAGGCGGTGGTTCGGGCGGCGACAGCGGCGGCAAGGACGGCGGCAGCGGCGGCCAGGGCGACCAGAACGGCCAGAACAAGCAGGACGGCCAGAACAACCAGGACGACCAGGCGCTGGACGACGCACGCAACAGCGCCAACGAAGCGATCAACGACCTGAAGAACCCGACCACCGAGTCCGGCGGCCCCGGCGGCGACCAGCCCACCGGACAGGAAGCACAGCACGCCGCCACGGGCGCGATCGACGAAGCGATGTCCAAAACGGACGATCCGCAGGCGCAGCAGGCGTTGCAGGACGCGCGCCAGTCGGCGAACGAGGCGATCAAGGGCCTGGGCGAGGACGGCACGCCCGCGACCGCGCAGGAAGCGCAGCACGCCGTCGACAACTCGCTCGGCGAGGCGGCCGCGCAGGCGAGCGATCCGCAGGCGCAGCAGGCGTTGCAGGACGCGCGCCAGTCCGCGAACGAAGCGATCAAGGGCTTGTCCGACCAGGGCGGCGATCCCGGTGGTGCGACCGGTGCGGAGGCCCAGCGCTCCGCCAACGACGCGATCGGCGACGTGGCGGCGAAGACCACCGACCCGGCTGCGCAACAAGCCCTCCAGAACGCGCACCAGTCCGCGAACGACGCGATCAACCAGCTGGGCCAGGACGGCACCCCGCCGACGCCGGAGGAAACCCAGCAAGCGCTGGACAAAACCTTCAACGATGCCAAGCAGGACGCCGCGAACCCGGCCGCGCAGCAGGCGCTGGACGAGGCGCGCAAGTCCGCCGACGAAGCGATCAGCGGGCTCGGCGGCGGACCGTCCGCAATGGACGATTTCCTCGCGGGCGGTGATCCGGGCGGCGCCAGCGGCGGGGACAGCTCGGCGTTGGATTCGGCCCGCAAGTCCGCCGACGACGCGCTCTCCTCGATGGGCGGCGGCTCCGGTGGCGGCGCTGGCGGTGGTTCGGGTGGCGGTGCAGGCGGCTCGGGCGGGCCTGTCGCGCAGTTCGACACCGACATGGCAGGCAAGCAGGGCCTCGCCCCGCCCGGCGGGCAGCCCGCCGGGCCACCGGCCGGTGGCGGCACCGGTGGCGGTGCCGGGCAAGGCGGTGGCATGGGCGGCGGCGGGATGCCGATGTCGCCGATGGGCGGTATGGGCGGCGCCGGTGCCGGGCAGCAGGGCCAGGAACGCGAGCCGCAGATCTGGATGAAGGCCGACGACGGCACCTGGGACGATCAGAACGAGGACAACCCCCCGCCGGTGATCGGACGGAGCTGAACCGATGGCAGGCGCGCAGCCGACTCCCGCCACCGACCCGTACCTGGAGCAGTTGAACTTCGAGCAATTGGCGCAGCTGGTGCACGGCAGCTCGCCGGAGGTCTTCTACCGGCAGGCCGGTGCGTTCGACCGGGCCGCGGACCGGCTGCGCGAGGTGACCGACCGGTTCCGCGCGCAGTGGCGGGACATCGGCACGCACTCGTCCGGGCAGGCCATCGACCGCGCCGTGGCGGCGGGCGATCGGCTCGCCGCGGACAACGAGAAGGTCTTGGAAGCCACGTTGGCACCGGGTTATGCGCGGATGCTGCGCCGCGCCGGTGACGCGCTGGCCGAGGGGCAGCGCCGGATGCGGGACCTCGAACAGCAGCGCAGCGCGCAAGCCGCCGCGCAGCCGGGAGTTCCGGGGCAGCCTCCCGGAATTCCCGGGCAGGCGCCGGGAGTTCCGGGGCAGGCGCTGGGTGCTCCCGGGCGGGTGCCCGGAGGTCCGGGCCGGCCGTCGCCGGGGCAGCCATCCGGATTTCCCGGGCAGCAACAGGGCGGGCCCGGGCCGGGCCAAGCGCTCGGCGCTCCCGCACCGGACGCAGCGGGGAACGGTCCGCAGGCACCGCCGCCGGGCGACGAGGAGCGCACCCAGCAGGCCCGGCAGATCGTCTACGACATCTCAGCGGTCTACAGCGACGTGGCCAAGTCCATGACGGCGATGCCCGGCAAGGGCGGTAGCACGCCTGGAGCGGCCGATCCGCTCGCGCTGCGCTCGGCGTCGTCCGGGTCCGGTGGCTGGAGCGCTTCCGGTTCCGGCGGCGCGCAGCAGGCCATGTACTTCTCGTCCGGCTCGGGTTCCGGCGCGATGACGGTCAGCGATTCTTCGGGCGGTTCCGGCGGATGGCAGGACACCGGGCGACCGCCGAACGCCGGTGGTGCATCGGAATCCGGGGCATCGCCGACGGGCGCGCCGTGGCTCGCGGTCGCCGCGCAGAGCTCGCCCGCCGTGCTCGGCGGGCGATCCTCCGGGGGTTCGGCGGGCAAGCGCACCAGCGAGAAGTCCACTGAGGACTCTTCGGTGGGTGGCTGGCAGGCCGCGTCCGGCGTGCTCGGGCGGCAGTCGAACAACTCGGGTGGATGGTCGTCCGGTTCCGAGCGGAGTTCCCGGTCGGGCGAGAGCTCCGGATCGGACGAGAGCTCCAAGCCGGACAGCAGCTCGAAGTCGGACGAGAACTCGAAGTCGGACGAGAATTCCGAGTCGGGCTCGGACCGCCCGGAAACCGTGTCGCGCAAACAGGATTCGGACTCGTCCGCGTCCGAGGTGCGCACCTTCTCGGCGGAACCGCAGCACGCCCCGGCCCGGTCGATGCCGGCCCACGCGAGTGCACCTCCCCCGCAGACCGCGGCGGCCACCGCTCCCACCGCGGCGAGTGCGTCGGCCGCGAGCGCCCCCGCGCCGCCCCAGCCACCCGCGAATCCCGGTCCGGCACCGCAAACCGTGTCCGGTCCCGACCCCTCCGCGGCAGGCGGGCACGGGCACAGCAGTGCGCAGTCCTCCGCACCGGCCGGTTCCGCTCCGGCGACGTCTTCCGCAAGTTCCCCGCCGAGCAGCTCGGTCCCGCGCACTCCCGCGCCGTCCGCGTTGGACCTGGGCCAGATGACCACACCGAACCCGTCGACCGGCGCGGGCACGCCGCCTGCCGCCGGGACGCACGGCGCGCCGGTGAACCTGAACACCGCCGGCTCCGGGCAGCCGATGACCGGCACCGCGCCCGCGGGCGGCACGGCACCACCGCCCGCGGGTGGAACCGGGCAGGCAGGCGGCCACCCGATGGGCCCGATGATGGGCGGGATGCCGCCTCAGCCGGGCCAGCAGCGCGACGACAACCAGATCCCGATCAACGCCGAGCGGACGGTTTGGGGCGAGCAACAGGGCGTGGCAGGCAGCCTCGGCAGGCCGGAGCAGCCGGAGGAACCGCCGGAGAATCCGGACGAGCCCACCGAAGCCGGCCCGGACCGCGCGCGAGCCGACGAGTTCCTGGAAAAGCTCCGGGAGAACAGGAGGATTCGATGACGGACCCGAAACCGGACCCGAAACCGGACGTGCCGACGGACATCGATTCCGCGATGTCCATGCTGGAGCGGGAGCGCGAGCGCGTCGCCGACGTCACCAAGCAGCAGCAGGGGCAGTCCACGACCGTGCAGGCCAAGGATCACTCGCTGGAAGCGACCTTCGACGGCAGCGGCGAGCTCACCGGCCTGAAGTTCAACGGGAACAAGTACCGCAGCATGGCGCCCGCGCAGCTGGCCAGCGTGATCGTCGAGACGATCCAGGCCGGGCGGACGCAGAGCATGACCAAGCTGACCGAGCAGATGTCCGGCGGCATGCTGCCGGGCGTCGACCTGGCGGGGATCGCCTCCGGCAAGGTCGACCCGAGCACGGTGCTCGACCAGCTGATGAAGCCGATCGTCGGAATGGCCGAGGAACTGCCGGGCGTCCCGCGCGAGAAGAAGGACCGCAGGGATGGCTGACGAGAACTTCCGCATCGACCCCGACGCGCTCGAAGACATCAACAAGAAGCTGCGCGCGGTGGGCGAGGACCTCACGGCGAGCTTCAACGAGATGAAGACGACGCTCGAAGACCATTGGGGCTGCTGGGGCAACGACGATATCGGTGAGGCGTTCATCAAGAACTTCGAAGAGCCGAACAAGAAGTTGCAAGAGGGCGCTGAGGCCATGAGCGGCGCCCCGAACGGCTTGGCCGACCAGATCGACAAGCAGATCGAGGTCGTCCGCAAACAGGACGCCGCGAACCGCGCCGCCATCGAGCAGAACGAATACGGAAACTGAACGCAGGAGCATGGCCCGCTGACCAACGGGGGAAATGACCGGTCGCGCCCACGAGGAAGGAGGTCTCTGTGAGTGGTTATGACGAAACCAACGACTTGCCGGACGGCTTGCAGGACTTCCTCAAGGGCACGATCGGCATGGAGCTGCCGGAGGGCAATGAGTTCGGCCTTCGGAACATCAGCCAGGCGCTGATCCAGTACGCCGATACGTGCCGGGACACGGCGGACCGGTTGGATTCGTTGTCGGGGGAGATCGACGACGTCTTGGACGGCGAGTTCGCCAAGCAAGTGGTCGACAAGCTGGGCACCACGTCGCCGGAGGCCCTGCGTGGGCAGGAGCAGTCGGCGCGCGATCTGGGCAGCCAGGCCAAGGATGCCGCGGCGGACATCGAGAAGACGCGGATCATGTTCATCGCCATGACGATCATGGTCGCGGCGGAGGTCGCGTATCTGCTGTCGACCCTGATCCTGGCGCCGCTGGCGGGTGCCGTCATCGCTACTGCCCGCGGCGTGATGCAAGTCGGATTGCAGCAGCTGATCAAGCAGATCGCGTCGCGCACGGCATCGGTGGTCAGCAAGATCCCCACCGCGCTGCGAGGTGCGAGCACGCAGGGCGTGGCCAAGGAAATCGGCAAGCGCGCGTGGACGACGGCGAAGTACGCCGCGGGCGGTGCGGCTTTCGGTACGGCGTTCATGGCCGGGATGGACGGTGGTATTCAGCTCGATCAGAAGAACAAGGGAACCCGGGACAAGATCAACAAGGAGTCCATCAAGGGTTCCGCGATCGGCGGTGCGATCGGTGGTGGTGCCGCAGGTGCGGCTGCTGGTGCGGCGCGGTCGGTGGCGGTGCGGGCCGAGGCGAAGCTGAGCCAGGGGCCGCGCGAGTTCAACAAGAAGATCGACAGCTTCAACTCTCAGCACGGCACGAATTTCGCGAAGGTGCCGGAGCGGCCGAACGCGAAGAGCGTCCGCGAGTTCAACAAGAAGATCGACGACTTCAACTCCCAGCACGGCACGAATTTCGCGAAGAAGCAGGAAGGGGCGGACTGGCCCCCCGGGATGCGCAAGCTGGGCGGGATGGCGGATGCCTCGCTGCAGATGCTGTCGGTGCCCGCGAGCAACCCGCTGGTGTACCTGGCCACCGACGATCATCACGGTGGTGCTGCGGACGGCATGTTCGGTGCCTTCGCGCGAGGTGGCGCGGGCGGCCGAACGGGCGGGGCCTCGGGGGAGGCGTCGTCGCGTGCGGACGCGAGTGCGCAGGCCGCGCTGGATGCGACGAATGCGGTGACGCAGGACGGGAAGTTGAAGATCCCGGAGGTGGCATCCTCCGGCGATGCGCTCAGCACGACATCGAGCGACCTCAGCGGCTCGACGCTGGACGGTGGTTCGGACTTCTCCTCGGACGCCGAGACGCTGAACGGGGATGCGGATCGTGCTTCGACGGTTTCGCAGGGGCCTGACGACGGCGCGGTGAGTTCGCCCGGGGACGCGCCGGTGACGACGTCCTCGGACGGGGCAGGCACCGCCGACGGCGATCCCGGTGGCAGCACCGAGCCGAGCGGCTCGCCTTCGCGCTCGGTGAGCGATTTCCTCGGTGGCGCGAACACCGAGGACAGCACCGTCTCGTCCGGTCAGGGCGAGACGATTTCGTCCGCTGATGCTCCGCCGCCTTCGGGCGCGCACGAGCCGAGTCAGCAAGCCGGGGGCGTTGCTCCCGGTGCAGCGCACGGTGGCGCCGCGCCGGGTCAGGGCGGCGCTTCGGGTGCGGCTGCCGGCCCGGGCGCGCACGCACCCGGGAGGGGCGGCGCAGCTGTTGGCGGCGTGCCGCCAGCGAGTGCTGCCGGTCCCGCTGCGCCGAGTGCCGTTCCGCCGAGCACCTCGTCGACGGGCCCGGGGCCATCCGGCCAGTCGGTCCAGCCGGGTTCTGCCACCCAGTCCGGGCCTGCCACGCAGTCCGGTTCGCCCGCACCGTCCGGTCAGCAGCCCGGTGCGACCCAGCCCGGTGCGACCCAGTCCGGTGCGACCCAGCCCGGTACGACCCAGCCCGGTACGACCCAGCAGGCGCAGTCCGGCCGGCCGGAGGGCGACACCGCGAACGGACGGCAGCCGGACCACTCCGGCGAGCGACCGCAGAGCACCGAAACCGCCGAGGGAACCGCGACCGCGAACGAGCAAGCACGCCCGGACGATGCCGCTGCGCCCGGCCGTGCCGACGCGCAGCCGGACGCCGACAACCCGACGGGTGAGCAGGGCACCCTTCACTCGGCTGGGGAGGACGCGCCGACACCGGAGTCCGGCGATCGCCCCGAACAGCCTGATGTTCCAGCGCGGGACGAAGAGGCCATATTGGACGGTGCGCCGCCGCTGGCGGAACGTCCCGAGAGCTCCGATGTTCAGCGCAGCGAGCCGGAGGCACCGGCGCGAACCGATGAGTCCACATCGGATGGTGCGGTCCCGGACGGGGAGCGGCCCGCGGACCAGTACGGCCGCACCGACGACCGGGGCGAGCCGGTTCCGGGCGGCGAACCGCTGGAGAACGGTGAACCGGCGCCGACCGGCTCCGTGCCGGGTCAGTTCCACCAGTCGCCGCAGAATCCGGGCCAGCTGCCCGCAGGGCAGTCCGCCCGCGGCGGTGCTCCCGATCCGGGTGTCGACCAGGGCCGCACCGCGCAGCAGGACCCGCGGGCAGCGTCGTCCCGGCCGGACACCACGGTTCCGGGCCCGCGCACCGGCGGTTCGGCCGACGCGCCCGCGGCGAACCAGCCGCGGCAGACCAGCTCCGGCCCTGCGTCCACATCGGACGCTTCGAATCCGGCGACTTCCTCCCGCGGCCCCGCGGCCGACACCGCTCGGCGCGATGCCGCGGACGACGAGCAGGGCCCGAATCTGGTTCCGCCCGATTCCCGCGCCGCGGGCGAGACCACGCAGCCCGAACACGACGGCACCACCCAGCAGCGGCCCGCGGACCCGCCGCGGCACGACCCGCCGCCGTTGTTCGCGTACCTCGCGGGCGGTTTCGAGCATTTCGTGCCGCCCGCGGAGCTTTCACGCCATGCCGGCGATGCCTCCACCGCGAACCGCCTGCGGATTCCCTCGGGCGACGTGATCGGGCGCAACCGGTCCCTGGTGCACGGCGGTGTGGCCGCGCAGCGGCCGGTCGTCAGCGCTTGGGGAAGCTCCACCGGTACCGCGTTCACCCGCGGCCCCGTGCCGGAGGGGGCTACCGGGCCGGTCGGCGACTCGCCGCGCGAGCCCGGTCCGGGCTCGCCGGACGCGGAGGGCAACGCGCGCACGGACGACGGCGCGCACGACCCGAACCGGCCGGCCGAAGACCCGGCGTGGCGGCGTTCGATGGCCAGGTCGGCGCCGTGGTTCGATCCGCAGCCGGATCCGCTGCGCCCGGACGAGTGGGAGCACCTGCGGGGCGCTCTGCCGGACGCCACGGTGCGGACCACTTGGCGGCTGGCCACGATGAACGGCAGCTACCTTCCGGGACAACTCCGCTACGACTGGCGCCGGATCGAGGTCCGGCCCGGTCGTTTCGTGCAGGAGTTCACGTTCAAGGCGGGGTTGGAGACCGAGCAGCAGCTGAAGCTGTTGGAGCTGACCGACGACCTGGAATTGCTCCGCGCGCAGCACGCGGACAACCGGGTGACCCGGACCGAAGAGGTCCTCGACCGGCTCCGTGCGGAGTCGGCCGACACCGCTCGGATCGAGCGTGCGCAGGCCCGCCTCGAAACCCGCCGGAACGAGGCCGCCGAGCAGTGGAAGACGGCTCGTGCGGCGCACGCCGAAGTAATGCACCGGCAGCAGTTGATCGACGACATGAAGCAGCAGACCTGGCTGCGGATGGATGCGCTGGTCAACCGGGGCTATCGGATGCCGGGCTCCGGTGATCAGTTCCACTTCCGGGTGGAGTTCTTCGACGATCCGGCGCAGGGGCATGCACCGATCGAGCTGAGCAGCGACCCGGCCACCCGCTCGCACATGAGCCTCTGGAACATGCACGAGGCCGGAGACGTCTTCGTGCACGAGCTCCTGCACCGCCTCGGCATACCCGACGAGTACGCCGAGGCCCCGCCGTTCCGGGTCGGCAGCAGGCGCACCGCGGACGGCCAGGTGTGGCCGGAATACACCGTCAACCTGCACGTGAACGGCGACGCGCACTTGGCGCCGTACCGCGACGAAGTGGCCGCGGCCGAACGCGACGCCGCGGAGCTGACGGAGGTGGCCGAGCAGGACCGCCAGTACGCCGAATTCCTCGGTCCGCGACCGGATGCCGGGTCCGGCGACGCCCCGCGCCAGGTGATCGACGCGCACGACAGGGCGGCCGCCGCGCAGCAGCAGGCGCAGCGCAAGCAGGAAGAGGCGGCGCAAGCGCGGCAGCGGCTCGTGGACGAGCAGCACAAGGTCGAGCAGCTGCGCGCCCGTGCGGTGGACGGGGTCGAGAAGTTCTACCGGCCGGACCGGATGAACAACAGCAACGATCCGTCGGCGGGCTACTTCGTCAAACTCGAGCTGGACAACGGTCAGCCGATCTCGGACAGCATCGGGATCACCATCGAACCGGACTCGACCGGCGACCGCTCCTCGTGGGGCATCGACGAGGACGGGACCCGCATCGCCCGCAAGGTCGGCCGGACCCTGGGGCTGGACGACGGATTCCTCGGGCAGCTGGAGAACGGCGCGGTCGACGGCAAGGTGCCGCGCCCGGACGGCGCGGACGAGCGGCGGGTGCTGAACCGGGCTGATCCCCCCATGCCGCGGGACACCGCCACCGGCCGGCCGCATCGAGCGCAGAACATGCACGTCCCCGACGACGGGTTGATGGGCACCAATCCCAAATCCTTCCTGCCGCGGCACCTGTGGCGGATCCAGGACGTCGCGCACAGCCAGGGATTGCGGCCGGACATGGCGATACCGGGTGCCGAGCGGCTGGCCAGGCGGGTGGACCACCTGCTCTCCCGCGAGCAGGTGGATTCGGACGCGGTGTTGACCGAGCTGGGCAAGGCGGGCGGCGATCCGGCGGCGGTGCAACAGCTGCGTACCGCGTTCCTGGACGGCACCGGCGAGCCGCTGGACGCGATGCTGCAGCTGCACTTCGGTGACGACGCGCTCAGCCGCGCGCAATGGCGCGCCGAGGACGCCGCGAACGGCAAGCCGGACGCCACCGTGTCGGCGCAGCGGCTCGAACAGCTGCTCTCCCGCGATCAGGTCAGCGAAGAAGCGGTGCTGACCGAGCTGGGCAAGGCGGGCGGCGATCCGGCGGCGGTGCAACAGCTGCGTACCGCGTTCCTGGACGGCACCGGCGAGCCGCTGGACGCGATGCTGCGGCTCGATCTCGGTGACGAGGGATACCACCGCGCGCAGTGGCAGCTGGAGTTGGGCGATCCCGCCACGCTGCAGAGCCTGGACGAGGCTCCTCCGTCCACTCCGGACAGTCAGGAGGGGCGGGGCTGGCGCAGCGGCAACCCGCCGCGGCACGACCCGCCGCCGCCACCGTTCGCGCACCTGCTGGACAGCGCCGGGCAGCCGCCTACCGCCCGGCCGCCCCGCGATGGCGCGGACGGCTCGGCGCTCGAAGTGCCGGCGGGTGGCCGGAACCGGGCCGGTTCCGGGCCGTACGAAGGCGTTTCCGGAGTGATGGGCGGGGCGCAGTCCGCGCAGCGACCGGTCGAAGGCGCAGCCACGGGGACCTCGTTCACCCGGCAGACCACGCTGGACGAGGACGTCCGCGGTGCCGCGGAGCGGGGCTACGGCAAGCTCTCCCCGGCCGCCGCGCGCAGCGCGCTGGACGCCACCGGCGCGCTGCTCAGCGACGCGCGGGCGCGGCCGGATACGGTGCCGACCTCGCTGTGGCAGGCCATCGCCTACCGGATGGCGCAGCAGGAGCACGGTCGCGCGCAGGAACTCGTGCAGCGCTACCAAGCCGACCCCGACTCGCTGACGTCCGACGGCGGGCCGCACCGCACCGGGCGCCCGGACGTCGATGCGGCGCAGTCCGGCCAGAACCGCCCGCAAGACGCCGAACGGTCGCCGGAACGCAACGGCGACGATGGTGCGGGCCGCGACGGCGACCGGCAGGACAACAGCGGCGACCGGCAGGAAACCAGCGACAAGCCGGAAACCCCGATGTCCGCGGACGAGATCCGCGAAGCGCTGCCGGAGTACATCCGCGACGGCCAATCGCTCGGCCCGCTCACCCCGATCGGCGCGACCCGCAGGCCCGAGCTGTCCGGGGAGAACACCCGCGACCTGCCGTTCACCGGCCCGGACGTGGTGGCCTCGCTGAACAAGCTGCTGCCCGGGAAAGCGGGCAAGTGGGAGGACGTCCACCTCGCGCAGAAGCAGATCGACAACGAGCCGCAGTCGCTGGTCGGCGAGGGCGACACCTTCATCGTGCGCAAGGGCGGCGAGTACTACGAGCTGGGCGTCAAAGCCACGCCGCTGTGGGACCGGGTGCGCCCGATGAAGACGGTGCTGGACGCCGATATGCGGGCGAGGACGATCCCGGTCAACAACATCAGCGACTTCACGCTGGCCGACCGCAACGACCTCTCGCGGGACGGGACGTTCAGCCCGCAGCTGGCCTACACCGCGATCCCCGGCCTGTACCTGTACGTGAACCCGACCGTGCCGTTCACGTACTCGGAAGGCGCCACGTCGAAGCACACCGGCAAGTTCGGCGCCAGCAACAGGTTCGACCTGAAGAACCTGCAGGACGTGGAAGTGCCGATGCGGTTCGACTTCACGTTGCGCGGCAAGCACGGCGAGCGCGTCATCCCCAGCGGGGTGCTGCCCGATGTGGACCCCGCGACGCAGCGGTTCCGGCCGTTCACGATCACCGACGTCGGCAACGTGGCGCTGCGAGTGCCGGTCGGGCTCGACAGCGGGAGGTGGCTCGGGAACCTGCTTGCGGCCGAGTACGCGCGCGGCGACAGCTACGCGTCGCCGCTCGACGCCGGACGGCTGGAGAACCTCGGTGCCGCGGGCGTGCACCGGCTCGGGCAGCTCGGCGACGCCGGGCGGCGGGCGATCCGCGACAGCAACGTGACCGGCGCCACGATCCACATCAAGCCGTCCCGCGGATCGTTCTTCGAGCAGGTCAAGGCGCGGCTGGACCGGAAGTACTCGCAGGAGACCGATGTCGGCGCGCACGGCCGCCCGGTGCTGGCGAACTTCCTGCACGGCAGCAACATCGCGGCCCTGCTGCCGAAGATGGCGGTGTTCGACGGTGCGCACCCGCAGGACGGGTGGACCCGGATCGACGACGAGATCTACCGCGGGCGGGGACTGTCGAAGTTCCGCACCCAGCCCGGCACCCGGGTGGAAATGCGTGCCGTCGCCAAGTGGATCAAGTTGGCCGGCGAGCAGCCCGACCTGCGCAACCGCAACGCCGGGATCAGCAACTCCGGCCGCGCGGAGACCCGCAGCGCGGGCCGCGGCGGCGGGGTCAACGTCGTGGCCGGTCCCGGCGGCGAAGTGCTCGGGCACCGCGCCATGGCCGGGCCGAACGTCGGCTTCAGCCGCGGCGCGAACCACGCGCAGGAGGTCAGCGGCTCGACCGAGGTCGCGAACACCCTGGAGAAGACCGGTGACACCGTCGGCCAGCAGCTCGCCTTCGAGATCCAGGTGCGCGAGCTGGGCGGCCGTCCGTTCACCTTGGACGGTCTGTTCGTCGCCGACATGCTGGGGGATCTGCCCAGCGGCCGGGAAGCGGGGCTGTTCGACGGCACACCGCTGGCGGCCCGGCACCAGCCGGGCGAGTTCCGCTCCGGTGCCGACCGCACGCACTTCCTGCCGGAGTCCGTCGAGAACGGACACGCCTTCGTCGGCGACCTCGCGGAGTTCCCGGTCGGGCGGGAACTGCACGACCGGCTCGCGGATCTGCTGCGCGACGTGCCGCTGCGCGGGAAGCGGCTGGACAGCAACAAGTTCGTGGGGCGGTTCGACGACCCGGACTTCGCGAAGGGGCTGTCCGCGAGGATCTCCGAGGCGCTCAAGCGGGAGCAGGACCTGGCCGGTGTGCTCGCCGATGAGCAGGTGTTCCAGCAAGTCGCGCCGCTCCTGCTGGGTGAGGGGCTCTACTTGCCGGTGTACGCGAAGGAGTTCGCGCACGACTACGTGTCGATGATCCGGTTGTCGATGGATTTCGACAACGTCCGGGACGGCGATCCGCTCCAGGTAGGTGCGCGGGACGACGAGGCGAACGGCGACCCGGCCGCGGACAACGGCAGCAGGACCGGCGACACCGCGGACACCGACGGCGAGGCGAACACCGACGGCGCGGCGAACACCGCCGACACCCCCGCGAACGGCAGCAGCAAGACCGGTGCTCAGGGCCGGGTCCACACGATCCAGAAGACGACCGAGAAGATCGGGGCGAAAACCAGCCGGTCCACTTCGTGGAGCGCGATCGGTGGCTTTCAGACGCGGTTCTACTCCGCGCTGGGCGGCGGCCTGAACGTGCTCTTCGGCGGCTACCGCACCGATTTCACCCGCAGTCATCGGCAGGATTACGAGTCCAGCAAGCAGACCGTCGCCGAAGGCAAGCGGGCGGCCGGGAGCCTGCAGGCGAACGGCAAGGTCGATCCGCAGCCGCTGCGGGAGTTCCGCGCCGATTTCCACCTGAGGGCCGAGGTGCTGTCGTACGTGCGCCCCAGCGAGGGGTTGCGCCGCGTTCTGCCGCAGCGCCCCGGCAGGGACGTGCCCAAGTTCCAGGCGCTGACCGCGGGCCTCCCGCTCGACCTGCCGCCGGAGCAGCACGGGCGGCACCGCAAACTGGCGAATCCGGCCGCGCCGATCACCAGCACCGTCGATGCCCGGTTCGTGGTCCCGGAAAGCCTCGTCTCCCGCGGCCGGCTCGGCGATGCCGGCGACGTCCCGCACTCCGAGCAAGCCGCCCGCGGCACCGAGGAGAGTCCCCAGTCCGAGCACGCAGGGCAACCCGAGCAGGTGGGTGACCGGACCGGCGGGTCGCAACGCGCCGACGCGGACTCCCCGGAACCGGTCATCCAGCAGCTCGGTGATCCGCCGCCGCTGAGCGAGCTGCCCGCGGGCGCCACCCGCAAGCTGGACTACGCCCGGCTGGTCGGCTTCCAGGGCGGCGAAGTGCTCGGGAAGATGGCCCAGGACCTGCTGAAGCGGGTCACCAACGACGATCCGATCGTGCGCTTCCCGGTCCCGGAGATCGTCCGCCCGGTGCAAGCGATGATCAACCCGCGGCGGATCGAGGCCGACCCGCAGCGGTTCAGCAGGCCCCGGACCGCGGAGCTGTCCTACCAGCGGGCGCGCGCCAACCTGCACGTCTCGATGGCCACCACGCTCAAACCGGTGCTGGACGATTCCGCGCCGGTGACCCGCAGCGAGTACGAGCTGATGTCCCGCGAGCTCACCGCCAGGAACAAGGTGGGCCATGCGCGGGGCTGGAACGTCACCAGCGCCGGCTTCGTGGGTTCGGTGTTCCTGGGCTACCTGGGCGGTTCGCAGCACGACGGGCACCTCGCGCAGGGCCAGGGGATCGGCGTGGTCAACACCTCGCCGTACAGCACGTCACGGGGCGCGGAGACCACGCGCGGTGTGGAAAGCGGCCATCGCACGCGGATCGAGAACCCGCCGCAGCCGGTGTACCTGGCGCGGGTCAAGGTGCACGCGGGCATGGTCGCCGAGGGCAGGTACCGGGGGAATCTGGACCCGTTCAACTGGTTCCCGGACCGCTCCGGGGTCAGGCGGCGCGGCAACATCGCCGAACTGCCCGGCACTCAGCTCATGTGGCTGACCAAGGACCAGCTCGACGAGTTGCGGCCCGGTCTGCCGGAACAGGACGGCACGGCCGCTCCGGACGCGCCGGTGCGGCCCGGCGAGCCCGCGGAAGCGGGCCCGTCCGAACCCCCTCCGCGCGCCGAACAGGACGGGCCGGCCGAACCGCCGCTGCCGGTGCCGCCCGCGCTGGACCCGCAGCGCGCCGTCCGGCCGTCGTTCGGCCTCGGCGGGATCATCGACCCGGTCGACCTGCGCGACCAGCTCGGCCAGGTGCGGACCAGCCTGGCCGAGCGCTACGGCACGGACGTCGCGCAAGCCCTGCTGCCGCAGGATTCCGCCGGCAACTGGCACCAGAACCAGGACCTGCTGAACACGCTGCTCAGCGACGTCAACGACGCCGCCAAGCAGACCATGAACGGCGGCGAGCGCACCGAGCTGCGCTACGAACGCCGATTCCGCGGCAACACCTACCACTTCGCGCTGGAAGCGGAGTTCGCCCCGCACGGCGACGGCAAGCTCGTGCACGCCAACAAGCTGAAGGTCACCAACCTCGCCACGCCGAGCGTGGAAAAGAAGGCGAACCGCGGCCGGACCATGTTGAGCACGATGCTCGGCGCCCGCCTCGGCGGCCGCGGCAGCGAGATCCGTACCGGGCCGGAGCACCACCCCAGCTACGGCGCGGCAGGTGCCGGGGGAGCTCTGCAGAGCCGATGGGGCTTCCGCAAGCGGACCGGCACCGAGACCGAGGAGACCGGGCTCGAGCACTCCGCCGAAACCATCGGCCCGGTCGCCGAGTACGGCGGGGACCTGCGGCTGAAGCTGCGAGTGGGGCGCAACGAGGAGAGCTTCACCGACGCGGTCGCGGTGGACCGGCCGGTCGCGGTGACCAAGCTGCTCGAGGAATCGCTGCCTGCGCCGGAGAGCCGGTACGGCCAGGTCACCCGCCGCGGCCGTGTCCCGGAGGCGGAACACACGCCGGAAGCGCTGGCGGACTGGCAGGAGCAGGGGCACCCGCAGCCCGTGCCGGACAGCCAGTGGGGCGAGCACTTTTTCGGCGATGTCCAGGAAGTGGTCGACGCCGCCCGCGGCGCGCTGGGCGACACCGGAATACGCGGCAGCGAAGAGCTCAGCCGAACCTTGACGTCGTCGATCACTCTCGCGCAGGTGCTGGCCGGACTGCCGGTGGGCGGATTCAACGTTCCGCTGCACGGGCTGGGCCGGACGCTGGAGGTGCGCGTCCGTTTCCCGGACGCGCCGAAGTTCGGCAGCACCAGCGACGCGGTGGAGCTGCTCAACAAGATCAAGCCGAAGATCGAGCGTAGTTCCGAACTGGAAACCGGACACACCAGCGAGGTGCGCCAAACCGAACCGTGGGGCATGGGCGGTGAGCGCCACGCGAGCGACCGCCACGCATTCGGGCAGCACTCCGGCTACTTCGCCCGCGACCTGATGGCGCTGTCCTCGCGGGACCCCGCCAAGCTGACCCAGACCGGCGAACTGCATTCCTACGAAGCGGAGCGCCAGCCCACCGCGGATTCGGTCATCCACAACGAGGAGACCCTGACCCGGGCGCTGCTGAACAACGTCGAGTTCCGCGTGGTCGCCAGGGAGAACCCGAGCGGGATGCCGCTGGTCGGGTCCGTGGTCGACGGGTGGCGCGGCTTGTCCACCGGTGCTCGGGACGTCGCGTTCCGGGACGCCTACGTCAACCGGATGTACAACGACGTGGCCACCGAACACACCGGCCACACCTTGTCGCCGGAGCTGGCGCAGGCCACCAAGGACCTCAAGGAGAAGGGCAAGACCTACCGGGAAGCCACGCAGCAGCTCGTTGCGGCCAGGGAGGAGGCCCAGCGACAGGAGGCCCAGCGGCAGGACGGCGGGCAGCGGGACGGCGACTCCGCGCAGCCGGGCCGGGCCGCCGAAGACTCCGCCGGGCGGGACGGCGTGGCCGAAGCGGAGCGGCAGGAGTCCGCGGCACGCTCGGAATTCTGGAAGACCAAGCGGGATTGGGATCGGCTCACCGTCGCGGAGCAGGCCCGCGACGCGCAGGCGCGGGAGCAGGCGCGGCGGGCGCGCCTGCGGGGCGAATCGCCGCCGCAGCGCGACGACCGGCCGGCCCGCCACGACGAGCACCGGCAGCACGAGCCGGGGCGGCCGGCCCGCCGGGGCAACCGCGGCGACTCCCCGCTGTCCGGCTGGCGGGGCTTGCTCGGCGGCGGGCGCCCCCGTCCCGAACCGCTGCCGGACATCCCGGAAGAGAGCGGATTCGAGCTGTCCGACCTCGGCCCCGGTGATCAGCCCGCCCGCGGCGCGGACGAACTGCCCGATCCGCGGAGCCCGCGGGACGATCAGGTTCCTGGCGACACCGAACGGTCCACTTCGGACGGTTCGGGACGGCCGCACGATCCGGATTACCAGGCACCCGGGTTGCTGCCGCCGATCCCGCGGATCGCCGGGGACGGCAGCCTCTCCAGCTGGCTCGACGAGTTGGGCGCCGACGACGGGACGGTGCGCGGTGAGCAGGCCGCGCCGGATTCGCTGACGCCGGACCCGACCCACCGGCCCGCTAGCCCCCAGCGCGTCGAGATGGGCGCAACGGTCCCTCCTTACCGCGCGTTGCTGGACGCGCTGCGGCAGTCGGAGCAGCGCGCCGTGGACGAGGCCGCGCGGACGCTCGGCGACCGCGACGCGCTGAGCCGACCGATCCGTGACACCGGGGCCGGCCGGGACGGCGCGACTACTCCGGACATCACGGCACCGCCCGCTTGGGACCGCGCGGCGACCGAGCGGCTGACCGGACGCGTGGTCCGGATGCTGGAGGACGGTCTGCGCGACCGCCCGGGGGAGCTGCTGCTGACCTCGGTCGACGACCTGGTGCGCAGCCATCCCGACCCGGCGCTGATCTGGAACGCGGCGATCACGCACCTGGCCGAGCACCCGGCTTCCGGCCCGCTGATCGAAGCCGCCACCTTCGTCCGCGAGGAGAACGGCAGGCCGCGGCCCGTCGACTTGCCGCGGCACGCCGCCAACGTGCTCCGCCTCGACGAAGCCGCGCTGTACCAGCGCGGCGGTGAGGCCGGCGCGCTCACCCGCATCGAGAACCCAGGTGCCCCGGTCCCGGACTCCGGTGCGACTCCGCCGGAGTCGATTGTTCCGTTGGGTCGTGGGCGGAGTTTGACGGCTGAGCAGGTGGAGATCGTCGGGCTGCGGGATGGTCCGGGTGGTGAGGAGGTTGGTTTCGGGTTTCCGCATAGTGCTGATGAGGCTGCGGCGATGCGTGGTGCTTTTGAGCATGGTGCGGTTTCGCGGGCGTCGGAGTTGTATGGCGTTCCGGAGGGCGTGAGGCCTGGTGTGGCGGCGGCGCATTTCGCGGATGGTCGGTTCGTGGTGCGTGCGAAGTCTGGGCGGTTGCATTCGCTTGATCATGAGCAGATGGCCGGTTTGTTGTTGAGTGCTGGTCGTCTTGGTGGGGGGTGGTCGCAGCAGCGGCCGTTGTTGTGGTTGAGCTGCAATCTGGGTGATGCGGTGAATTCGGCTGTGTCGCGGGGGTTGCGGGATTTGTTGTCTGCGCATGTCGGTGAGCAGCGGGTCTCGGTCGGTCGTCCGGAGCTGTTCGAGCGCGGTGGTGTCAAGCTCCATGGCGATGCGGGGGTTTCCCGGCTGGGTGATGGTGTGGTTCACCGTGCGGATCCGGCGGAACTCGGCTCGCAGGAAGGACACCGGGTCCGGCTGACCGGCGAACCCGAGATGCAGCCCACGCGCCGTGCGCAGGAAGTCGGCGAAGCGGCGGACCGGATGCTGCGGGACGTCGAGCAAACCGTGCGGCCGGACCGGGCCGAGCCCGCGCCGCTGCTGGGTGAGGACTACTTCGGCCTGCTGCGCCCGCATGATCGGCCTGCCTGGCTATCCGATGTGGACATTTCCGGGCTGACGACCGCGGAGCTCGGGTCGCTGCTGGAGGCGGCCGACCTCACCCACGACGCCCCCGGCTCGCTCAGCCGCGCGGACCTGACGCCCGCCCCGGAGAAGGTGTTGTCGGTGCACCGGCCCGAGCAGACCCGCTCGGACTGGGCGGAGGGCGCGGTCGAACCGCTTCCCGCCGAGCTGGAGATGCCCGCGCTGCTGCACACGGTGTGGCTGGGCGGGCCGGTCCTGCCCTCCGGTGGTACGGCGCCGGTGTGGCACAACTTCGGGGATGCCGCGTCGAAGTACACCGGCGGCACTTCGGTGCTGTGGACCGACATTCCGCGCGCGGATTTCCAAGCCGCCCGGGAAAACCCCGCACCCACCGACGGTTCCCCGGACCCTCATGCCGCGGTGCGGCAGATGTCCGAGTGGGCGCAGCGCAACAACGTGCGCCTGGTCAACATCCACGAGATGTTCCACGCGGATTCCCCGATGCGGCTGGCCGCCCGCTTCAACAGCCAATCCGCGCAGCTGTCCGGCCGCGGGTGGGCCGGTGCCAGCGACATCGCGCGCCTGGAGATCCTCCGCGCGTTCGGCGGCACTTACACCGACGGGGACAACACGGTGCGCGACCCGGACCTGGCACAGGCGGTCGCCCGCACGCCGGAAGCCTGGGCGCTGCTGACGACCAGCAAGAAGCTGATCGGCAATTCGGCGTTCGCGATGCCCCGTCACCATCCGGTGGCGGATTACCTGCTGGAGCACATGGAGCGGAAGTTCGCCGCGACCCAGCGGGGACGGTTCGGCGAGGCGATGGACCTGCCCAACCAGGTCTTCGACGCCCCCAAGATGCGATCCCGCCGGTACTCGGTGATGCAGCGCGGGCCGGATCTGCTGAACGACGTGGCGGCCGCGCTCGGCTACCGGGAGGCAACCGATCTTCCGACGGTGCCCGCGGTGCACCCCGACTCCGCCGGATCCTGGATGAGCGACCCGGCCGAGCAGCAGGGGCCGAGCAGCGATCAGGTCGGGAAGCCGGCGCCGATCCGCGATCCTGCCGGGTCCGCCGACCTGACCCGCAAGGTCATCCAGACGCTGGTGCGCGATCTGCACAATCGCGAGGGGGACCTGCACCGCACCGCTGTGGGCCCGGCTCTCGCGCGGCACGCCGATCCGGACGCGGTGTCCACCGCCGCGCTCCGGTTCATCGCGAACCGTCCGGAGCTGGCCGGCATGGTCCGCTCGATCACGGACCGCTATTGGGCGGACGGCAAGTTCCACGACACGCCTCTTCCCGAGGCAGCGCGCGACCTGTTCGTCGTGGCCCCCACCGGGCACCGGGACATGCTGGCGGAGACGGTGAAACCGGCGGCGGTGCGCACGCCCGCGACGAGCCTGGACCTCGGTCCCGGTGCGGGCGAGCTGCCCGCCGGCGTCCGGTCCGAAGTGGACTGGATGGCGGCGGTTGCCGGGGCGCTGGGGCTGGAGCACGAATCCGGGCCGGGGCCGTCCGTCGAGGTCCGCGGCGACGAGGCGGCCGCGCAGCAGGTCGCGTCGGAACTCCGCGAACGTCTCGCGCAGCACGCGCCGGGTCCGCTCCGTCCCGATGTGGTGGTCGTGCCGGAATCCGGGCGGACGACCGTCGACCTGGCGGTGAAACCGCTCGATCAGAACTGGCAAGCGAAGGTCGACGCGGCGCGCGACATGCCGGTCGAGTCCCCGGAAAGCCGTCCGGAGGCACTGGAAGATCCGGTCCCGCACGATTCGTTCGCCGACCAGAATCAGGGCAGGAACGAGGAGTCCGACAGCGATTCCGACGGTGGCTTTTTCGCGATGCCGATCCGGGGTTCGGGTGGTGAGCAGGCGGCGCGGCGTGATTCGGTCGACTCGGACGGCGATTCCGACGGCGGCTTTTTCGCGATGCCGATCCGGGGTTCGGGTGGTGAACAGGCGGCACGCCGTGACTCGGTCGACTCGGACAGCGACTCCGACGGCGGCCTTTTCGCGGTGCAGCCGAACCGGTCGGTGGAGATGGGGCCGAATTCCGCCGACGGGCCGGAGTCGATCGTTCCGTTGGGTCGTGGGCGGAGTTTGACGGCTGACCAGGTGGACATCGTCGGGCTGCGGGACGGTCCGGGTGGTGAAGAGGTCGGTTTCGGGTTCCCGCACAGTGCCGATGAGGCTGCGGCGATGCGTGGTGCTTTCGAGCACGGTGCGGCTTCGCGGGCGGCGGAGCTTTACGGCGTCCCCGAAGGCGCGAAGCCTTACGCGGCGGCGGCGCATTTCGCCGATGGCCGGTTCGTGGTGCGCGCCAAGTCGGGGCAGTTGCACTCGCTTGATCACGAGCAGATGGCCGGTTTGTTGTTGAGTGCTGGTCGTGCTGGTGGGGCGTGGTCGCAGCAGCGGCCGTTGCTGTGGTTGAGCTGCAACCTGGGTGATGCGGTGAATTCGGCCGTGTCGCGGGGATTGCGGGAGCTTTTGTCCGCGCATGTCGGTGAGCAGCGGGTCTCGGTCGGTCGTCCGGAGCTGTTCGAGCGCGGTGGTGTCAAGCTCCATGGCGATGCGGGGGTTTCCCGGCTGGGTGATGGTGTGGTTCACCGTGCGGATCCGGCGGAACTCGGCTCGCAGGAAGGACACCGGGTCCTGCTGCCCGGCAACACCGACGAGCGGGCGTCGCTGGTCGGCGAGATGTCCGGCTTGGCCGGTGCGGTGCAGCGGCGACTGTCGACGTTGCCCGCGCAGTTGTTCCCCGAGGTGCGCGAGCAGGTCGCGTCCTGGCCGGACGCAACGAGCCGCGGGGTGTTCAACAACCTCCCGGCGGACGCGCTCCGCGCGATGGTGCGAGAGACCCGTGGCTTGCTGGAGCGCCTGAGCGGGGAATCGGCGGACCAGCGGGGTTCCACCGCTGATAACGGCGCGAGCTCCGGCCCGGGCACGGCTGCGAACCCGGGCGAGGCTGCGAACCCGGGCGAGGCTTCGCACGCGCCGTCCGTCCCGCTCGTCTCGCAGTCCGACCGGGCGCGGTTCGCCTCCGGCATCGGCACCCTGATCGGCCAGGTGCGCCGGAACCTGGCCGTGCTGCCGCCGTCCGCGCTTCCCCGGGTGCGCGCGCAGGTCTCCGCGTGGCCCGCCCAGGTGCAGCCCGGCATGTTCGACCGGCTGAGCCTCGACGAGCTGCGCAAGTTCGAACGCAGGGCGCAGCGCGTCCTGCGCGAGGTGCGCGCGGAACGCGGCGCGCAGGTCGGCGAGATCTTCCGCCAGGCGCAGCAGGAGCGGAACCACTCCGGTGCGGCGTCCCCGGGCTTCCACCGGCACGGGCTGCCCGGCGGGGTCAGCTCGCGCCGTGCCGCGGCGCTCGACCTGCCGGTGGTTTTCCGGCTGCCGCAGGAGGGTTTCGCTGCTCGGCTGGATGGGCTGGGGCAGCGGTTGGTGGATGCCGGTGTGCTGGGTTCGTGGTCGCCGGGTCGTGGGTTGCCGGATGCGGCTGATCCGGCGGTGGTTTCCGCGGTTCGGGAGGCGAATGCGCGGGGCGAGTGGGCGATGGTCGCCGATGGTTCCGGTGCGGTGCGGTTGGTGCCGCCGCCGTTGCGGCCGGGTCACGATGCTCGTGCGTGGTCGGATTTCGCCGGGGTGCTCGACGAAGTCCGGGCCGCGGGCGGACGCACCGAGAACGTCCCCGGCAGCGTCGGGATCGGCTTCACCCAGCCGGTCACGCCCGCCGTCGACCTGCCGGTGGTTTTCCGGCTGCCGCAGGAGGGTTTCGCTGCTCGGCTGGATGGGCTGGGGCAGCGGTTGGTGGATGCCGGTGTGCTGGGTTCGTGGTCGCCGGGTCGTGGGTTGCCGGATGCGGCTGATCCGGCGGTGGTTTCCGCGGTTCGGGAGGCGAATGCGCGGGGCGAGTGGGCGATGGTCGCCGATGGTTCCGGTGCGGTGCGGTTGGTGCCGCCGCCGTTGCGGCCGGGTCACGATGCTCGTGCGTGGTCCGGTTTCACCAAGGCGCTCGACGAGGTTCAGGCCGCGGGCGGACATGTCGAGAACATCCCTGCGAGCGCGCGGGAAGGCTTCTCGCGCCCGCCGCTGACCCCGCCCGAACACACCCGGCTGGCGCAGCTGGCCAAGGCGTTCGAGCCGGTGCTGTTCCATCTGGGCAACCAGTCCGGCGGCGCTGCACGCGGGCTCAACGCGGTGGGTCCGAACCCGTTGCCGCCGGACCCCGCTGCGGTGACTTCGCCCGGCGATGTCCGCGGGCTGAACGGGGGCCCGCATGATGCGCTGGACTTCCGGCACGTCACGGGCTCCGGCAACGATCGAGTCGAGTTCCGCCAGCTGTCGGCGAGCCTGGATCCGGGCGTGCGGCAGGCGCAGGCGGAGTTGAGCGCGGCACTGCTGGCGGCGGCCAAGGACCGCTCCATCCACGCGCGGCTGGACGAACTGCTGGCCGAACCGCTGCTGCTGCGCGGCGGCCCCGCCGACTTGGCGCAGCTGCTGAACCTGCTGGAACTGCTGCCGTTGAGCCCGCACGCGCAGGAGCAGCTCGTCCGGCTGTTCGCCGCGACCGACCCGTGGCTGGACGACGGCGGGAACGACCCGGCAGCTCGCGCGCAGAGCGTGGGCCTGCCGGGCGGCAGGGGGTTGCTGTTCCCTGGCGAGGCCTACTCGGTGCAGGACGCCGCGCGGGTGGCGCGGACCGTGCGCAGCCACCCGGACGCGGATCTGGTGCTGGCCGGCCTGACACCCGGCGGGGACCGGGTCCGGCTCTGGAACGGCACGACCGTGCCCGGCGACGTCTTCGCCCGGATGCTCGCCGATCAGGGCATCGGACGGGACCGGCCGGTGGTGCTGGCCACCCTGGCCAGACCGGCCGGAACCGGGTTCGTGCAGCAGTTGGCCCACGTTTTCGACCAGCCGGTGCTGGCCGCGGCGAACGTGGTGCCCCGGGCGGGTCAGCTCACCGCGTCCCGGCCGGTCGCTGACGGCAACGGACGAGTGCGGTTCGTGCCGGACCCGCAGGGCTGGGTCCGGTATTCGGCGAACGAGCAGGTACCCACCGGCAAGACCGCGCTCACCGAACTCGGCCCGGACGACCTCGGCCTGCGCGGGCCCGCCGAGGCGATGGAACTCGACGATCGGCCCGCGTCCGAGCACAGCGCCTTCGACAGCGAGCGGGCCGCGGACGAATTCCTGAACCTTCCGGAGAGTCCCGCTGCTCCGACGCTGGACGAGGACGGCGACATCTCGATGGACTCCGGTCCGTCCGCGGACGAATCCGGCTCGTCCGATGGCGGCTCGCCGACTTCGGCGGCCCGGCCGGACGATGTCGGCCGGACCCCCGTCGACCAGCCCGCCGACCTGCGACCGGAGCGGGAGGCGCCGGTCGAGGACCGCTCGTGGCGGTATTCCGAGCAGCGCACGGCGCGCTGGTTCGAGCCGCTGTCCGATCCGCTGCACCCCGAGTCCTGGGAGCATCTGCGGCAACCGATCCCGGACGGCACGGTGCACATCGAACGGCTGCTCCCGCAGATGAGCAGCGATCGGGTCGAGAACTCGAACGCGCCGGGCACGCACATCAGGTCGTGGAACGTCAGGGGGCCAGCCCACTACGACTGGCGGCGCATCGAGGTGCAGCCGGGCCGGTTCGTGCAGGAGCTCACGTTCAAGGCGCACCTGCGCGAAACCGAGTTCCTGCAGACGTACCGGACTGCGAGCGAGCAGGACGATGTGCAGGCGGCGTCGCAGGAATTGACGGCGGGACTGCTCGAAATGGAGGCCGACTGGGCGGAGCAGAGCAACCTGCCCGGAACTCCGGCCGCGGTCATCGCGCGCGCGGCGGCCGCTGATGCCCGGCAGCTGGCGGACCAGCTGCGGCAGCGGGCGGATTCGTCGGCGGCCGAGCTGGCGGCCAAGCAGCAGCAGGTCGACGGGCTCAAGCAGCGTGCGCTGGAAGGCGTCGCGGACCGGTACAACAGGGGCTACCGGATGGCGCAATCCGGTGACCAGTTCCACTTGCGGCTGGAGTGGGCCGACGATCCGGCGCGGGCACACCAGTCGATCACGGTCACCGACGGCGGGGCGTTCAACCAGTCCAACTGGCAGATCGAGCGCCTACCGGAGACCTACGCGCACGAGGTCGGGCACTGGGCCGGACTGACCGACGAGTACAGCCGCGAGGCCGGTTTCGAACTGCGGCGCAGGCGGGCCGCGCCCTACGACTACCAGCGCGTCGAAGTGCAGCCGGGCCGGTTCGCGCAGCAGTTCACGGTCAAGGCGCACCTGCGTTCCGATGCGTTCCTCGCGGCGGCGCGCGAGCAGGCCGCGCACGACGACGCGCAGGCCACCACGCAGTTGATGACGTCGCTGTTCAACGAGTCCGATGCCGACTCGCTCCCACCGGGCTCGGCGCCGGAAGTCGTGGCCGCCGCGCGCGGGGCGGCCGCCGATGCCCGGCAGCTCGCGGACCAGCTGCGGCAGCGGGCGAACTCGTCGGCGGCCGAGTTGGCGGCCAAGGAGCAGCAGCTCGACGGGCTCAAGCAGCGTGCCCAGCAGGGTGTCGCGAGCCTGCTGAACCGGCAGCCCGCCGGTGATCAGGTGCGGCTGGAGTTCGTCGACGATCCGGCGCAGGCGCACCTGGCCATCGATCCGACGGACGGCAGGCCGATGAACCGGCTGGACTGGGACGTCAACGCCGACCCGGCCGGATACGCCGAGCAGGTCGCCCGGCAGCTCGGCGTGCCCGACGAGGCGATCACCGCGCAGGGCATCGACCTCAGCCGCAGGCGGACTCCGGACGGCCCCGGTTTCCTGCCGGAATACCGGATCCGGGTGCACCTGGACGCCGAGCCGTACCTGGCCCAGTACCGCGAGCAGGCCACTGCGGCCGCCGAGCGGGCAGCGGCGGACGAGCAGCGGGCCGCGCAGCAACAGCAGTACGCACAGGCACTCGCCTCGATGGTGACCGGCGATGCTTCGGTCGACTTGTTGATCAGCGTGGCCGACGCGCAGACCGATGCTTCCGCCGCTCAAGTGCAGGCCGAGCAGTCGCGCGAGTTGGCCGATCAAGCGCAGTGGGAACTCACCGACGCCATCGGGCAGGTCGACGGGCTGCGCGACCGCGCGGCGCGCGGGACGGAGAACTTCTTCCGCCCCGAGCGGATGCATCCCGACGCGCGGTATTTCGCGAAGCTGGAGTTCACCGACGATCCCGCGCAGGCGCACCTGTCCCGCCGGGTGCGCGGTGACGCGATGCTGATCGACGAGGATTGGGGGATCGGCGAGAACGACCGGGGCATCGGCTTGAAGGTCGCCGGGCACCTCTCGCCCGGGTTCGCGGCCGAGCTGATCTCCGGTGATGCCAGCGGTGTGCGGGATCTCCCGCTGGATGTGCGGTTGGCGGTGACCCGGCAGGATCAACCCACCGGCCGGGACCACGAAACCGGTGTTCGACACCAGGCGCGGAACAACCATTTCAGCGGCGACTCCCTGATGGACCTGAACGGGGCGTTCCTGCCCCGGCACCTGTGGCAGATCGAGCAGTTCGCCAGGGACCAGGGAATGCGCCCGGACGCGGTGATTCCGGGGCCGCAGCGGGTGGCGCGGCGGCTGGCCCACCTGATGTCGCAGCGCCCGCGGGGCAACGACGAGTTGTACGGCGAGCTGGCCCGGCTCGGCCAGGACCCCGCGGCGTACGAAGCGGTCCGGGCCGCTTTCCTGGACGACACCGGCCAGTCGCTGGACACGGCGCTGCACGACGCGCTCGAGAACCGGTCCTTCGAGCGCGCGCTGCAAAACCTCGGGATGAGCAACGTCTTCAGCGCGCAGCCCGAGGAACCCGGCAACGGCGGTGGACTGATCACCGGTACCCAGCAGGCCCCGCCGGGCGAGGTGCACCGGGCCGACCCGGAGCAGCTCGGGTCGCAGGAAGGCGATCGGGTTCAGCTGCCCGGCGACGCCCGCGAACACGCCCGGTTGACTTCCCGACTGGCGGGTCTGACCGGCGCGCTGTCCCGGCACCTGGCGGTGCTGCCGGGACAGTTCTTCCCCGGTCTGCGCGAGCAGGTCGCCACCTGGCAGGAGGCAGCGGAACGCGGCACGTTCAGCAGAACGCCCACGAGCCGGCTGCGGACGATGGTGGACGGCGCGCACGGCTTGCACGAGCAGGTGGCCGCGCAACGTTCCCAGCAGATCGCGCATATCCACCGCGAGGCCGCGAACACTCGCGCGCAGTTGGGCGAAGTATCGCCGCAGTTCTACCGCGACGGTGTCCCCGGCGGGGTCAGCTCCCGCCCGGACGTGCAGTTCGGTTTCGAGGTGGAGTTCCAGGTCGACAGCGCGGACTTCGACCAGAAGGTGAACGAGCTCGGCAACGAGCTCGCCGAGCGCGACCTCACGAACTGGGAAGACGAGCAGGGCTTGCTCGAGTCCGGGGACGCGGAGGTGGAGGAAGCCCACCGCGAGGGCAAGTGGGCGATGCTCACCGAAACCTCGGACCTCGATGCGGTGGAGCTGGTCTCGCCGGTCCTGACTCCCGGTGCCGAACCCCGGGCCTGGGAGAACTTCGGCGACGTCATGGACCTGGTCTGGGATGCCGACGGGTATGCCGAGAACATGGGCGGCCACGTCAACGTGAGCTCCACCGAAATGTTGACGCCGCCCGAATACCTGCGGCTCGCGCGGCTGGGCAAGGTGTTCGAGTCGGTGCTGTACCGGCTGGGCAACTACCCGAACCACGCGAACCAGCGGCCGATCAAGCTGGTGGGGCCGAACCCGCTGCCGCCCGATCCTTCGGCGGTGTCCTCGTTCGAGGACGTGCGCAAGCTCAGCCGCGGCAAGTTCGACGCCCTGAACTTCCAGCACGTCGGGCCGGACTCCGCTGCGCACCGGGTGGAGTTCCGGTTCTGGGCCGGCAGCGTCGACAAGGGCGTGTGGCAGGCGCACGCCGAGTTGAGCGCGGCGATGCTCGCGGCGGCCAAGGATCCGTCGATCGATGCGCAGCTCGAGCAGCTGCTGGCCGATCCGCTGCTGCTCGGCCACTCGCCCGCCGGGTTGCCGCAGCTGGCGCAGTTGCTGGGCCTGCTGCCGATGAGTCCGCAGTCGCAGCAGCAGGCGGTGGAGCTGTTCGCGGCGACCGACCCGTGGAAGGGCGACGGCAACAGCGACTTCCGCTTGCGGTCCCAGACGGTCGGATTGCCCGGGGACCGCGGGTTGTACTTCCCGGCCGCGGGCCAGCCGGTCGCCACGGCCGTGCAGGTGGCGCAGACCGCGCAGAGTCACCCGGGTGCCGACCTGGTGCTGGCCGACCTGGCAGCGGGTACCGACCGGATCGGCCTCTGGAACGGCAGAACGCTGGACGGCAACCTGTTCGCCGGAAACATCCGCTACCGGGGGATCGGCCACGGCAAGCCGGTGGTGCTGGCCATGTCCGGCGCTGCGCGGACCAATTGGTTCCCCGGTTTCACCGACTCCTTCGACACGGTGCTGACCGCACCGCGGCCGGCGTTCACCGCGGACGGTCGCCTCGTGGCGGTCCGGCACACCGTCGGTCCGGACGGCCGGGTACGGGTCGAGCAGGACCCGCAGGGCTGGGTGCAGCATTCCGCGGCAGGCTCGGTCGCCACCGGGGAAGCCGACCTGAACCGCGCGCTCGCTTCGCTCGATCCGCGAGGTGACGAGAAGGAGCAGCTGGCTTCCCGAATCGACGACTCGTTGCAACGGGCCCAGCAGTACCTGAACGCATTGCCCGGCGATGCGTTGCCGCAACAGCGCGGGCAGATCATGCAATGGGCAACGGCGCGCAACGCCATCCTCGAGCGCACCGAAGCCGATGCGCTGCGCGGCTACGAACGCTCCGCCGGCGAGTTGCTGCACCAAGCGCGCGCGAGCTGGGCCGAGAAGGTGCACGCCGACGCCAGACAGCGCGTCGCGGCCGGACAGCCCGCGGTCATCTTCCACGCGGACGGGTTGCCCGGTGCTGCCACCGGCCGGGAGGACGTGCGGCTCGGGTTCGAGGTGGAGTACCAGCTGCCCGCTGAGCGCTTCGACGATCGTGCCGAAGCATTGGCGCAGCACCTGCACCGCGAGGGCTTCATCGAGCGGGAGGACGGCGAACCGGCGCTGCTGGACGCCGAAGACGAGGTGGTCGGCGAGCGGCTGGAGCAGGACTCCTGGGTGCTGGTCGAAGGGGCCTCGGAGGAGAACACCGTCGAGGTGGTCTCCCCGGTGCTGCGGCCCGGCGACGACCCCGGGACGTGGAACTGGGTCGCCAAGCTGCTGGACATCGGCGGGCAGGCGCGCGGAAACCCCGCGAACAGCGGCGGGCACGTCAACGTCAGCCTCGCTGGCGGGATGACACCCGGCGAGTACGGGCAACTCGCCCAACTGGGCAAGGCCTTCGAGCCGCTGCTGTTCCGGCTCGGCAACAACCCGCGCGGGCTGGAACACCGGTCGTTGACCTTCACCGGACCGAACCCGCTGCCACCGGATCCGTCCGAGGTGCGCACCTGGGCCGATGTCACGGCGCTGAGCCGGAACAAGCACGACGCCATCAACTTCCACCACGTGCACGGCACGCCTGATGACCGCGTGGAGTTCCGGTTCTGGGCGGCCAGCCTCGATCCGGGCGTGTGGCAGGTGCACGCCGAGATCAGCGCGGCGATGCTGCTGGCCGCGAAGGACCCGTCGATCCGGGCGAAACTGGCCGAGCTGCTGACCGAACCGCCGCTGCTGGGCAGGGGGGACGTCGACCAGCCGCGGCTGCTGATGGACTTCCTGGACCTGGTTCCGCTGAGCCCCGCGGCGCAGCAGCAGGTGGTGGAGCTGTTCGCGAGCACGGACCCGTGGCGGCCCACCGGCGGCAACGACGAACACTTCCGCGCGAGCACGCTGAGCATCGGCACCGACGGGCTGTTCTACCCGCGGCAGCGGTACTCGGTATCTGCGGCGGTGCAAGTGGCCCGGACGGTGCAGCGCTACCCGGACACGGACCTGGTGCTGGCGGATCTGCGGCCGGGCACCGATCAGGTCGAGCTCTGGAACGGCGATGCCCTGCCCGGCGACCCATTCACCGACGTGATCAGGGAGCGCGGCGTCGGGTTGAACAACCGCACCGTGCTGGCGATTTCCGGGGTGGCGGAGACTCCCTGGTTCCGGCCGATGGTCGAGTCCGGCGGCCAGCCCGTGCTGGCGGCGTCCAAGGTGGCGATGACGCCGGACGGCAGGTTGCTCGCCGTTCGCTCGGCGTTGCGGCAGCAGGACGGCACGGTGCGGTTCGAGCCGGACCCGCAGGGGTGGGTCGAGTACCACCCGGACGGCCGGGCCGTCCCCACCGGCAGGAGCGACCTCGCGCAGCTGATCGACGACGGTCCGCTGGACCCGCAGCGGCTGCCGGCGATGGGTTCCGACGTACCCGCCGAGCCGGGTCCGGCCGTCCCGTTCGGACGCGGGCAGGACCTGACCTCCGCCGAAGTGGACATGGTCGGGTTGTCGCACGCCGCGGATGCGGCCGAGGTCGGGGCCGGTTACCCGCACCGCGCTTCCGGCACCGCCGACGATGCGTTCGCGGGCCGGTCGGTGACGATGGGCGGCGACCCCGGCCGTTCCGCCGCACCGATGTCGCTCGATGACTTCCTGGCCCCTGGCGGATCCGCGCGTCCGGACGACGCGGAGCCGGACGGCAGCTCGCTGGATGCCGAGGGCGAGACCGACCCGGATGTGGCCGGGAGTTCGCTGGACGCCGAGGGCGAGACCGACCCGGACGTGGCCGGGAGTTCGGTGGATGCCGAAGGCGAGACCGATTCCGGCAGGTCCGGCGACTCCTCCCCGGACCCGACGCCGCAGGACCGGGCCCGCGCCCGGATGCATGACGAGCTCTCCGCCAAGGTCGCCCAGCTGCGCAGGGACGTGGCCGCGCTGCCGCCGGACGCGGTGCCGCAGCTGCGGGAGCGCACCGCGATGTGGTCGGGCCTGCTCGGTTCGCTGGCCGGTGCGCCGGTCGCGCACCTGCGCGATCGGTCGCGCGAGCTGGAGGCGCTTGCGGATCAGGCGCGCGGGCTCCGCTCCGCGGCGCTTTCCCAGGAGTTCACCGCGGCCAGGCATGCCGCCCAGCGCCACCAATCGCCGCTGGTGTTCCGACGGGACGGCATCCCCGGCGGCGTGAGTTCGCGGACCGACCTCAAGGCCGGATTCGAAGTCGAGTTCCAGCTGCCCGGGCGCGGGTTCGAAGCGCGGGCGCGCAGGCTTGTGGCGCAGCTGCGCAACCTCGGATTCCTCGGGGAGCAGACGGACCTGCTGGACGCGGGCAGCACGCGGGTCGGCGCGGCGCACGAGGCGGGCAAATCCGCCCTGGTGCGCGAGGAGTCCGATCTGAACACCGCCGAGCTGGTCACGGAGATCATGCGGCCCGGGCAGAACCCGGGAACCTGGGCGAAATTCGCCGACATTCTCGGGCACGTGCGCGCCGAATCGGGCGACGCCGCGATCACCGGCGGGCACATCAACCTCAGCTTCGACGCGCAGTTGACGCCGCAGCAGTACGTGCGGCTGGCGCAGCTGCAGAAGAGCTTCGAGTCGCTGACCTACCGGCTGGGCAACCACCCGAACGGCCGCCGCGCGCGGGTCATGGACTACGTCGGGCCGAACCCGCTGCCGATGAACCCGGCCGAGGTCACCTCGTACTCCGACCTGCGGATGCTAAACCGCGGCAAGCACGACGCGATCAACTTCGCGCACCTCGAGGGCACCGGCTCCGACCGGGTCGAGTTCCGGTTCTGGGCGGGCAGCCTGGACCCGGCGGAATGGCAGGTGCGCACCGAGATCAGTGCGGCGATGCTCGCGGCAGCGCAAGACCCGTCGATCTACCCGCGGCTGAACGAGCTGATGACCGATCCCGGGCTGCTCGGCATGGGCGGCGCGGAACTGCCCGAGCTGCAGAACTTCCTGGAGTTGCTGCCGCTGAGCCCGGAGGCGCAGCGGCAGGCCGTGCGGCTGCTGGCGTGGACCGAACCGTGGGAGGGCACCAGCGGCAGCGACTTCTACGGCCGTGCGAACAGCGTGACGATGCCGAGTGCGGGCGGGGTGTACCTGCCGTACTTCGAGCAGCCGGTGCCAGACGTCATGCAGGCCGTCGCGGGACTGCCGCGGTTCCCGAACACCGACCTCGTGGTGGCGCACCCGGAAGACGGCGACCCCAGCACGTTCGAACGCTGGGACGGCGAGACGCTCGACGGCGACGAACTCGTGGACGTGATCACGAACCGCGACGTCGGCAACGGCAAGGCCGTGGTGCTGGCGATCCCCGGGCTGCTCAACGAGGACTCCAACGCCGGTTACGCCGATCCGGGCGCGCCGAACCCGTTCGCGGCGGATGTGGAAGCGGACTGGCTCGACTCGCTGACCTTCCGCACGAAGGCCCCGATCTACGTCGCGGCCAACGTGGTCCAGACCCCGGACGGGCGGCTGCTGGCGGGCAAGAACGTGCCGATGCCGGACGGCACCCTGCGGTTCCAGCCGGACCCGCGCGGCTGGGTCCGGTTCCAGCAGAAGACCTCCGCCTCCCGCGGCGAGACCGATCTCGCGCGGATGCTGGCGGCGGACGCGCCGGTGATCCAGCAGTTCGTGGATGCGCAGCCGGCCCTCGTGGACCCGCGCGACGAGAACTCCAGCAGCGACGGCGAGTACAGCGACAGCGATGTCGACATGGACGGCCGGTCCGATTCCGGCAGCGAGTCCGGAGCCGCGGCGTACGAGCAGGTACTGACGTTCGAGCCGCAGCAGCCCGCGACCCGGCCGCGGCGGCCGCGCGCGGAGTCGGACGACGAGATGACCGACGCGGACGCGACCGACTCGCACAGCGATGCCGAGATGACCGAGGTGGAGTCGGTCAGCACCGAGGTCGCGTCCGGCGCGGACTCCGCGTCGGCGCACAGCGACGCCGAGATGACCGAGGCGGACGCGCGTTCCGACGCGGACTCGCCGGACCCGGACCGGACCGAGTCCATTGTGGAATCCAGCAGTGCTGAGTCGGTCGGCTCGAGTGCGGACTCCGAGGCGGGACCCGGCCGAACGCGCGGAGCGGAACCTCCGGTCACCGACCCGTCCTGGCGGCACACCCAGGTCACCTCGGCGTCCTGGTTCGATCCGAAAGGCCCGCTCGACCTGGACGCGCTGGACCGGACGCGGCGGCCGATGCCGGACAGCACGGTCGAGACCGAGGACGCCAACCTCAAGATGTCCGGCAACGCGCGCCGGGCGGACGTCGTACACGGACCGGTCCGCTACGACTTCCAGCGCCGCAAGGTCGGCGACGACTGGGTCCAGGAATTCACCTTCAAAGCGCACCTGGAATCGGACGAGCACCTGGCGCCCTACCTGGAGGAGGCCGAGAACCACCGGGCGGCGGCCGACAAGCGGGAAAGGGCGGCGCGGGATGCCGAAGCGGCGGCCGGGCTGCTCGAACTGTCCACCCCGCAGGGTGATCCCAGCGTGGTGGAGGCGCGCAACCGCGCGGATCGGGCCCGGGAGGAGGCCGACCGGCGCAGCCGGCAGGCCGACGAGGCCGAAGCCGAGCTGCGGCACCAGCGTCAGCGCATCGATGACCTGAAGGACCGCGCGCAGCGCTCGATGGACTCGATGTTCAACCAGGGCTACCGGATGCCGCACTCCGGCGACCTGTTCCACGCGCGGCTGGAGTTCGTCGACGAGGACCAGGCGCACGACTCGATTTCGCTGGTCGAGGGCGACCGGATGAGCCAGGGCACGTGGTCCTTCGACGACCCGGGTACCGGGTACGCGCACGAGGTCGGGCACTACTTCGGCCTGCCGGACGAGTACTTCGAGCGGGCTCGCTTCGAGCGCGGCTCGCGCAAGTACAAGGGACGGCAGGTGCCGGAGTACACCGTGCGGACCCACCTGAACACCGCGCCGTACCTGAAGCCGTACGCCAAGCAGGCCGAGGCCGCCGAGAGGCGGGCGGTCGAGGCCGAGGAGATCGCCGACCTCGACCAGGACGACGTCGTGCGGCTGACCGCCGACCTGATGGACGAGGACAGCGTCGAGACGCCCGACGAGGTGCTCGCTGCCGAGCAGCAGGAGCGGAATTCGCGGGCCGAGGCGGAGCGGCTGCGGGAGGAAGCCGAGCTCGCCAAGCAGGGGCTGCGGAACGAAACCCAGCGCGCTGAAGCCATCCGCGACCGCGCGGCGCGCGGCGTCGCGGACTTGTTCCACCCAGGCCGGATGAAGCGGGACGAGCCGTACTTCGTCAAGCTCGAGTTCGTCGACAGCCCGCAGCAGGCGCACCACCTGGTCGATCTCCAGCGCGAGGAGGTGCACGTTCCGAACAAGTGGAGCGTCGAGGACCCCGGCGGCGTCATCGCGTTGAAGACCGGCAGGCACCTGGGCATGCCAACGACCTTCATGATCGGGCTGCGCAACGGAACGCCGGACGACGCGACCGTCCACCCGGTCGACAACCGCCGGGTGTTCAACCGGATGGACCGGCCTGTCGCCTACGACCACACCACCGGCGTGCCGCACTGGATGCAGAACTCCTACATCGACGGCACGGGGTGGACCGGCGCACCGGGCGATGAGTTCCTGCCCCGGCACATGTGGCGGATCGAGGAGGTAGCGCGTTCCCAGGGGCTGACCCCGGAGGCGATCGTGCCGGGGCCGACGCGCGAGGCGTGGCGGCTGCGCTACCTGCTGTCGAAGGACAACGTCAGCGAGGGCGAGGTGCTCGGAGCGCTGCGCGAGCTGGGCGGGGACCGGGCCAAGGTCGACGCGGTCCGGGAGGCGTTCGGGCAGGAGACCGGCCGATCGCTCGATGCGGCGCTGCACGCCGCGCTCGACGACCGCGGTTTCGAGCGCGCGTTGCAAAATCTGCGCAGCAGCGAGGTCTTCCGCGCCGGGCCGGCGCACACCCCGACGAGCGGCGGCCGTCCGCGGATGCAGCCGAACGCGCTCGACGACACGCCGGAACCGAGTCCGGAACACGTTTCGCAGGCGGAGACGACTCCCCACAAGCAGCACGCGCAGCAACGTCCCGAGCAGGGCGCGGAGGAGCAACCGCGGTCGGAATCGGAGCCCGCCACTTCCGAGACCGCCCAGGTCGAGAGCCCCCGGACCGAGAACTCCGAGATCGGCACTGCCGAGCCCGAGGCCACCGCCGCGGAGGCCAGTACGCCGGAGGCGGCGGCGCCCGCCCCGCATTCCACGCTCGAAGACTTCCTGTCGCCGTCCGAGCCGGTCGCGGAGAACACCACCCGCGAAGCCGACGAGTCCGCGCCGGAGCAAGCGATCGGCATCGAGGCCGCACCCGAGAGCCCGGCCCGTCCGGAGACCCCGGATGACACCCGGGAACCGAATCGCGAGGACTCGGCCCAGCCGGACCCCAGCGCAACGGCTTCCCCGAACCGCGACGAAACGGTTTCGCCGGATCAGGAAGAGACGGTGTCGCGGGACAGCGACCAGACGAGTTCGCCGGACCCCGACGGGGCGGTCGACCGCGATCGCGACGAGACGACCTCGCTGGACGGGACGACTTCGCGGGACGAAGCACCCCGGGACGACCCGGCCCGGCAGGACCCCGACGACCGCGCCGAACGGCCCGATCCCGAGGCGCCGGTCCGCCGCGGCGGCGGCCGGCTGCCGTCCGCCCTGCGCGAAGGACGCGGGTTCGGCCCGGGCGGTCAGCGCCGCCCCATCGAGGAAGCCGACCGCATCGTCGCCGCCGCGTGGAACCTGCTCGGGCGGACGTCGGACGAGCAGGAATCCGCCCGCGTGCGGCGGATCGTGGCGAACGAGTTCGAATCGTTCGTCGGCAGCGGCCGGACCTTGGAGATCGGCGGCGAGCGCGTGCACGTCACGGCCGAGCTGCACCCGGAACGGGCGAGCACCCTGGAGCAGCACAGCGGCGACGCGCCGGTGCGCGAGGCCGGTTGGTCGAACAGCACCGCCGCCAAGGGATCGGTCGGCAGCGCCCCGATGTCCCGGTGGTTCTTCTTCCTGCCGATGGTTCCGGGGTTCTTCGGCATCGGCGCGGTCAACGTCGCGACGGACGTGGCCTACTCGCGCACGGCAGGCCGCAACGACGCGCTGGGCGTGCGGACCAGCGTCGCGCTGCCCGCGAATCCGGAGCACCCGCGGCTCGGCGGTTACCAGGGGATGCGCGCGGCGCGCGTCCCGGCCTCGGTGTCGCTGCGCCGGCTGGACGCGGACGCCACCCGGCCCGGAACGGTCTTCGCGACCCGGGTGCCCGAAGGCCCCGGCGCCGACCCGATCGAGGTCGAGGTGAACGTGCCGGAGGGGCTGGAAGGCGCCGGGCGCGGGGTCGCGATGCCAGCGCGGCTACCGGACTCGGTGCTGGAGGACGCCCGGATCGATGACACCGCGCGCGGCTGGTACCGGGGCAAGTGGCTGCCGCAGCGCGACGGCGCCCCGGCCGCCATGCACGAGCAGGTCGCCGCGCACCTGGGCGAACTCACCGCACGTGGGCGCGAGGCGTTGCGGGACTTCCTCAGCCCGGAAAAGCTCAAGCAGAACCTGCCCGCGATGACGGTCACCCCGGCCCAGGCCGCGCGGGGCGAAGGCTGGACGAGCCTGGAAACCCTGCTGCCGCGCGGCAACTGGTTCAAGCGGCTGATCGACCGCGCGCCCAACCAGGTGCAGATGCGCGCCGTGCTCACCGACCTCGCGCACGACCAGATCATCGATGGCGCGCACTTCACCAGGACCACCAGCGATGCGCAGACCGCTACCGATACCGCGCAGGCGGGCCGCGAGGTGGGCGGCTCCTTCGCGGGCGGTCCCGGCCTGGACAGCGGCGCGGCGACCTTCGGCGCCGGACCCGCCGCCTCCGCCGCGCACGGCAGGAGCAACACGCAGGAGCGAAGCCGCGAGACGACCGGCGAAACCACGGACTCCTACACCGGATCGCTGACGCGCTACACCGGTCGCGTGGAGTTCCAGGTCCGCCGGTCCGGGCATCCGCCGATCTCGTTCCCGGACGCCGCGCAGGCCGCGTTCTGGGCGAAGACCGCGGAGGCCGAAGCCGCGGGCATCGGCGAGTCGGCGGTCACCGAGGAACTCACCCAGCGGCACGTCAACGGCGCGGCGACCGGCATCGCGCTGCAGGAGGCGAGCGAGCGGCTCAGCGAGATCCTGCGCAACAGCCTCCCGGAAGTGCCCGGTCACCACCGCTGGAAGTGGCGCGACAGCGAGTACACCACCGCTTTCGACGACCCCGAGCTCGCGGACGGCGTCTCCGCCGGTGCGCAGCGGAAGCTGACCCGCAACGAGCAGATCGACCAGCTGGTCTCGCCGCAGAACCTGCTCAACCGCGAACGGGACATGCTGGCCGGCCAGCCGCTGGTGCTCGAGCTGGTGCCGGAACCCGGGCGGGCGCACGACTACCACGCCGAGCTGCTGATCTCCGCGAAGCTGCACGACGGCGCGCGGGTCACTCCCGAAGCGGACCAGACCGGTACGACGACCGAGAAGCTCTCCGACTCCGAGGGCGGGACGTTCTCCCGCAGCCGGAGCTGGTCGTTCTTCGGCGGCATCGTCTTCCGCGCGTACTCGGCCCTGATCGCGATGGAGATGCTGACCAGCCCGCACGGCGTCACGCACGGCCGGTCGGAGACGACCTCGCTCGGGCGGCAGGCCGGGCATTCCAGCGGTGGCGTCCGCGGCGGGCAGCTGGACGCGGACGGCAACGTGCGCGCCGAGCCGCCGCAGCGGTACCGGGCGCGGGTCGAGTTCGAGGTTTCCGGCCGCTACTGGTCCCGGACGAACGACATGGTCCGGCACCTGACCATCGGCAGCCCCGGCAAGCACGCCCCGGAGTGGCACCAGCTGCCCATCGCGGATCCGACGGCCGCTGCGGACGGCCGCAGGCCGGGCGTCGTCGCCGTCGACGTGGTGCTGGGGCCGGAGGCCGGGACGGTGCTGCGCGATCCGCAGACCGGGCAACTCGGTCTCCAGCAGGCGGACCCGAACGCAGCTGCCGAGCCGGACCCGCCGCGTGCCGCGGACGAGACCGCGAACAGCCCCGACTCCGCGCACCCGCAGCCCGCGCGGCAGCCGCTGCCCGACGTCGAGCCGGTCAACCGGACCGAGCTGCAGGACGTCTCGATCAACCACAGCGACCTGCTGCGCCACGGCCGGACCTCGAAGCTGGACGGCGTGCACCTGCTGTCGGTACGCGGGCTGGAGCACGTGCGCGGATCGCTGCGGTCGCTGCTGCACCGGTCTTCCGGTGATCCGGCTATGAGCTTCCCGGCAGGCGCCAACTCCCGGCTGATCGAGCAGACCGTCTCCGCGAGCGCGCTGCGCCGCGACCGGCGGGCGCTGAGCCGGTTGCAGCGGATCAGCGGACTCGGCTGGACGCGCAGGCTGGCGAACACCGAAGGCACCGCGGCGGTCTCCTACCAGCTGCGCGACGTCAACAAGCACGAAACCGTGTGGCTGCAACCGGAGGAGTCCAGCACCGGCACCAGCACCACCGGTTCCGAGCGCAGCCGCAGCTGGGGCTGGAAGAGCACGATCGAGCCCGCCTTCATGGCGACCAGCGAAACCTCCGGGCACAGCCCCGGCACCACCAGCTACGGCTTCGGGATGCTGTTCAGCACGATCGACGTGCTGAACAACTCCAAGGGCCGCACGGACGGGCACCGCAGCACCATCACCGACGAGCTGGCGATGTCCTCCGAACCGCGCCGGGTGCACGTCATCAGCGCCACCCTGGAAGCCACCCAGGCCGTCGAGACCCGCCGCCGCGGCAAGCTGGACCGCTGGAACCTGTTCAGCTCCCGCGAGGTCGGGCGCGCGGCGGAGCGCTTCGAGCTGCCGAACGCGGTGTGGGCGGTGGTCGACGACCAGCAGCTGCACGAACTCCGCATCCGGCAGGCCGAACAGGACGCGCACCGCGCCGCCGAGGGGCCGGAGCCGCCGCGGCTGCCCGAGCCCGAGTCGCGGCCGGAGCGCGCGGACCTCAGCCCGATCCCGGACGGCCAGGACCTCGGCACCCCGCGCTGGGCGGACGGGGTGATCGAGCCGGTCGACCTGAGCGATCAGCTCAAGCCGCTGCACGACCAGCTGGTGCGGCGCCTCGGCCACGAACGGGCGGACGAGCTGCTTTCCCCGACGTCGCAGGGGACTGCGCACGACAACTACGCCGAAGCCGAGCGCTACCTGTCGCGGATCCAGGCTTCGCTGCGCGATCTGTCCAACGGCGGCACGAGCGCCCCGCTGCGGTTGGAGGACCGGCTCCGCGGCGAGACCTACGAGCTGCACGTGGCCGCCGAGCAGGTGGGGCAGGCCGAGCCGGTCGGCATCAAGCACGGCGAACGGCAGCGGGCCACCAAGGCGTCGTTCGTGACCAGCACGGCGCGCAGCTTCCGGCGGGCGGTGCTGGAAGTGTTCAACATGGCCATCCCGTCGGTGATGATGCAGAACGACGAGGCCGCCGCGAGCACCGCGCCTGCCGAGCACGGTGCGCCGTACAGCTACTGGGGGCTCGGGCTCGGCCACGCCTTCGAGGGGCTCAAGGCATCCCGGAACGTGCGCCAGGACGGCACGGTCGAGCACACCCACACCGAAACGGTGCGCGGCGCGCTGGCCGAGCACCGCGTGAAGCTGCTGTTCGACCTGCGCATCGAGCGCCACGGCGAGCGCATCGCGGCGGCTCCGGATACCCGCACCGTCACCACGCACACCCCGGTCGAGGACGCGACCCCCGGCCCCGCGGGCTCGCGCAGTGGCGAGATCCACCGACGCAGCGCGGACGACGCCGGTGCGGCAGCGCTGGCCCGGTGGCGCGCCGACGCCGTGCAACTCCCGGAGGACCCGGCGAAGTGGCGGGCGATCGACTTCGGCGGCGACGTGCGCGACCTGGTCCGCGGAGCCGAGCGAACGCTCGAGGAAGCGGGCGTCGAGGTGGACGCGCACACCCGCAGGATGCTGCGCGCCGCCCTCACGTCGAGCCGGGCGACCGGAACGTTGGGTTCGCACGGCTCCGACGGGGTGCCGCTGGATCTGCCGTCGAGCCTCGGCGTCGAGTTGACGATGCATCCGAAGGCGACCGGCCCCGGCGAACTGGCCGGCTCCAGCGGCCGCATCGAGCTGGGCGGGGAATCGGCCTTCCCGAGCAGCACCCGGACCGAACACAGCACCGCGACGGGCAACTCGCTGAGCACGCTGCCGTTCGCCGCGTTCGGCGTGCCGCAGCACCCGGACGCGGCTTCCTACCCGAACCGGGAGATGTTCGGGCAGGCCGGTGACTGGATGATCCCGAACGAGCCTCTCGGTGCGAAGCGCAGTGAGCAGGCGTACCAGGGCGGCACCTCGTCCGGCGGCAGGCAGCTGCCCGCGCACGACGCCGACCCGTCCGGGATCACCAGTACCTGGTCGCACGGCGCCGGGTACCGGTTCGTCGCCACGCCCACCTCGAAGCTGACCCGCAAGCGACCCGCCGTCGTGGACGTCGAGTTCGAGCAGGGCTTCGTGCTCCGCCGCGGCGATGTTTCGGGCGCGCTGCCCGCTTCCTTGATCACCGCGAGCAGGGAACTCGCCGCGCGGGACGCCGAGTGGCAGACCGCCCGCGCCCGGCGCCGCGCCGCCGACCCGTCCGCGCCGGGCGACCGGGACGACCTGACCACGCAGGTGACCGGCGCGCCGGAACTGAGCCCGCACGTCGAGGCCGAACGAGCCGCCGAAGCCGCCTATTGGCAGGCGAAACGTGGCTACGAGCAGGCGCTCGACCACGCGCGCAACGACCCGGGCGTGCGCGCGGTGGACCCGGCCGCGCGCGTGACGATCCCGGCCGGGGCCGAGCGGCTCCCGGTGCAGGAGCGTCTCCGGCTGCACTCGATCGCGCGGCAGGCACTGGCCGCGCACGCGGACGGCCACCAGCCGGTCGTGCGGTACCGGGTCCGCGGTGATGTCGATTCCTCCCGCGCGGCGAACGATTTCTCCGCGCTGATGCCCGAACTCGACCACGCGCTGCGGCTGGCGCAGCGGAACCGGCCGGAGGGCGACCGGCTGGGCCGCAGCGATCTCGGCTTCGCCGCCGCCCCGCACTTCGTGCACTCCGAGGGGCCGACCGGGGTGGAGATCTGGGTCGAGCCGGGCGATCGGGCTTCCTCCGATGACGGCGCGGTGAGCTCCGACTTCGCGGACGGCCGTGCCGCCGTGGACGAGTCCGCATCCGCGCTTGCGGGCGATCGGGAGCGGTTGCGTGCGCGGGCGGCTGCCGCTGAGGAGTCGTTGGGCAAGCGGCGCGTCGACGAATTCGAGGCGTTGCTGCGCGATGCCGGGCGGATCGTGGGTCGTGTGCACGAGGTTCCGCCGATGGCCGATGTCCGGGACGCGACGCCGCAGCAGCGGGCGGAGCGGGAGTTCTTCGAGGACGTCGTGCGTGTCGTGGCGCGGGAATTGCACGTGGGCGATCCGAGCACGGCCGAGTCTCTTGCACGGCAACTCGCCGGGGAGTTCGGGACGGCTCGCCGTTCGGTGCCGCCGGCCGGTTTCGGCGGGGCTCGTGGTGCGGACGGCGGCGCGCCGCAGACCGATCCGGAGGCAGGCCCGTCCGGTCGTTCCGGCGAAGCGGAACCCGACTCGCCCGCGCCGGAACCGGGCCGGGGCGGCGGCGAACCGGCCGGTTCGGAGCCCGGCACGGACGGTTCTGTGCTCGACCCGGCGGACATCGAGAAGGCGCTGGCCGGGGAACTGAACCCGCAACCGGAGGATGCGCACGCCCGCCGCCTCGGGCTCGACCCGTTCGGCGCGCGCCGGAACGTGCCGGACGCACCGGACCACCTGATGCAGCACGGTGTCGGCTACGACTTCCGGAAGCTGAACGCGGACAAGCGGGACGCGTTCTTCGAACGGATCGACATGGCGCGCGGCGACCGGCCGACCTGGGATGAGCTGCAACCGGAGAACCTGTCGCCGCGCGCCGACTCGGTGACCGAGGGCAGGCGGGTCGGACGCAGCAGCGGCCCTGGCTTCAAGCACCGGCGCATCCCGCACCTGGTGCACAGCATTTGGCTGGGCGGGCCGCTGTACCGGGACCAGGCGAACGGCGGTTCGCGCGCCGACTTCATGGCCAACATCGGCAGCGCGTCGAGGAACGCGGACCTGCGGGACTTCAAGTTCATGGTGTGGACGGACGTCTCGCGCGCGGACATCGAGCGGGTCGGCGGGATGGATTCGCCGACCGGCCGGGACGGCCGGGTCCGCCAAATGCTCGATTGGGCGCGCGAGCACGACGTCCGGCTGGTGAACATCGACGAGGTGTTCCCGCGCCAGAACCCGATGTCGCTGGACGCCGAAGTGCGCACCGAGCGGGCGCGCGGCACGGGTGCTTCGTATGCCGTGGCCAGCGACGTGAGCCGGATCGAGATCCTGGACCGGTTCGGCGGTGTCTACACCGACGGCGACAACTCGCTGGTGCATCCGGACGGCCGCGGCCGGGACCTCGCCGGTGCGGTGCGCCAGGCCGCGGGGCACAAGTTCGGATTCCTGCCTTCCCGGGAACGGTTCGGCAAGCTCAACAATTCGGCGCTGATCGCTGCTGCGGGTGTCGACGCCACCCGGGAGTACCTGGGTGTCCAGCGCGAGAATTTCGGCAAGGACCTGGCCGAGACGATCGCGCGTGCGCAGGTCGTCAGCAGCGCCGGCATCGAGATGGCCGAGCAGTGGACGGCCACTGATCGGCGACCCATGTGGCTGGTCAACGATCGCTCGTCGAACGAGGACAGCGTTCGCAGCGAGACGCTGGGCCGGACCGGGCCGACTCCGTACATCTTCAACCGGTTGGCGGCAGCGCTCGGCCTTGCCGGGGACAACCCGCGCGATGAACTGCCCGCCATCAGCGACGAGGTCATCCACGTCAACTCCGGGCACAGCTGGCTGGAGCCCGGCCAGGCGAGCCAGCAAGATGCCGCGCCTGCGCCACCCGCACATCCGGGACGGGACGGCGTGCTCGAGGCGGTGCGCAGTGCCGTGCTGACGCTGCACCGGGAACTGCCCAACCGCGGCGGCCACCTGCACCTGCCGGGTGCGGCGCGCACGATCGACAAGCTTCCGGTTGAGCAGCGTGCGGCGGCGTGGGAGGCGGCGCTGAATCTGTTCCATCGGACCTTGCCTGCGGATGCGCGGGTGCAGTTGGTGCCGAAGTGGTTGGAGGGTGTTCCGGCTGGGGTGGCCGAGCAGGCGCGGCGGTTGTTCGGTGGCGAGTCGGATACGCCTGCCGCGGCTGGTGAGCGTGTTCGTGCGTTGGCTGCGGGCCGTCGTGATCTGGACGATCTCGACGTGGAGGCGATTCGGTCGGCGTTCCGGAATCGATTCGAGCGGGTCGTGTCCACGGAGCAGGCGCGTGCGGCGTTCGGGGGTTATCTGGGGTGGATGCACGAGCATGGTCAGGAACGTCGTTTCCCGGAGAATTCGTCGCGGTTGGGTGTTGAGGTCGCGCAGTACGTGGTGACCGGCGATCCGCGGGAGCAACTGCGTGGTGGTGCGCGGCAGGTTTCGGATGCTGCTGGGTCTGCCGAAGGGTCGGGCAGGGAAGGCGAGGGCTCCGAGCGCTTGCCGAGCGATGCGGGATCGGCCGTGCGTGCGCCCGGAACGGACTCCGTGCTCGATTCGGCGGTGCTCGAGCAGGCGCTGGCCGGTGAGTTGAACCAGCAGCCGGAGGATGTGCACGCGCGGCGGCTGGGGTTGGATCCGTTTGGTGTGCGCCGGAATGTGCCGGATGCTCCGGAACATCTGATGCGGAACGGTCGTGGTTATGATTTCGACAAGTTGCGTGCGGTGAAGCGGGATGCGTTCTTCGAGCTAGTCGACATGACTCGTGGTGAGCGTCCGTCGTGGGATTCGTTGCAGCCGGAGAATTTGCCGTCTCGTGCTGAGTCGGTGACCGAGGGCAGGCGGGTCGGACGTAATAGTGGTGCGGGTTTCAAGAATCAGCGCGTTCCGCACTTGGTGCACAGTATTTGGCTGGGCGGGCCGCTGTATCAGGACCGGGCGGATGGTGGTTCGCGAGCTGATTTCATGGCGAATGTCGGCAGTGCGGCGACGAATGCGGATTTGCGGAATTTCAAGTTCGTGGTGTGGACGGATGTGTCGCGTGCGGACTTCGAGCGGGTTGATGGGATGGAGGTGCCCGCGGGCCGGGATGCCCGGATTCAGCAGATGCTGGGTTGGGCGCGGGAGCATGGTGTCCGGTTGGTGAACATCGATGAGGTGTTTGCTCGCCAGAATCCGATGTCGCTGGATGCTGAGGTGCGGACCGAGCGGGCTCGGGGTACGGGTGCTGCGTATGCCGTGGCCAGCGACGTGAGCCGGTTGGAGATCCTGAACCGGTTCGGCGGCGTCTACACCGACGGTGACAACTCGCTGGTGCATCCGGACGGCCGTGGCCGGGACCTTGCGGATGCGGTGCGCACGGCTGCGCAGCACAAATTCGGATTCCTGGCGTCCCGGGAACGCGATGGAAAGATCAATAATTCGGCGCTTGTCTCCGCCGCTGGTGTCGGCGCTACCCGGGAGTACCTGCGTATTCAGCAGGACAACTTCACTAAGGACCTTGCCGAGACGATTGCGCGGGCGACTGTCGTCGAGACCGCGGGCATCAACATGGCCGCGCAGTTCACCGCCGCTGATCGGGAGCCGACGTGGCTGTTGAACGACAGTTCCTCGTCGACCGAGAACGAGACCCTCGGCCGGACCGGGCCGACGCCGTACATTTTCAATCAGCTCGCGGCAGCGCTCGGCGTCGCCGGGAACAACCCGCGCGCTGACCTGCCCTTCATCAGTGACGAGATCGTCCACGTCAATTCCGGGCACAGCTGGCTGGAGCAGGCGCCGGACGTGCAAGAATCCGCGCCTGCCCCGCGGGCACATCCGGGACGCGAGGGCGTGCTCGACGCGGTGCGCAGCGCCGTGGTCACGCTGCATCGGGAGATGCCCAACCGCGGCGGCTACCTGCACCTGCCGGGTGCGGCCCGCACGATCGACAAGCTTCCCGAAGCGCAGCGTCCCGCTGCGTGGACGGCCGCGCTGAATCTGTTCCACAGGACGGTGCCATCCGGCACGCCAGTGCACTTGGCTTCCAAGTGGCTGGACGACGTCCCACCCGAGGTGGCCGAGCAGGCGCGGGACCTGTTCGGCGCGGATCGGAACACCCGAGGCGACGGTGCGCGCGCCCGGGAGCGGGGACTCGCGGACCGGGGCGAGTTGGACGCGCTCGAGGTGCAGGCGGTGCGATCGGCCTTCCGGAACGGGTTCGGTCGTTCGGTGTCGCCGGATGAGGCGCGCGCGGCCTTCCGGGAGTACCTGCGGTGGATGGATGAGTACGGGAAGGAGCGCCGCTTCCCGGAGAATTCGGCGCGGTTGGGTTCCGAGGTCGCCCAGCTGGCGGTGACCGGGGATCCGCGGCCGCAGCTGCGCGGTGGTGCGCGGGATTCCGGTGGACCGGCGGCCGGTGGTTCGGGTTCCGGGCCTTCCCGGTTCCGCGGCTGGAAACGTTTCGTCCCGATGCAGCGCGGGGACCGGGAAGTTTCGGCAAGCTCCGCCGCCGTCGCGGTGAGCGATTTCGTGGACCCCGAGGTCACGATTCGCGCGAAGGTCGGCCGGTTCAGGTGGACCAACCTGCGCCTGGGCGACATCGCCTACCACGTCATGCCCGGCGACGGGAGCGGATACGGTGTCTCGTTCGCCCAGGACGATCCGTATTACCTCACCGGCCGGTACTACGACACGCTCAACACCTTGCCTGGCGAGTCGCCGCACGCGGCGGCCGTCCACCGGACGCGGCCGTCCGCGCAGCGCACGCAGTCCGATGTGCGGGTGTTCTCCTACGCCGCGACCGACCGCGGGTGGTACGAGATCTTCCGGCACGACGGTTCTTCCGTGCGCGTCGACGCCGCCGGGTACGGCGAGATCCTGGCCAACTTCCGGCCGATGCGGACACTGTCGCAAGCGATGTTCGACAGTCCGGGCGTCAAACTGCTGTCGGCGACGCCTGATGTGCGCTCCACTGCCAGGGTCCTGCACCGCAGCGGGGTGCCGTTGGTGGTCGAGGCGCCGGTGGGTGGTTCGGCCACCCAGCTCGCGGACGGACCCTTCAGCACTCCCGGCAACCTGGGATGGCAAGAACACACCCCGCACGGGCAGGTCCACACCCACAGCGTCTACTCGGACGGCAACGTCGACAACATCAGATTTTTCGAGAGGTTCCTGCCCGGTGCGCCTGAGATCTTGGACGCGAACCGGCCGTTGACCGGGCATCTCGACGACGGCACCCCGTTCGAGTTCTATCCGCACGAACTACTGGACACCGAACTCAAGAGCAAAGGAACGGGTTGGACCCGAACCGTCGGAAATTCCTACAAGAGTTCCGAGGAATCGTCGAAAGAGCGCTATCGGGGCGGTCTTGCCGATGAGCTGCACCATGTTGTGCGGACGCGGAAGGGTGAGCGGTCGAAGCTCGACGATGAGGTCTCCGATCTCGATCGGCACGACCCGTACCACCGCCTGGTTCCTGCTCCGTTCGCGCCGACCACGGTCACCCTGTCGAACCCGCGCACCGGTGCACCGCAACAGGTCACCGCCGGGCCGAACATCCTCAGCGCGCACGGAACCGAGGAAACCGTCATCATCCACGTCGAGCGGGGTGGTCAGCGCTATAAGTTGTCGGTCGACGGGCGGACCTTCACCCGGCTGTCGTTGCAGCGCCGGAATTTCCACCGGATGGTCGCGGCCAACCCGGCCGGAAAACTCCTGTACTCCATGTGCAGCGTTGCGCGGAACACCAGTACCGGCTTCGCGGACGAACAGCCTGGGGGAGTCTTCTTCCGGTCGTCGGTCCAGGAGTTCCACGATTTCACCTTCACGAACACGGCTTACGGCCCGCGCGACATGCTGTGGATTCCCCGTCTCTACGTCGAGGACAACGCGGGATGGGCCAGCAGCTACGTCAAGGACGGCCGGCAGTTCATCGAAGTCCACGAGAGCACCCGGTACACCGGGCAGGAGCCGGGGAATCCCGGCGGCGGTGCAGCGGTAGCCGAGCCGGTTGCCCCGGCTGTCGACGCGGATCTGCGGTCGTGGCTGGGTTCGTTCGATCAGCACACTTCGGAGTTCGTGCGGTCGTCGTTGTCGGCAGCGTTGGGGCGGGCGGTTTCGGCGGCTGAGATGTCCGCGGCGCTCGAGGGTTATGCGGCTTGGTTGACCCGGAATCGGCATCGTCATGCGGTGCCGGAGAACCTGCTGCAGTTGGCGTCCGAGATGGCGCAGTGGATGCAGACGGGTGAGACGAGCGGACTCCGCGGCGCCGGTCGCCGGTTCGGCCGCCCCGCCGGCGCAGGGCGCGTGCCCGCTGCTGCGGAGTCGTCGAGCGCGCAAGGGGCGCCCCCTGCCGGGTCCGGTGGGGCACGCAGAAGTACCCGGGCGGCTGCTTCGCGGCCCGACCCCGACCCCGATTTCGATCCGCAGCCCGGCCCGTCCCGTTCGGCGGACGCGGACGATCGGTACCCCGAGAACCTGGCCGTGCGGTTCGAACGTGGCGCGCTGTCGCCGGACAGTGAGATGCGGCTTCGGGGCCGGACGGCGGCATTCCTGGAGCAGATCGCACAACGTCCGGCGGAGGCCCTCGCGCAACAGCCCGCGATGGAGATCGTGGTCAACGGACGCCGCGTCAGCGAGGCCCTTCTTGCGCAGCGGCGCAGCACCGTGCAGGAGTTGATCGAGTCCGTGATCGGCGCCGTTCCCGGCTGGTCGGCGCAACCGGAGAGCCACGGGGCGGTGTCGAGGATCGTGTTGACCGGCCCCGCGGGCGCGCGCGGAGTCGTCGAGCTCTCCAGCCAGGCGAGGGTGAAGCTCGGCGACACCTTGGTCGGTGCACGGGTGCGGATCTCGGGCGTCGCCAAGCCGGATGTTCCCGGCGAAGGCGGCGCGGGGCACGCGGTGCAGTCCGCGGCTACCGACGGCGCGGACCGGTACGCAGAGCAGCTGGGCGTGCGGTTCACACCCGGCAGGTCTTCCTCGGGCCAAAACCTGTTGCCGGTCGAGGAGGAGCGGCGGCTCCGGCACCGGATGGCCGGGTTCCTGGAGCAGGCCGGGCAACAGCCGCCCGGGCAGCAGCTTGCGATGCAGGCCGTGCTCTCCAGCGTCAGCGTCGGCGAGGCTCTGCTCGCGCGGCGGCACAGTGTGGTCCAGGAGTTGTTCGAGTCGGTGGTCGATGCCGACCCCGCTTGGTCGCGCGAGAGTTCGTTCGACGGCCGCCGCGGGGTGACCAGGATCGTGTTGACCGGCCCGGCGGGTGCGGGCGGAGTCATCGAGCTATCCCACCAGAAGAACCCGCGGGTCGGCACCACATCGGTCGGTATGCGGGTGCGGGTCTCCGGCGTCGAGCAGGCGCGCGCTGCTCCCGCAGCAGGCGATTCCGTTGCGGGCAGCGCGGCGCGACCCGGGGCTGCGGGTGGTGGGGCCCGCTACGCAGAAGATCTCGGCGTGCGGCTCGCGGTCGGCAACAAGTCGTCCGGGCGCTTTCCGTTCTCGGCCGACGACGAGCAGCGGCTTCGGGATCGTGTGGGCGGGTTCCTGGAGCAGGTCGAGCATCAGCCGCCGGAACAGGAACCTGCGATGGCGGTCGTGCTCGCCGCCCACAACGTCAGCGACGCTTCGCTGGGGCGGCGGCGTGCCGCCGCGCAGGAGTTGATCGAGTCGGTGACCGGCGCCGTTCCCGGCTGGTCGGCGGAATCCTCGCTGGACAGCCGCGGGGCGGTGTCGAGGATCGTGTTGACCGCCCCCTCGGGTGCGCGGGGAGTCGTCGAGTTCTCCCAGCAGCCACGAGTGGTCATCAACAAGGTCCCGGTCGCTGTTCGGGTGCGGGTGTCGGCCGGGGCGGCGCCGGACGTTCCCGTTGACGGAGGCGCTGCGACCGCCGACCCCGCAGCAGCGGCTACCGGCATTGCGGAGCCGGCCGGGGAGGCCGGGCCCGATGCGATGGATTGGGTGCCGGAGGGAGCCGACCGGGGTTGGTCGTGGAGTGATCCGGCTCCGCCCGAGTTGTTCGGTGCCGGCGATTTCGATCCTGCAGCGGTGCTCCCGCCTCCGCTGTCGCCGCAGTGGGAATCCGCAGGTGTGCCCGCGGCGTCGGATGCATGGGAGCCGTCGTGGTTCGGTGCGGCCGAGGCTGTCGAGGTGCAGGGCGAGCCGCGTGCGGTGGAATCCGGCGTACCCGAGTCGGTCCGCCAGGCCGTCGAGGCGGATGCGGAGCCGTCGTCGAGCACGCAGGCGGTGCCCGAGGGTGCGGTCGCCGACGCACAGGACTCCGGTGTGCCCGCGGACTCCGTGCGGGACGCGGGGCAGGGGGCGCCGCGTGTTCATGGTGCGTTCGTCAGTTCCGCGGAGGCTTTGGAATTCGATCCGGGGCTGTTGCGGGAGTGGGTGCGTTCCGGGGGATCGGAGTCGTTGGCGGCGCGGTTCCGGTCGGCGGTCGCGGAGCAGCGTGCTCGGGGGATTTCTGCGGCGGCGTTCGAGTGGCCGCAGTTGTGGCTGGAGTCGATCGAGCCTCGCGGGCTGGATTCCGCGCGGTTGACGGGGCAGCTTCGCACGGCGCTGGAGGAGGCCGCCGGTGTCCCGTTGCCGGAGGAGGCTGTCGAGCTCACTCGGGTGCTGCGGCGTTCGCGCGAGCTCAGCGGGCCGGGCGCCGCTGTGGCAGCGCCCGCGGAGCGGCGTTTTGCGCTTGCGGCGGGCAACGCTCCGGCGGAGCAGTTCGTGCGTGCGGTCGAGGATCTCGGTGCGGACCTGCCGCTCGACTACGTGGGCAACGGCCGGGCGGAGTTGGAGTCGGTGTTCCGGCGTCGGCTGTATCGGCGGTTGGCTGCGTTCGTGCGGGAGGCGCAACGCGATCCGGAATTGCGCCTTCCGATCCGGGTGGCAGCGGGCTACCCCGGGATCAGGGCGAAACGTGTCGCCGCTGCTCGGGAGCAGGTGCGTGCCGGGATCGCGTTGGCGGTGCGGCTGGATCCGGCTGACGACCGGGTGGAAGCACTGCTGAACCGCGTCGATGTCGCCGGTCGAGCCAAGGTCGAGGTCACTGTTGCGGACTCGGACGGAGTGCCGCGGCGGCGCGGACACGGCTCGGCGATGGTGATCGGTGCCGCGATCGGTGCTGCCGAACGGGGCAACGCAGGTGCCGGGGAGTGGGCGCGGGTCGTGGACGCCGACGATGGATCGCACCGTGTTCATGGCGCTTTCGTTCGTTCGGCGGACGCGCTGGAATTCGACGCGGAGTCGTTGCGGGAGTGGGTGCGTTCCGGGGGATCGGAGTCGCTGGTGGCGCGGTTCCGGTCGGCGGTCGCGGAGCAGCGTGCTCGGGGGATTTCTGCGGCGGCGTACGAGTGGCCGCAGCTGCGGCTGGAGCTGGTCGATCCGCGCGGACTGGATTTCGCGCGGTTGACGGGGCAGCTTCGGACGGCGCTGGAGGAGGCCATCGGTGGCCGGTTGCCGGAAGAGGCCGTCGAGTTGCTCCGCCAGCAGCGCCACCAGAGCGCGTTCAGCGTCGTTTCGGGTTCGCTCGTGCGCAGACGTTTTGCGGTTGCGGTGGAGAATGCTGCGGCCGAGCGGTACCTGCGTGCGGTCGAACAGATCGACAAGGACCTGGTGCTCGGCTATGTGGGCAGCAACCGGGCGGAGTTGGAGTCGGTGTTCCGGCGTCGGCTGTATCGGCGGTTGGCTGCCTTCGTGCGGGAGGCGCAAGGTGATCCGGAGTTGCGTCTGCCGGTCGGGGTGGTGTCGACCAACTTCGAATTGAGGGCGAAACGTGCTGCTGCTGCTCGGGAGCAGGCGCGTGCCGGGATCGCGTTGTCGCTGGGGCTGGATCCGGCGGATGACCGGGTGGGGGCGCTGCTGAACCGCGTCGATGTCACCGAGCACGCGGCGTTCGATGTCACTGCTGCTGATCCGGACGGGGTGCCGCGGCGGAGCAGGCACCGCTCGGCGATGGTGATCGGTCCCTCGACCGGTGGCGGGTCGTACTCGGGGGGTCCTACGGTGCCGGCAGCCGCGGCCGGTCCCGGCGCGCAGCGCACCGGTACCCCGTTGCCTGCGGACACGGCGGCGGCACCGGAGTCGTGGGTGGGCGAGTTCTCGGAATTCCTGGATACGGTGCGGCGGGCTGTTGCGCGGAATGATCCGGGCTCGGTCGGACTCATCTCGCAGCATGGCGGCCCGTTGTCGGCGTGGTTGCGGGCGGCGGCGGACAAGCAGGCCGAGGCGCACCGGGATGGCACCGAGCCGATCGACCTGCGGGTGCACTTGAGCAGGTCAGCGGTCAGCGCCGGTGGTGGTCGGGTGCTCGCGCACCATGTGCGGGCGGTGATCGCCGCGTCGTTGCCTGCGGGCGCGGTTCTTCCGGAACCGCTGTTCACCGAGATCACGACCGCGGTCCACGACCTCCGGAGGCCGTTGGGCGTTGCCGACCGGGACACCGTGCTGGTCGAACTGGTCGAGACGCCGGGGCTGGCCGAGCGGGATTATCGGAATGTCGAGCGGCGGCTGGACCTGAAATTCCTGCCTGCTCGGGGGCGGCTTCCGGAGGCTGCGCGGCGGCGGTTGCGCTGGCGGCTGGCCGGGTTCGTGGAGGCCGCCGCGGATGCGCCCCGGATGCGGTTGCCGATCGAGATCGCCGCTACGGCGAGGCAGGGCCGGGCTCGGACCGACGCGGTGCGGCAGGAAGTGCGGGAGACGTTCGAGCAGTGGTTGCGCTCGCCGGGCGGCAGGTCCTGGATGCGCAGCAAGGGGATCCTGAGCCTGGACAGGGCTGTCGAGAGGTGGTCCGGGCGTGTCTCGATCGAGCAGATCGATCGGCGCGGCACCGGCGTGCCTGCCGGTGGGATGCGGGTTGCGCCGGTGTACGAGGTGCCCCCGGTGGGGTCCGCGCCTGCGGAGGGGTTGCCTGCGGGGCGGTTCACCGTTCCGGGACGGGAGTCCGAGGCGTCGCCGGTGCTCAGCTGGCTGTTCTCCGCAGGGGACCCGAGTGCGGATTTCGCGCATACGCTGCTGGCGATGGTCCGGGAAGCGGAGTCGGCGGGCCGGGAGTGGCCGGATGTGCGCGTGATCGCCGACCGCAACGGCGGGCGAAACCTCGGGCAGGTGTGGGACTCGCTAGCGGAGAAGCTGCGTGACGCGGTCGAGCGTGCCGCCGGGGCGGAACCGGTCTCGCACGTGCCGTACACCCGGCTCTATATGCACGGCGGTGTCGATCGGATCGAGGTGCATCCGGGGCCGGGGTGGTCCGCGGAGCAGTACCGCACGGCTGCGGCGCTGGATCTGTCGTTCGTCCGCCGGACGCCGACGATGTCGATGGCGATGTTGCAGCGGTTCGCGTGGCGCGCGCATGGCTTCTTGGATCAGCTGGCGCGGCGGGATGCGGACGAGCCAGGGCCGGTGCCGACGATGCGGATCGTGGCCCGGGTTTCGCCTGACGATCGTTGGTATTACGTGTGGGAGATGTTGGAGGAGGTGTTGCGGCACCGGGTGGCTGATTCGTTGTGGCAGCGCAGCGATGTGGAAGTGCTGGACGGGAACCGCGAGTCGCGGATCTCGCTGACGGCTCCGTCCGGAGCGCTCGGCGTGATCAGCCTGGTTCGGGAAAGCACGTACCCGAACCTGGTGCGGGTTGAGGTGTCCGGCCTCGGTGCCGAGCCGGCGCCTGCTGATGCGGCGGATTCGCCGGACGCGGGTGGTGCGTGGCCGCAGGCTGATCCATGGGCGTTGCAGGACGGTTTTGACGTGCCTGCGATTCCGGATGAGATTCCGGAGCTGCCGCCGGAGGTGTTGGACGATCTGCAGTCGGTTCTCGCCTCGGCCGATTGGCTGGGGACGCTGACGGCCCCGGACCCGTCGGGTGCGTTGCCGGAGTGGCTGATCGATCCGGCTTTGCTGGAGCAGTCGGCAGCGGACCTGGAATTGCCGGAGCTGCCTGCCGAGTGGGCGTGGCAGCAGGCCCCTTCCGGTGATCTCGGCACCGAGCTGCCGAGTACGGTCGACGAGCAGACCGCTGATCTCCGCAGGGACGAGTCCGGTGCTGCGGGTGTTGCCGAGCGGCCGCAGTCGGTCGACGCGCCGGAGGCCGATCGGATGGAGCTGGATTCGGATGGCGCGGATTCGTTGTTCTCCGATGGCAGGCCGTTCGACGAGTTCGTCGACTATGGCGGCGATGCCGTTCCGGGTGAGTCGTCGCCGGGTGATCGCGTTCGGTTGCGGGCGGATGCGGCTGCGGCTGTGGATGTGTTGGGCAAGCGGCGTCCGGAGGAGTTCGACGCGTTGTTGCGCGATGCGGGGCAACTCGTGGCGCAGGTGCACGAGGTTCCGGGGTTGGCCGATGTGCGGGAGGCGACGCCGCAGCAGCGGGCGGAGCGGGAGTTTTTCGAGGATGTGGCCCGTGTTGTGGCGCGGGAGTTGCACGCGCGTGGTCCGGGAGCGGCTGCGGGTCTTGCGCGGGAGTTGGCTGCGGAGTTCGGGACGGCGCGCCGGTCGTGAGGCCGCACCTCGCCTTCCGGCCGCGCCGCGAGTGCCCGAATTCCACCAGATGTCCGGCCGCGCCGGTCCCCGCCGGGTCGGCACCTGCCGCGGAGCCCGCGTCGCCGCCGGTGTCCACGACCTCGGGCGACCCGGTCCGTACCGGATCCGAAGCCACGAGTACGCGCAATAATGGAACCACCAGCGCTGCGCGACAGCGTTCCGCAATGGACAAGGAATTCCCATGACCACCGACGAATCCGCGGAAGCCGGCGAGGCGCAGTGGGCCTTCGTCCTCGACCCCGCCTGGCGACCCGAGTCGGATGAGCAGAACGCGCCCCTCGAAGCGGTCCTCGGCGCCTGGTACCTCGAACCGGACGGAACCACCGGGCCGTTCCGGGCGAACCCCTACTACCTGCCTACCCGGGAGAATTCGCCGACCGACCCGGTGGACGCGGCGTTGCAGCTGCTGATCGACGGTGCGTACGACGGCGACGAGCTGTTGGCGGTCATGCGGGACGCGCTGTTCGGGATCGCCCTCGACGAGCAGGGCAGCGCGGTCGTCGCACCGTCCCCGGACGACGTGCCTTCGGTGCTGGTCGCGACGTCACCCGTGCACGCCCACCGGGTCGAGGTGGCTGCTTGGCAGGAGATCACCGCCAAGGATCTGGCCGACTCGCTGCCCGGTGAGGGCGTCGACGTGCTGCTGAACCCTGGCGCGCCGGCGTCGATGCGGGTGTTGGCGAGTTCGCTGAAAGGCGCCGTCGCCGACGTCGAATCCGGTGCTCGGATCCCGGGTGGGAACCCGTTCGAGCCGCCCGAGCAGGACTGAACGGGCCCGGGAGGAGTCTCGATGGCAGCGGAAGAAACCACCTCGCCGGAGACCGCCGAGCGGGCGCCGGAGGTGGCAGCCCCGGATGCAGCCGCGGACCAGATCACCGGCGAAGCGCCGGAAGACCAGTGGGTCGTGCTGATCGACTCCGGGTGGGAACCGGAGGACGAGCAGGACCAGCCGCCGGAGAGCGCCGTGGTCGGCGCCTGGTACGTCGAGCGCGACGGTTCCACCGGGACGTTCCGCAGCAACCCGTCGTACTTGCCGTCCAGCCCGGACTCGCCGACCGACCCGGTGGACGCCTCGCTGCGGTTGGTGATGCGCGGTCAGCTGCCCGTCGAGGAGCTGCTGGCGACGTTGCCCGGTTCGCTGTTGATCATCGGCTTGGACGAGCAGGACGTGCCGATCATCACCCGTGCACCGGACGGCAGCCCGTCGGTGCTGGTGCTCAGCGCGCTCGCGCACGCGCACCGGCTGACCGTGCCTTCATGGCGGGAGGTCACCGCGGAGGGGTTGGCCGATTCCCTGCCGGAGCAAGGCGTTGATGTGCTGCTGAACCCCGGGGCGCCCGCCTCGACCCGGATCGGTGCGCCCGAGTTCTGCGCGGCCGTGCGCAGGCCGGTTCCCGGTGAACGGCCGGCAACCGCCGCGGAACCACCGGAGCGCACCGCAGCTCCCGATACCGTGGCTCCCTTGGCCGGGACCGCTGGACTAGTGGTCGATGAGCCGGTCCCGGCGACCGGGCACCGGGTGGCGACCGTCGAAGATTTCGCCGGTCAGCTCCGGTTCGGCGCTGCGGCGTCGGCCGGTCTGCACGGCGCGGCCGACGGGGAAGCCGCGTGGGTACCCGCTGAACCGCCGGCGAGCGACCCGGAAAATGGGTCCGGCGGGCGGGCGCGCGGCGATTCGTGAGGGATTCGCCGAGTTTCGGCCCGGCCCGGCCCGATCGGCGCCGCATGGCCGAGCCGACCGTGCCATTCTCCGATCAGCGAAAGGGGCGAACGTGGTGACCGTGGTCGACCGGATGCACGACCTGCTGCTGCACTTGGCGGGGCGCGTGCCGGATGACTTTCTGGCGTCGGCGCGGCAACGCCTGGCCGAGCGGACGGTGGCCGAAACGGCCGACGCGCTGTGCTTGCAGCTCGCCGAGCGCAAGGTGCCGGTGACGATCGCGCAGGCGGGTCTGCTCAGCGAGCTGGTGGACGATTCCGCTTCCGCGGTGTTCAGCGGCATCCCGATCCGGGACGACCAGCCGGCCCTGGAGTGGCTGTTCGCCGAGCAACCCGGAACTCCGGAGCAGCCCGCAGCCGAGACCACTACAGCCGCGCTGATCGCGGTGCTGTCCGGCAACTCCGCCGCGCGCGGACTCTGGCTGTCCTGGCGCACGCCGTTCCGCGACGGCGGCACACCGCTGCCGGTGCACGTGGTGGAAGCCGATGACGGCCTCCCCGCCCTGAGCGCCGAGCTGCACGGCGCGCTGGCCGAGCACCCCGGCACACCTCGCATCGAGGTCGTCGGCACCGATGAGGTGCCCGGTTACCAGCGCGCGGCCCGTGCCAACGGCGCACTGGTGTGGGCGGCGACCGAACCGCCCGAGCTGTCCGTGGCGCGGGTCTTCGACCGCGTCGACCCGGACGGCCGGCCGCAGTTCGACCAGGACCACCCGCAGCTCACCGACCAGGACGAGCTCCAGCGCGTGCTGGACTACCTGCGGGCGGGTGAAGTGCTGCTGAGCACCGCCGCCACAATGGACGACGTGGTGCGGCCCGACCGCGGCCAGGTCGTGCCGACGACCTACCGCACTGACGGCGTGTGGCTGTGGCCGGACGCGGTCAGCTACTACCTGGAGGAGTACGGCTTGGCGCCGGACGAGCAGTTCTTCGCGCACATCCGTGCCGCCGGACGCCCACCGGAGCAGTTGGACGCGGTCAGCACGCACCGCGCGCTGCGCCACCTGCTCGACCCGTCGACCTGACCCGGCCGGAAGGAGTCCCGATGCCGTCCGAGGTCACCGGTGAGGGGAACTGGTACCTGCTGATGGATCCGCAGTGGATGCCCGCTGCGGACGAGACGGAACCGCCCGTCGCCTCGATCATGGGCTTGTGGCCGGTGGACGAGAACGGCGAACTGGGCCGCTTCCGCGCCAATCCCGACTACGAACCCAGCGACCCGGACGCTCCGGCGGACCCGCTGGACGCGCTGTTCCGGATGCTGATCGCGCGCCGCGCCGAACCGGACCAGGCGCGGTTGTTGCTGCGCGACAGCGAGTACGAGGTCGCGCTCGGCCCCGGCGGCGGGCCGCTGATCGTGCCGTCGCCGGACGAGGTCGACTGCCTGCTGGTGGCGACATCCCCGGCGCACCGGCTGGATTCGCCCAAGGTCGGTTCGTGGCGGCACGTCGACATCGAGCAGCTCACCGAGATCCTGCCGGAGGGCATCGACGTGCTGTTCAACCCGGGCAGTCCCGGTTCGGTTCGCCTGGTGGCCGCGTTCGTGCGCTCCGCCAGGCAACCCACGGAACGACAACTCGCGAACGCGCGCACCAGCCTGCCCACCGCGGCCGCGGAAGACCTGCGGATGCTGGACTGGCGGATGGGCCCCGGAACCGGAGAGGGAACCGACCGATGAGCGAAGACCCCGGCCAGGGGCTGCCCGAAGCCGCCGCGGACGAGGACCCGACGGACTGGCTGCTGCTGACCGACACCGAATGGGCTCCGGAATTCGGGGAGGACCCGCCGCCTGAGCGCGTGCTCGGCGGCTGGGCCACCTGGGCGGACGGTTCGTGGGGCCGGTTCCGGGCGAACCCGGCCTACGAGCCCGCCACGCCCGACTCGCCGACCGACCCGGTGGACGCGGTGCTGCGGATGCTCGTGCGGGACGGCCGCGGCGCGGACGAGCTGATGTCGGTGCTGGAGGACACCTCGCTGGAGATCGCGCTGGACGCCGACGGTGTCGCGCTCGTCGCCGAAGCGCCGGACGGCAAGCCCTCGGTGCTGGTGGCAACGGCGACGCTGCACCGCGACCTGGTGCAGGCGGACGGCTGGCGGGCCACCGACATGCACGAGATCGCCGATGCGTTGCCGGAGAGCGGGGTCGATGTGCTGCTGAACCCCAATTCGCCCGCCTCGATGCGGCTCGACGCAGACGCGTTCCGCCGCTTCTCGGCCGACCCGGACCCGGCCGTGCAAGGCGAAATCCGCACCGTGAGCACCTAGAGTCGACTCCGCTGCCGGATCCTGCGTGGCGGAGCCCACCGCGCCGGGATGGCGTCCGGGGCCGATCCATGAAGGAAGTCCCCACATTCGGTCGCCGGCAGCGGCGCCGGGAACTCCGCCGCGGAAGAACGGGTTATGACTGACGGAGTCGACGCGAATGCGAACCCCGAAGCGGCGCGTCGAGCGGCACGGCAGCGCGCAGCTGGTGAGCGGATCCCGCGTTCCGGTACCGGGCGTGCCGATGATCATCACGCCGCGGGTACGTTGAGATCGGCGCAGATTGCGGTCGTGCGGTGAGTACGGAGGAACGCCGAACGTGAGCCAGAACGTCATCATGGTCACCCAAGGCATCGGCCAGGGCCATCGCAGCATCGGCGACGCCGTCGAAAGCGCCTCCGATGGCGCGGTGATCGTGGTGGGGCCCGGCCGCTACACCGAGAACCTGGTGCTGACCAAGGCGATCACCATCACCGCCGAGGAAGGTCCGGGCACCGTCCGGATCGCCGCGCAGAAGGGCGTCGCGGTCGCACTGGCCGCCGATTCGGCCGCGCTGTCCGGGATCACCGTGGACGCCGTCGACGGCGAGAACCCGGCGGTGCTGGCGACCACGGGTCAGCTTTCGCTGACCGAGTGCGAGGTCGGTTCCAGCGGCTGGGCCGCGATCTACGCTCGGGACACCGGCAGCGTGCTGATGCGCGAGTGCAAGGTCCGCAACCAGGTCGGCGCGGGCGTGGTGGTCACCTCCGCGCAGGGTGGTGTGCTGGATTCCTGCGAATTGCTGCAACTGGGCACCTCCGCGGTCGTCGTGGCCGAGAGCGGGGACCTGACCGTGCGGGCCTGCGCGGTGCGGGAGGCCGCGGGCAACGGGATTTGCCTGAACGGCCACGGCCGGATCTCCGTCGCGGACACCACCGTGTCCGGAGTGGCCAAACCGGCCATCGCGGTGGAGCAGCAGGCGCAGCTCAACGCGAGCCGGCTGACCGTGTCCGACTGCCGCGGCATCGGCTTCTACCTGGCGAGCCCGCAGTCGGTGCAGCTGGAGGAGTGCGGCGTCGAACGGGTCGGTGCGGAAGGCATGTACGTGGCGGAAGGTTGCGCGCCGGTGCTGCGCTCCTGCCGCGTGCAGGGTGCGCGCGGGCGCGGGCTGCACTTCGCGGGTCGTTCCTCCGGCGCGGTCACCGGCTGCGATGTGTCCGATGTGGACGGTGTCGGCGTCGGGCTCACCGAGCGCAGCACCGCCGAGTTCGACGGGACCGAGGTCTCCAGCTGCACCGGCGGGCTGCTCATCGAGGATGGCTCCGACCCGTTCTTCCGAAGGCTGCGGGTGATCGGCAGCGACGGCGCGGCGATCGTGGTGGACGGCGCCGCCCGCGGGCGGCTGGAGAACGTGGAGATCGACCGGACCGGCACGGAAGGCGTGCAGGTCAGCAATGGCGCGCGGCCCTCGATCTCGGGGCTGAGCCTGAGCCGTTCCGGCGCGGCGGGCGTCTCGATCAACGAGGCGGCGCTGCTGCTCAACGACTGCGACATCACCGAAGCGGGCGGCGACGGCGTGCTGGCGGGCTCCGGTTCGGACCTGTCGTTGCAGCGCTGCCGGGTGCACGGCAGCCGCGGCATGGGCTGCCGGGTCGCCGAGGGCGCGTCCGGGACGGTGTCCGAATCGGAGTTCACCGGTGGCGGCGCGGACGGTGTCCTGCTGGAAACCGAGGAGCCGGTGAAGCTGATCGGCTGCACGGTCCGGGACAACCGGGGCAGCGGGGTGCGCCAGCTGCGCCCCGCCGCGGAGATCACGGTGCAGGACCTGATCAGCGGCGGCAACGGCGCGCAGGACGCCTACGGGAGCTCGGCCGCGGCGACCACCGAACAACCCGCCGAACATCCTGCGCCGCAGGCCCGCGAGAAGGCCCCGAGCGCTTCCGACCCGCTGGGCGAGCTGAACCGGCTGGTCGGCCTGGACGGCGTCAAGAAGGAAGTCACCTCGCTGGTCAACCTGAACAAGATGGCCAAGCGGCGAGTGGACGCGGGCCTGTCCGCACCGCCGATGGCGCGGCACCTGGTGTTCGCGGGCTCTCCCGGCACCGGCAAGACCACCGTCGCCCGGCTCTACGGCGAGATCCTCGCCGAGCTCGGCGTGCTCCGCGTGGGCCACCTGATCGAGGTTTCCCGCGCGGACCTGGTCGCGCAGATCATCGGCGGCACCGCGATCAAGACGACCGAGGCGTTCAACACCGCGCTCGGCGGGGTGCTGTTCATCGACGAGGCTTACGCGCTCAGCGCAGGCAGCGGCGGTACCGGGCCGGATTTCGGCAAGGAAGCCATCGACACACTGGTCAAGCTGATGGAGGACCACCGCGACGACGTCGTGGTGATCGCCGCGGGCTATTCCAAGGAGATGGAGGATTTCCTGCGCGCGAACCCCGGCATGGAATCCCGGTTCAGCCGCACCATCGAGTTCGCCAACTACAGCCCGGACGAACTGGTCACGATCGTTGAAACGCAGTGCCGCAAGCACGACTACCAGCTCGATGCGGAGGCCGTGCAGGCACTGCTGGACTACTTCGAGGCGATCCCGAAGGACGGCACGTTCGGCAACGGCCGCACCGCGCGCAAGGTCTTCGAGGACATGACCGGCAGGCAGGCTTCCCGGCTGGCCGCGGACAACGACGCGCTGCCCGCGGACCTGACGGTGCTCAAGGCGGCGGACTTGGAGCTCACCGCTCGTTGAGCCCGCAGCGCGCGGAGCTGTTCCTGGCCAGCCGACCACTGGTCGGCGAGCCCGCTTCCGTCGGCGTGCGCGCGCCGGCGTGGGGTCGGCCGAGCCGGTGCCGCGGTCACTTCCGCTGCGAATCCGGCTGCGTTCCCCGCCCGTTCGCCGCGGTTTGATCGGTTGCCATGCCTGCGGGCGCCGACCTCTTCTCGCGCCGGTCGAGTTGCCGGGCGAGCGGACGGCGCCGGGTTCGCGATCGAGCAGCATTTCCGGCCACTGGCGGGCTTTTTGCGTCGAATCCGCACGTGACGTTGCGATGCTCCGCGCTGTGGCGGGCAGCGTCGGCACTTCCGTCGGATCGGCCGCACTCGCCTAGTCGGTGGCCGGTGCGTCCCCGGAAGACGGGGTGTCGGCGTGACCGGCCGAGTTCGCCTTCCGCCGCCGCGCCTCGCGCAGCTCCCGCTGCTTCGACCAGTCCGAGGCGCCCGGCTGCCGCTTCGGCAGCGACTCCGGCTTTCCGGTTCCCGTTCGCCCGGGTTCCGGCCGAGGCTCCGCCCGCCTGGGTTCGGTCGGCCCGCGCCTCCTTCGTCCGGCTTCCGGCCGCTCGGGCTCGGGGTGCTCGGGTTCCGGGTGCTCGGTCTCCGGCCGTCCAGCCTTCGGCGGCCCGGTCCCCGGCCGCCCGGTCTCCGGCGCGTGCGCCCCTGCGGCGGCAGCGGCGACCCCGCCTGTGCCCGCCGCCCCGTCACCGGCAGGCGCGGCCAGCGCAGCACGTTCGATCTTGACGGTCTTCCAGCTCGCCCCCGATTCCGGCGCACTCGGCGCGGATTTCGCGCGAACAGCCGGACTTCCGGCCGCGACCGTCAAGTTCCGGACCGTCGGCTCGTTCACCGCGGTCCGCCCGCCCGCCGGATGGGTCTCCGCGGACTCGCCGCTCGCTGCGGACGAAACGACCGATGTCGCGGCGGAATCGTCCGCTGCCGCGGCCTCAGTGCTGTGCGCGGCAACGGCCTTGTCGGTCGCGTCGACAACGAGGCGCAACGCGACCGTCGGCTCCCCCGCACAGCCGGACCGCGAACCTTCGCGCTCCTCGATTTCCCCGCACGGCCCGGCTTTCCCCGCCGACACCGCACCAGGCCTCGGAAACGCCTCGGTCGACGGCTCCGCGCAAGCGACATCAGCCCCGGACATCGCTGCGCGGTAGGCGATCGACTCGGCGCCGGAATCCGCCGTTCCATCGGAGTCCGCCGAGAGCACCGTGGGGAACACCAGCTGTCCCGCCATCGCGCCCGCGGCCGCGAACAGCTCCGCGCGCGCCTGCCTGCCCGCGACGCCGAGCACCAGCAGCCGCGCGCACGCCCGCTGCTCCGGCGTGAGCCCGTTCAGCAGGTGGTGCAACCGGACCGGCATCTCCGCGGGCAGCGGTGTGCACGGCGAACCGAGCGCGATGGTCAGCCGCGCAGGCTCGAACGCCAGCCGGTCGGCCGAGACGGCGGTCGCCGCCTGCGCGGCGGGCAGCATGGCGAGTCCGGCGGGAACCACCTTCGCCACGACCTCGTGCGGTCCCGGCTGCGGCCCCGGTGAACGAGCCCACCGGTACTGCAACGGCGCGGACGCGATCCAGCCGTCCGGCGGGGCCGCTGCCAGCAGCGGCAGCGACCGCCGGTCCGGCAGGTGCCGCAACAACGCCGCGAACGGTTGCCACCGCGGATTTCCCCGGTCGTCGCTGACGAACACGAACTCCGGCCGGCCGCCTGCCTGCCCGCCGTGCCGGATCAGCCCGGCACTGCTGGTGAGTTCCTGCCCGACGATTTCGGCGAGGCTGCCCAGCCAATCCGCGGTGATCGTGGCCGGATCGGCCGGGACGAGCTGCATCCGCTCCAGCAGCGCGCGCGGGAACCGCCGCAGCAGCGCGGCGACCCGGTGCGGCGCGATCGGTTCGCCGCCGGGGGAGCCGAGCACCAGCCTCGGGTGTTCGGCCGAGACGGCGACCGCGTGGCTGACCACGTCCTCCGCGCTGCTGGCCGAGCCCGAGACCGCCAGCCCGGCCGGAACCGGCCGGGTGTGCAGCCCGCCGTCGGTGACGACGCCGCGCGGCAGCTGGTTCTCCCAATCCGGCCGCGGATAGCGGGCACCGTGCAGTTCGCACCGGCGCCCGCCGGTGAACCGCACCCAGCCGTGGTGGTCGGCACCCGCGAAGATCGAGCCGCCGAGCACGAACGTCACCGGCCCGTCCGGGGCGTAGATCTGCGCGGCGAACTCGCGGGAGACCTTCTGCGCCAGCGCCCGGCCGCGCCCGTCCACCGCACCGGCCCCGGACATCGCCAGGAACAGCCTCGGTTGGTCCGAAGTGGACGGTCGGCGGCGGGCGGCCGCGGTCAGCGCGAGCCTGCAGGCGTGCCGCAACGCCTGGCGGAACGTCCCGGAGCGGATCGCGGGCGCCGAGGCCAGCACCAGCCCGTCGCCCGCGGCGACCGGGATCGAGCGGAACAACCGGCGTTCGGCCTCGTCGCCGGTGGATTGCAGGATCAGCACCGTCGCCCCGTGCGGTTCGACGGTCAGTTCGCGGACCCGGATCGGGTCGGGTTCTGCTGGCATCGGCCCGCTCTCGTTCTCGCGCGCTCGGAGGATCGCGCCGCGGCGCCGCGCCGGGCTCGGCCGGTCGGCGAGCGGCGGAGAATCGGCTGCGGCGCCCGCGGACACCGCAAGGCAGCAATGATCGCACTACCCACTGCGCACACCGCCGGTCGTATCGCCTCGACGCCTTGTCGCCTAGCGCGACCTGCTCCACTCGGGGCCCTCCGCCGCGGCGCGGTGATCGCATCGGCAACCCGGCGCGGCCGCTCGCGGCCTGCTCACGCGATGTGCTCGGTGGCCCCCTCGGCCTGCGCGCAGCGGCAGCCGGCCGCGGGCTCCCATTCCTTCGTCACGCGCCCGTCGTCGAGCGTGACGATCCGATCGGCGTAAGCGGCCGAACGCGGATGGGCGGAGAACAGCACGACCGTCTGGCCGAACTCGTCGGTGCAGCGGCGCAGCACGCGCAGCATGTGCCGCGCGGTCACGGCGTCCAGCGCCCCGGTCGGTTCGTCGGCCAGCAGCACGTCCGCCCGCTGCACCAGAACCCGCGCCAGCGCGACGCGCTGCTGCTCGGGCCCGGCCAGCTGGTGCGGCCTGCGCTCCAGCAGTTCCCGCACCTCCAGCGCGTCCAGCACGCGGTCCAACCGCGACCGGTCCGGGCGGCGACCGGAGATGTCGAACGGCAGCAGCAGGTTGTCCTCCGCGGTCAGCTCCGGCAGCAGGTTGCCGTGCTGGTAGACCACGCCGATCCGGTCCCGGCGGAACTCGGTGAGCTCGACCTCGCCGAGCCGCCCGAGGTCGGTGCCGCCGACCCGCACCGCCCCCTCGGTGGGCCGTTCCAACCCGGCCAGGCAGCGCAGCAGCACCGATTTGCCCGCTCCGGAAGAACCCAGCACGGCGGTGCAATGGCCCGGTTCGGCGCGCAGGCTGATCCCGCGCAGCGCGGTCACGGCGCGTTCGGTGCCGAACCGCTTGCTGATCCGTTCGGCGACCGCCCCGCCTCCGCCGAAGTTCGTCGGAGTTGCTCCGGACACAACGTCCTCCTCGCGTTCGTTCGATCCGGCGCGCCACCGCGCCTGGCCCGGACCACGGTCCTCTGCCGCAGTGCAGGCGGGGATCGGTCCTTCGGCCGGAAGAGCCGGACTTTCCGCCACTGCGCGGCTCTGCCACCCGTGGGACGCGCGGCCCGCGCGGACGTTGTCGTCGACCGGATGACCTAGGCCGAAAAGCCGCATGCGCACTGCTGGTCAGCGGCGACCGCGCACGCAGGCACCGCTGTCCTTCTGCGGGGAATGCACTGAAAAGTCGGAGCGGGGCCGCGGGCGACTCGTCCCGCGGCCCCGTCGCCGCACCGCACTCGGGGTGCTTCTCCGGGCCGTGCCACCGCGCGGGGCCGCAGCAGCGGCGGCCGCGAACGCGCGGGCGATTCGTACCGGCCGCGGCTCCACGCACTTCGGGGGGTTCGGGGCTGGGAGTCGCGGCGGGTGCGGGCAGGCACCGGGATCGGAACGGGGGGTGTGGTGGGGAGGTCCTGCGCGAACCTCCGGCTTGCGACGGCGCCCGGGCTCAGGCCGAGGCGGCCAGCCAGGTCGACCGTCCCGCTCGGGTGGGGACCCAGCATCCGCCGGCCTGCCCGGAGTGTTCCGGTTCCGGGTCGGCCAGTTCCAGCGCCTCTGCGATGACCTCGTCGGCCGGACCCACGGTGCGCCACAGCACGGTCTTGGGGAACAGCACGTCCGGTTCCTCGCCCGGGATGCGCGCCGCGTCGGCGTCGTCCTCGCCGTATAGCTGCACAATGTCGATCACGCCGTGATGTGCCCGGATTCCGACGACGGCGATCAGCGAGCCGTCGGAGGCCCGGGGATGGGCGAAGTGGAAGTCGCGGGCGATCAGTGCCTGCAAGCCGTCCGTTATCTCTTTCATGACGCCACCGAGGGTTGTGCGAGAGGGCTGGTCGGAGCTGCTGCGGGCGCCGGACGGGTTCAGACGATCAGGTCGTCGAACTCGCCGTCCTTGGCGCCGGACAGGAAGGCCGCGATCTCATCTCGGGTGTAGATCAGCGCGGGGCCGTCGGGGTAGCGGGAGTTCCGCACGGCGATCTCGCCGTCGAGCAGCGACGCCAGTTCGACGCAGTTGCCGACCGAGCCGCTGTAGGCGCTCTTGCGCCAGGCCGCCTCGGGCACGTGCTGTGCGGTCATTCCGTTGCGGATCTCCGGCATCGAAGTACCCAGCCTTTCCCCGACTTGCTTGCAACGACCATCTGCACGTGCATCCGGTCGTGCAAGGACCGTATCACTGAACAATGGAATGATGAATGCACGTGCAGGCGCACGACTAGCCGGGGTGGTCACGATCCGGTGGTTGTTGATCACGCACTGCGGTCGGCGATCCGACCGAATCCAAGATTAATCCTGCTCGGCCGATCGATTGTGTTCGCGCGAGGTAACGCAGCGAAGCTCAGGCCTGCGGAACGTGTGAGGTAAATCTCAGTCGAGGAGGTTCTTGCGGGCTGCTTGCAAGGTCTTGCGGGTGGCTTCCGGGGTCTGCGCGTCCACGGCGAGCCGGTGGCTGACCTTGCTGTAGATCTCCACGTCTTCCGGCTTGTCCAGGTAGAGCGCGCCGCAGAGGTGCTCCAGGTACACGATGTCCGGGATCTCCGGCTCGGCGAAGCGCAGGATGGAGAACGCGCCCTCGGCGCCGGAGCGGCCCAGATCGAACGGCAGGACCTGCAACGACACGGTGGCCAGCTTGGTGATCTCCAGCAGGTGTTCGATCTGCTCGCGCAGCACCGCGCGGCCGCCGATCGGACGGTGCAGCACCGATTCGTCGATGACCGCCCACAACTTCGGCGCGTTCGGCTGGTTGAACAGCCGCTGGCGGTACATCCGCAGGCCGACCCGGCGATCCACCTCGTCGTCCACGGCCTCCGGCATTCCCTGGCTGGCGATCGCGCGGGCGTACGCCTCGGTCTGCAGCAGGCCGGGGACGAACTGGATCTCGTAGGTCTGGATCCGGGAAGCCGACTCCTCCAGTCCCACGTAGTCCTGGAACCAGGACGGGACGAGGTCGCTGTAGCGGTGCCACCAGCCGGGCTGGTTGGACTGGCGGACCATTTCGAGGAACGTCGCGCGCTCGGTCTCGTCGGCCACGCCGTAGAGGGTGAGCAGGTCGGCGACGTCGCGCTCCTTGAAGCCGACGCGGCCGAGCTCCAGCCTGCTGATCTTGGAGCCGGAGCCGCGGATCTCGTAGCCCGCGTCGTCCCGGGAGATGCCGCTGGCCTCGCGCAACCTGCGCAGCTGGCCCCCCAGCACCAGGCGACGAGCGGTGGGGCCGCTGCCCGCGGCTCCATCCGTGGTCACGTCCAGACCTCCCGCATTCCGCACGGTCGTTCCCATGGACACTTCGTCGTGCCGTCGGCACTGTCCGTTACCCGGGTTCCGGATTATCCACCGTCCGGATGACCCAAGATCCAGACGGCGGAGTCTAGCCCATCATGCCCTACCGGTTGCACCGGTTGTAAAGCGTTCGAGCAGGTCGCAGGCGGCATGATCAACAAGTGCGATGTTGCGCACATCGCCGCGGGCGGTTCGTTCCGGCGGCGCAACGGCCCTGCGGTGGGGATCGTTAGGCTCGGTCCCGTGCTCACCGTCTCGACCGTGAACGTCAATGGATTGCGGGCCGCCGCCAAGAAGGGCTTCGTCGAATGGCTGGCAGGCACCGGCGCCGACGTGATCTGCCTGCAGGAGACCCGGGCGGAACCGGACCAGCTCACCGCGTCCGTCCGCGAACCCGAGGGCTGGCACACCGTGCTGGCGCCCAGTTCCGCCAAGGGCCGAAGCGGCGTGGCGGTGTATTCGCGGGCGCGGCCGGAGAGCTCCCGCGTCGGTTTCGGCAGCGCGGAATTCGACGACAGCGGCCGCTACGCCGAAGTGGAGCTGCCCGAAGTCGTGGTCGCCAGCCTGTACTTGCCCAGCGGCGAGGTCGGCACTGCGCGTCAGGACGAGAAGGAACGCTTCATGGCGGAATTCCTGCCGCACCTGGACGCGCTGCGCACCCGCGCGGCGGAAGCCGGCAAGGAAGTGCTGGTGTGCGGCGACTGGAACATCGCGCACCGCGAAGTGGACCTGAAGAACTGGAAGGCGAACCGCAAGAACGCCGGGTTCCTGCCGGAGGAGCGGGCCTGGATGGACCGCGTCTTCGACGAACTCGGCTACGTCGACGTCGTCCGCTCGCTGCACCCGGACGACCAGGGCCCGTACTCGTGGTGGTCCTACCGCGGCAAGGCGTTCGACAACGACTCCGGCTGGCGGATCGACTACCAGGCCGCCACCCCGGGCCTGGCCGCTCGCGCCTCCGAGGCGTGGGTGGAACGGGCTCCGAGCTACGACAAGCGCTGGAGCGATCACGCCCCGGTGACGGTGACCTTCGACCAGCCTTGATCAGCAGGGGAGCAGTCGCTGTACTGCGTCCAGTCGGGCGTCGGTCCGGGCGGACGGCATCGCCGAGCTGTAGGAGCGGCCACGCTCCAGGGCTTCCCGTGCAGCGTCGAACTCGCCTGCCCGTGCGTGGGATTCGGCGAGCCAGGAGAGGTAGAGGGCTACCTCCCGGGCGTGCTCAGCGGGGTACGTGGCGATAGCGGAGGACAGCAGCGGCGCCGCCTTGCCGGGTGCGCCGAGTTCGATCAGGCAGCGTCCCGCCATGACGTCGATTTCGGCTCTGTTGAGCCAGTACGTCCATTCCGGTTCGTCCGCTCCGCGCCGTTCATAGGTGTCATCCACCATGTCCAGCGTTCGCCAGGTGGCTTCGGTGTCTCCGGCCTTGGCGGATGCCCATGCGACACGTTCCAGCAAGAGCGCGCGAACCAGGGGAGTAGCTTCCTGCGCTCCCATAATCGCGCTGCGAGCGAGCAGCGCAGCGTCCGCGGGATTACCGACGTTCGCTGTTTGGTAGCTGAGGCTGGATAGGAGTTGGGCTCCCAGAACCTTGTCGTGAGCCCCATTCGCCGCTGCGACACCTGAGAGGTAGAAGCGCTCTGCCTGCCGGTATTCGCCTGCGTCACTGGCTACCCAGCCTGCTAGCTGGGCCAGCTCTCCCACTGCGGTGAACAGCCTCCGGCCGACAGGTTCTGCGAAGCTCGCCGAGCGGAGCAGGCTCTCCGCCTCGCCCAGTTCCTTGAAGATGACCGGACCTAGCTCATCGCTGCTCACCGTGTCGTCAAGGTGTCTCAGCTCCACTACGCGAGCTTCTAGCTCGCTGGCGAGTGAGTTGCCGACCTTCCGGCCCGAACGGGTGTGCACGGCCATCGGAGAGGTCGAAACAAGCCACTCGTGCGCGACACGGAGCGGGTCTCCTGGAGCAGGGCTCAGCGGCATCCCTAGTGCCTGCTCGTACGCAGCCACCACGTCGGGAACGGCTGAGCGCTTACCGGTCTCGACCATCGAGAGATGAGCCTTGGTGAAGTGCGTCCGCTCAGCCATGCGGTTCAGGCTCAGCCCTGCTGCCTCCCGCGCGGCGCGGAGATCTGCTCCAGTGCTCACGGCTCCCCCTTGTGAACCCTTGTGAACGGCTAAACCCTACCGCGCACGGCGCGCGACTCCGAAACTACTTGCAGGACGGGCCGTCGAAAGGAGTCATGCCGGAATTTGCAGGGTCCGGATCTATCTCTGATCCCGTTGAACCAACTCGAAGGCGCAGCGCGGGCGATCATCCGCGAAGCGCTGGATCCAGAAGGGTTGAGCATCCCTGAGCGCGAGCTACGAAAGCGGATTGTTGCCTTGGGGCGGCTCTATGAGTTGAAAGAGGTGAACTGAGCCTGGTCACTTTCCATGCTGACCAGCCGATCCTCCTTCAGTGCTTTCGGGAGGGAGCAAGAGGCCCCTGTCGGGCAGGGGCCTCGATCGCTCAGCTCTCGTCCACCGTTTTATTGATCTTCCGGGCGAGTTCCAGGTCGTGTTCGGTGATGCCGTCGGCGACGTGCGTCGTCGAGGTGACGGTCACGTACTTGTAGTCGTGCACCCGAATATCGGGGTGATGGTTCAGGTTGTTCACGATGAACGCGATCACGTTCACGAGCTGAATGGCACCGTTGAACCCCTTGCGCTCCCAAGTGCGCGCAATGGCGTTCCCAGCACGGCTCCAGCCTTCGATCCCGGCAAGGGCTTCGTCGACCGCGGCCGTGCTCAGCGACTCAGGCAATCCGACTCCTTAGTACGACGGTGGCGAAGACGATATCAGCTTCCGCGGCGAGCGCGCCGCGCGATCTTTCGTTGAGGTATGTCCGCGGAAGTTCCGCCGCGCAAATTCTTTAATTGAATGTCGTGGGCCGAGGTGCGCCGCAGAGGACTCCGGAGTTCTACCCGTCCGCACGGTTGTTCCGGCCGGACAGGGTTGCCATGGTTAGTGCGTGGACTTCGACGACGACGCATTGCTCGCCGAGCGCACTCCGCTGCCGGACGCCGTGGGTGGCCGGTTGCGGGAACAGCTGGTTTTCCTGGCCGAAGTGGACAAGCTAAAAGCGGTGCTGCGGCAATCGCCGCTGGCCGCGGTGGATCGGCGGGAGAACGATGCCGAGCACTCGTGGCACTTGGCGCTGATGGTGACCGTGCTCGCCGAGCACTCCGACGAGCCGATCGACGTCGGGCGGACCGTGCAGCTCGTGGTGGTGCACGACCTCATCGAGATCTACGCGGGTGACACGCCGCTCTACGACGACGCGGGCAGGGAAAGCCAGCAGCAGCGCGAAGAAGCCGCCGCGGACCGGTTGTTTGGCCTGCTGCCGTCCGACCAGGCGAAACACTTCCGCGAGCGGTGGGACGAATTCGAGGCTCGTCGCACTCCGGAGGCGCGGTTCGCCAAGGCGATGGACCGGATGCAGCCGCTGCTGCTGAACTGGCTCGCGCAGGGCGGCACCTGGCGCACTCCGGGCGTCACCGCGGACACCGTGCGCGAGCGCAAGTCGGTCATCGGCGACGCATCGGCTCCATTGTGGACAGCCGCCCGGGAGGTCATCGCCGAAGGCGAACGCCGCGGCTGGGCCGAACCCGGCGGCTGAATCCGTGCTTCGCGCCGCCGAGCCGTCGGCCACGCCAGAGCCGCGTGGACGGGCAGCTGAGTTGATCTTTGCCGGTATTGCCACTCGGGCGGGTGAGTGGTCGTTCTCACCCTGACGTCCTTCCGGGTTCACCGTATCGAGCTAAGCGTGCGCGCTCACCAGGAGCGATCAGTGACAGACGGGCTGTCAAGGGTACCCGGTGTCGGGGGGTCGCAGGGGGAAAATAGGATCTTTGCGTCGTGGCCGGTTTACGCAACGCGATCGTGGAGTTCACCCGCGATCGGTACGGTCCGCAACCGGGTTCAGAGAGTTTGTGACCCGTACGGGTTAACCGTTAAGGGAGGCAACGCTCGTGCGTAGCCGATTTGCACGCATGACCACGCGAGGACTCGTCCTCGGGATGCTGCTGGCCACCGCGGTCCTCGGCACCGCGACCGCGCAGGCGGCCGGACCGCGCCCCGCGCTCGCCCAGGACGTCAACCCGTTCGAATCGATGGCCACCCCCGTCGGCCTCGCCGCCGTCGGCTTCGGCATCGCAGGCATGGTCGCGGGAGTGCTGCGCCGCAAGAAGGTCGAAATCCAGCCGGAGAACCAGCGCAAGAGCTGAATCTGCCCGCACCCGGTCCGCCTGTCCGGGCGCGGCTTGCGAGAATCAACGGGTGAGCAGCGACGATTCCGCCACCCAGCAGACTCCGGCAGGCCAGGCGCGGCAGTCCGGCGACGCGGCGCCCGCGCGAGTGCCCCGCGTCCTGTCCGGCATCCAGCCCACCGCCGACTCGTTCCACCTCGGCAACTACCTCGGCGCACTGCGCTCCTGGGCGCGGATGCAGCACGACAGCGACGCCTTCTACTGCATCGTCGACCTGCACGCGATCACCGTCGAGCAGGATCCGGAACTGCTGCGCAAGCGCACCCGGGTGTCGGCGGCGCAGCTGCTCGCGCTGGGCATCGACCCGGAGCGCTCGACGCTGTTCGTGCAGAGCCACGTGCCCGAGCACGCGCAGCTCGGCTGGGTGCTGGAATGCCAGGCCGGGTACGGCGAAGCCGGCCGGATGACGCAGTTCAAGGACAAGGCCGCGCGGCAGGAAGCCGACCACATCAGCGTCGGGCTGTTCACCTACCCGGTGCTGCAGGCCGCGGACATCCTGCTCTACCAGGCCGACGCGGTCCCGGTCGGCGAGGACCAGCGCCAGCACCTGGAGCTGACCCGCAACCTCGCGCAGCGGTTCAACTCCCGCTTCGGCACTACCTTCACGGTGCCCGCCGCGCACATCCCGGAGGCCGCCGCGAAGATCCAGGACCTGCAGGACCCGGGCGCGAAGATGAGCAAGTCGCAGCCCAGCGGGGTCATCGACCTGCTGGAGGACCCGAAGCGCGCGGCGAAGAAGCTGCGTTCGGCGGTCACCGACAACGAGCGCGAAATCCGCTACGACCCGGAGCACAAGGCCGGCGTGAGCAACCTGATGGTGATCAACGCGGAGCTGACCGGGCGCAGCATCGGCGAACTGCAGGCCGCCTACGAGGGCAAGGGCTACGGCGACCTGAAGAAGGACACCGGCGAAGCCTTCGTCGAGTTCGTCACGCCGTTCCAGCAGCAGGTCAACGCCTACCTGGCGGATCCGTCCGAATTGGACAAGGTGCTGCGCCGCGGCGCCGAGCGGGCCCGCGAGGTGGCCGCGCGGACCCTGCGCACCACCTACGACCGCGTCGGGTTCCTGCCGCCTGCGGGCTGACGAGATCATTCGGCGGTAGCCTCTGAGCCCGTTCGGGGCAATCCCGGACAGTCCTGGGAGGTGCACTTTGCCGGATCGCAGCCAACCGGCGCGCAGCGCAGCCGAGGCGGAACCGCCCGGCAGGCTGGAACGGCTCCGCCGCAGGCACGGGTGGCTGGACCGGTTGATCCGCTCGTACGAGCGCTACCAGAGCCAGTACGGCGATTACTACGCCGCAGCGGTCACCTACTTCAGCGTGCTCGCGCTCGTTCCGCTGCTGATGATCGGGTTCGCGGTCGCCGGGTTCGTGCTCGCGGGCAACCGCGACCTGCTGGAGCAGTTGCGCCGCTCGATCACCGAGGCGGTGCCGAACCCGTCGATGAGCGGCCTGCTCAACCAGGTCGTGGAGCAGGCCATCAACCAGGCGGGCGCGGTCGGCGTGATCGGGCTGCTGGTGGCGCTGTATTCCGGGCTGGGCTGGCTGACGAACCTGCGGGAGGCGCTGACGGCCCAGTGGAGCCAGCAGTTCGAGGCGCCGCCGATGCTGCGGCGGCTCGGCTCGGACCTGCTGTCGCTGCTGTGGCTGGGGCTCGCGCTGGCGGTGTCGTTCGGGCTCAGCGCCGTCGGCGGCGGTGTCGGGCGCTGGCTGTTCTCGCTCGCCGGGATCGAGACGACGCTGGCCGCGCGGATCGTGCTCGGCGTGCTCGCGACGCTGCTGTCGCTGGCAGCGGGCTGGGTCGTGTTCACCTTGGTGCTGGCACGGCTGCCGCGCATTCCCGTGTCGATGCGCAGCGCCATGTGGGGCGGATTGTTCGCCGCGGTCGGGTTCGAGGTGCTCAAGCAGGTCGGGGTGATCTACCTGAACAGCGTCACCGGCTCGCCCGCGGCGGCCGCGTTCGGCCCGATCCTGGGGTTGCTGGTGTTCGCGAACCTGACTTCGCGGTTCATCCTGTTCGTGGCGGCGTGGACGGCTACCGCGCCGGAGAACGAGCGGGTCGCGCAGCCCGCGCCACCGCCGCCCGCGGTGATCCGGCCGATCGTGCGGGTGCACCGGCCGGGGCGCGGCGTGCTCGGCGGAGTTTTCGGGCTCGGCGCCGTCGTCGGCTGGGTGCTGCACCGCCGGAGGTGATCAGGGCGGCCCCCCGGCCTGGTTCGGGGCTAGGCCGGGCGGGCCGCGCCCCGCGCGGTCGTGGGGGACCGCGCGGGGCCGGAGCCGCCCTGCGACCGAACCCGGGGCGTGGGAACCGGTCCGGCACTCTGCTCCCCGGACCGGCTGCCCGGCGGCGCTGCCGGCGGCTCCTGCAATCGAGAATCCCGCGTCTCGCATCGCGTCGAACCCGCACGATTACCCGAGTACTACCTAGAACGACCGGGTGAGGCACCGCGCACAGCGCGCCGGGCCAGGCGCTGTCCGGGCAGCGGTCCGCGCAGGCCGCCTCGGGCGCCGCTGCGTTTCAAGCAGGACCTGGTGCCGCTCGGACCGATCCACGGCTGCGCACCGGGATCAGGGGTGTTCGTCCGAGGAGTCCGCGTTCCTGCGCGCGGCGGCCAGCTTGGCCCGGCGCTGCCGCAGCGCGAACAGCCCCGACACCGCGATCACCGCGGCCGCGAGCAGCGTCAACGGCCAGCCGAGCGTGCCGGACATCGCTCCCTGCGCCTGCGCGTCCGCGGAATCCGCACCGGCCTGCGGTTCGGGCGCGGCGTCCACGACCGAAGGCTTCGGCGGTTCGGACACCAGCCGCCCGACCGGCGCCGCGGCGGGCAGGCCGAACCCGTAGTCGAGCAGGTTCTCGGTCTGCTTGGACAACCGGACCGGCTTGTTCTCGCCGCGCATCAGCACCGCCACCAGCCGCCTGCCGCCGCGCTCGGCGGCCGCGGCGAACGTGTGCCGCGCGTCGTCGGTGAATCCGGTCTTGCCGCCCAGCGCGCCGGGGTAGTTCAACAGCACCGAGTTGTCGCTGCTCACCGGCATCGGCGGAGCACCGGGTTTACCGGGCAGCTGGATCTGCTCGGTCCCGGCGATCCGCGCGAACTCCGGGTCCTGCATCGCGGTGCGGAAGATCACCGCCAGGTCGTAGGCCGAGGTGCTCATCCCCGGTCCGTCCAATCCGGACGGACTCGCGGTGCGCGTGTCGTGCGCGCCGAGCCGGGGCGCGAGCGCGTTCATCTTGCGGACGGTCTCGTCGACACCGCCCAGCTTGACCGCCAGCGCGTGCGCCGCGTCGTTGCCGGACTGCATGATCATTCCGGAGAGCACTTGATGCACCGTGTAGGTCGTGCCGGGTTCCAGGCCGACCTTGCTGCCTTCCTGGTCTGCATCGGCTTGGGTCGCGGTGATCGTGTCGGCCAGGTCCAGCTCGCGCAGCGCCAGCAGCGCGGTGAGCACCTTGATCGTGGAGGCAGGCCGGTGCCGGGCGTGCGGATCGCGCGCCGCGAGCACCTCCCCGCTGTCCAGGTCGGCCAGCACCCACGACTGCGCGCCCACCTGGTCGACCGGCGGTGCGGCCACACCGGGCGGTGTGATCTCGGCGCACTCGGCGAGCCGTTCGCCGCCGACGGGCTCCGGGGGCACCGGCAGCGGCGGCGGACTCGGCATTCCCGGCGCGGGCACCTCGGAGGTGTCGACCGGTGCCGGCGGCTGGACCGCGTTCGGGCACGCGGGCTGGGCCGTCGCGACGGCCGGGCTCGAGCCGAGCAGGGTCAGCGCAGCGCATAGCGCGGTGCCGACGCGCAATCCGGCTTTTCCTTGCGGCACCGGCGATTCCGGTGCGGTTGGGATGGACCTGCGGACCGGGGGGAGAGTTCTCGCGGGCACCCGCCAAGGCTAGCGAAACGCGGCCTGCGCGGGATTCGTCCGTACGACTTTCGGTATCCGCCGAGACCGGGCGGGTGCGCGGTTCGGGCACCGCGCGACGAGCGGAGGCCAGGTGCGGCCGGCGACAGCGGCGGGCGGATACTGGCAGGCGTGAAGTTCTCCCGCCGTACCGCGCTGTTCCTGCTCGCCTTCGGGGTCTGGTCGTGGCTGCTGTGGCCCGCCTTCTTCCGCAACATCTGGATCAACGAGAAGTCCTGGGCGGGCGCCTCGCCCACGGCCTTCCTGTACGTGCACTTCGTGATCGCGGCGGTCTCGCTGGTGCTCGGCACGATCATCGGCGTGCTCGGCTGGCGCGCCTTCCGCGCGACCCGCAGCTGACCGGCGTCGGCACGCAGCAGTGCACAGCACCAGCCACGGGTGGACCCGACGCCGTGGCCGAATCACCACGTCCCGATGCTCCGCAGCACCTGGGAGCGCCTGCACGGGTGGAAGCGCTGGATCACCCTGAACGGCTCCGGGCACGGGTCGGCGACCGACGTGACGATGTTGGGCAACCAGTACGGCATCCACCACCCCGGAACGCCGCTGCCCGGGGCGCGTGGTGCCGAACCGGGGAACCGCTGCGTCGCCGCGTTCCTCGACCAGCAGCTGCGGCAGCTGCCTCAGCCGATCCTCGACCGCCCGACCGAGCAAAACCCCGAAGTGCTGTTCTGGCACCGGCGGTGACGGATCCGCCCGATCCGAACGCCGGTCACTTGCCGTGCGGGTCGGCGGCGTTGAGCGCGGCGACGACCTGGTCGTAATCGCCGCGCGCTTCGCCGTAGCGGAGGAACTTCACGTTCTCCACCTGGATCTCCCGGGCTTCGGGCAGGTTCTCGAGCAGCGACATGACCTCGTCGGCGAACTCGGCCAGCGGCATCGCGTGCTCGCTGTCCTGCTGGCCCGGCAGCAGTTCGGTGCGCACCGCGGGCGGTTCGATCTCCTGCAGCCGCACGCTGGTGTCGGCCAGCTGCAACCGGATCGACTCGGTGAGCATGTGGATCGCGGCCTTCGAGGCGTTGTAGCTGGGCGTCGCCGCCAGCGGGGTGAACGCCAGCCCGGACGAAACGGTGAGGATCGTGGCGTCCGGCCGGGTCCGGAGGTGCTCGATGAACTCGGCGATGAGCCGGATCGGTCCCAGCACGTTGGTGGTGATGACCTCTTCCGCCGACCCGAGGAAGGACTCGGGCCGGTGCCAGTCCTCGACGCGCATGATCCCCGCCATCGGGACGAGGACGTTCAGCTCGGGGTGGCGGGCCAGCACCTCGGCCGCAGCGGCGCGGATGCTCGCGGGGTCGGTGGTGTCGATCCGCGCGGTGTCGAGCCCGTGGTCGGCGCCGATGCGTTCGAGCAGTTCCGCACGGCGGCCGCCGACCACGACCGTGTTGCCCTTCGCCTGCAACCGCAGCGCGAGGGCCAGACCGATGCCGCTGGTGGCACCGGGGATGAAGATCGTGTTTCCGGTGATGTCCATGCCCTGAGTTTCACCGGGAAATCGGCAACGGTGCAGAGACCGGTGCTCCGGGGGACCCGCGATCCCTGGATAGGGGCGGCCGGGCGGTCCATGCTGGCGGCATGGACCGTGCAGCGCTCGCGAGCTTCCTGTTCCGCCGCCGGGAGGCGCTGCGGCCCGGCGACGTCGGCCTGCCCGACGGCGCGCGCAGGCGGACACCCGGTTTGCGCCGCGAGGAAGTGGCGTCGCTGGCCGGTATGTCCACGGATTACTACACGCGGCTGGAGCAGCGCCGCGGCCCGCACCCGAGCGCGCAGCTGCTCACCGCGTTGTCCCGCGCGCTGCGGCTCACCGCCGACGAGCGCGACCACCTGTTCCGCATCGCCGGGCAAAGCGCGCCGACGTCCATGGACGCGGCGACGCACGTCGCGCCCGCGTTGCTGCGGGTGCTCGATCGCCTGGACGACACGCCCGCGATGATCCTGTCCTGCCTCGGCGAGGCGTTGGTGCAGAACCGCATGGCCGTGGCCCTGTTCGGCGACCGCTCCGGGAACACCGGCCTCGCCCGCAGCGAGGTCTACCGGTGGTTCACCGACCCCGCGGAGCGGCTGATCTACCCGGTGGACGACCGCGACCGGCAGAGCCGCGCGCAGGTCGCCAACCTGCGCGCGGCCTACGGCGTGCTGGGCGCGAAGTCGGCGGCCGGGGAGCTGGTGCGGGCGTTGCAGCGGGAGAGCGACGAGTTCGCCGAGCTGTGGCAGCGCCACGAGGTCGCCACGCGGTTCACCGACCACAAGACGCTGCTGCATCCGGAACTCGGCCCGATCGAGCTGGACTGCCAGGTGCTGTTCACCGAGGACCGTTCGCAGGCGCTGCTGGTGCTCACCGCCGCCCCCGGCACCGAGGGCCACGCCAAGCTCGAACTGCTTTCGGTGCTCGGCCACGAACGCTTCACCGACGCCTCCCGGTGAGCACGGCCGCGCGGATCTGCCGAGCATCGGGGGCTCGACGAACTCGCTGCACACGCGCACCGTGGCCGGGAATGCGACAGCGCCCGCCCCGGAAGCCGGGACGGGCGCCGTGGTGCGTTGCCGATCAGCGGCGCCGGAACATCAGCGCGCGCTTGACCTCCTGGATCGCCTTGGTGACCTGGATGCCGCGCGGGCAGGCGTCGGTGCAGTTGAACGTGGTGCGGCAGCGCCACACCCCGTCCACGTCGTTGAGGATGTCCAGCCGTTCCTCGGCCGCCTCGTCCCGGCTGTCGAAGATGAACCGGTGCGCGTTCACGATCGCCGCGGGACCGAAGTAGGAGCCCTCGGACCAGTACACCGGGCACGACGTGGTGCAGGCCGCGCACAGGATGCACTTGGTGGTGTCGTCGAACCGCTCCCGCTCGGCGATGGACTGGGTCCGCTCCCGCGTCGGCTCGTTGCCGGAGGTGACCAGGTACGGCTTGATCGCCCGGTACGCCTCGAAGAACGGTTCCATGTCGACCAGCAGGTCCTTGTGCACCGGCAGGCCCTTGATCGGCTCGACGCTGATCGTCGTCTCGCCGCTCTTGGCGAACATGTCCTTCATCAGGACCTTGCAGGCCAGCCGGTTGACGCCGTTGATCCGCATCGCGTCGGAGCCGCACACGCCGTGCGCGCAGGAACGGCGGAACGTCAGCGATCCGTCGACGTACCACTTGATGTAGTGCAGCAGGTTCAGCACGCGGTCGGACGGCAGCGCCGGGATCCGGTAGGACTCCCAGTGCAGGTCCTCGTCGACCTCCGGGTTGAACCGCTGGATGCGGACCGTGACCATGGTCGCGCCCTCCGGGATCGGCGGGGCGTCCGAGGGCAGGTCCGCGGTCTGTTCGGTGTTCTCAACGGTTGCGGTCATCAGTACTTACGCTCCATCGGCTGGTACCGGGTCACGACGACGGGCTTGTAGTCCAGCCGGATGTCGGCCTGGAAGCCGGTCAGGCCCAGCGGCGCGTTCGGGTCCTCGGCGTCGGGCAACTGCTTGTACGACATGCTGTGCCGCATGAAGTTGGTGTCGTCGCGCGCGGTGTAGTCCTCGCGGGCGTGCCCGCCGCGGGACTCCTTGCGGGCCAGCGCGGCGTTGACCAGCGACTCCGCCAGGTCCAGCAGGAACCCGAGCTCGACGGCCTCGAGCAGGTCCGAGTTGAACCGCTTGCCCTTGTCGTGCACCGCGATCCGGCCGTAGCGCTCCTTGAGCGCCTGCACGTCGGACAACGCCTGCTTCAGCGTCTCCTCGGTGCGGTACACCGAGGCGTTCGCGTCCATCGTCTCCTGCAGCTCGGTGCGGATCTTGGCGACCCGCTCGCCGCCGTGCGCGGTGCGCAGGTGCTCGACCATGCCCTCCACGAGCTTCGCCGGGTTCTCCGGCAGCTCGACGTGCTCGTGCTCGCCCGCGTACTCGGCGGCGGCGATGCCAGCCCGGCGGCCGAACACGTTGATGTCCAGCAGCGAGTTGGTGCCCAGCCGGTTCGAGCCGTGCACCGAGACGCAGGCGCACTCACCGGCGGCGTAGAGGCCGGGGATGACGGTGTCGTTGTCCCGCAGCACCTCGCCCTCGATGTTGGTGGGGATGCCGCCCATCGCGTAGTGCGCGGTCGGGTAGACCGGCACCGGCTCCTCCAGCGGCTCCACGCCCAGGTAGGTGCGGGAGAACTCGGTGATGTCCGGCAGCTTCTGCTCCAGCACGTCCTCGCCGAGGTGCGTGACGTCGAGCAGCACGTAGTCCTTGTTCGGTCCGCAGCCGCGGCCTTCCAGCACTTCCAGCGCCATCGAGCGGGCGACGATGTCCCGCGGCGCCAGGTCCTTGATCGTCGGGGCGTAGCGCTCCATGAACCGCTCGCCGTCGACGTTGCGCAGGATGCCGCCTTCGCCGCGGACCGCCTCGGAGATGAGGATGCCGAGCCCGGCCAGGCCGGTCGGGTGGAACTGGTAGAACTCGATGTCCTCCAGCGGCAGGCCCTTGCGGTAGATGATGCCCATGCCGTCACCGGTGAGGGTGTGCGCGTTGGACGTCGTCTTGAAGACCTTGCCGAATCCGCCGGTGGCGAACACGACGGACTTCGCCTCGAACACGTGGATCTCGCCGGTGGCCAGCTCGTAGGCGACGGCGCCGGTGCAGACCTGCTCGCCGTTCTCGTCCTCGCTCATCGTGACGTCGAGGACGTAGAACTCGTTGAAGAACTCCACCCCGTGCTTGATGCAGTTCTGGTACAGCGTCTGCAGGATCATGTGGCCGGTGCGGTCCGCGGCGTAGCAGGCCCGGCGCACCGGGGACTTGCCGTGGTCGCGGGTGTGCCCGCCGAAGCGGCGCTGGTCGATCCGGCCTTCCGGGGTCCGGTTGAACGGCAGGCCCATCTTCTCCAGGTCCAGCACGGAGTCGATGGCCTCCTTGGCCATCACCTCAGCGGCGTCCTGGTCGACGAGGTAGTCGCCGCCCTTGATGGTGTCGAAGGTGTGCCACTCCCAGTTGTCCTCCTCCACGTTGGCCAGCGCGGCGCACATGCCGCCCTGCGCGGCCCCCGTGTGGGAACGGGTGGGGTAGAGCTTGGTGAGCACGGCGGTGCGGGCGCGCTGGCCCGATTCGATCGCCGCGCGCATCCCGGCGCCGCCGGCGCCGACGATGACCACGTCGTACTTGTGGTGTTGCATGGTCGCCTCCTAGGGCCGATGGCGAGGCCCAGCGGCGGGCCTCGAAGCTGCGCGGGCGGTTCTCAGCCGATGTTCGGGTCGAAGGTGAACAGCACGAACGTGCCCACACCAACGGTCAGCACGACCGAGACGTACAGCAGCATCTTCAGCCAGAAGCGGGACGCATCCTTGCGGGAGTAGTCGTTGATGACGGTCCGCAGCCCGTTGCCGCCGTGCAGCCCGGCCAGCCACAGCATCGTGAGGTCCCAGAACTGCCAGAACGGGTTCGCCCAGCGCCCGGCCACGAACGCGAAGTTGATCCGGTGCACCCCGCCGTCCAGGAACAGCATGATCAGCATGTGCCCGAGCACGAGGAACAGCAGCACGACGCCGGACAGCCGCATGAACAGCCAGCTGTAGAGCTCGAAATTGCTGCGGCGGGCGGCGGCGCGGTGCGGCGAGCGCGGCTTGTCGACCGACAGCGGTGCTTCAGTGGTGGTCATGGGTCAGCCCCCGAACAATTCCGTGACGGCGCGCGTGAGCATCGAGATGGCGGCGGGCACGATCAGCACCAGCCACAGCCCCAGCACGGTCCACAGCATCGGCTTCTGGTACTTCGGCCCGTTCGACCAGAAGTCCACCAGCATGACGCGGATGCCGTTGAAGGCGTGGAACAGCACCGCGGCCAGCAGACCCAGCTCGAACAGGATCATGATCGGGCTCTTGTACGTTTCGATGACCGTGTCGTACGCCTCGGGCGAAACCCGCACCAGAGCGGTGTCCAGGACGTGCACGAACAAGAAGAAGAAGGTGAGCACGCCCGTGATGCGGTGCGCGACCCACGACCACATGCCCAGATCGCCGCGGTAGAGGGAGCCCTTGGCACGAGGGTTGCCCTCGCGCTCGGGCGCCTCCGCCGCGGAGGCGGTGGTGCTGGCCATGGTGGAAGGCCTCCAACGTCGCTGGTGGACTTGCGGCCCGTTCGGGAACGAGGGGCGACCGGTGGAGAGTCGTCAGCATCTGCATCCGCACGCCCGTCACCGGCCACCTGAACTAGGGCCTTGGACTTCTCGGATGCTAGACCCGCGTCTCGGGCGTGGCCTACTCACCTGTGCTCTGTGTGATCGACCAGACAAAGCGGCCGGGCCGGTGGATCGATGTAGAAATCAACTCGTGACTCGCGGGCAATGCGCGGCACCCGCGTCAAGGGCCCTTCCGGAGAGCCATGTCACCACATCTGCGCTGCGCATAAGCTCACAAAAGCATTGCGGGCGGTTCGGTGTTCGCGCGGGTGCGTGCTTGTGGCGGCGGGAATGCTCCATTGTCCCGCAGCGCTCGTGAAATGCGGTATTCAGCGTGGCCGAAGGGCTTCGCCGGGATCGGGAGGTACGGATGGTGGCGGTGGATTGGGAGTGGTTGCGCGCGAAGGCCGTGGAAGCGGCGGCAACGGCGTACTGCCCCTATTCGGGATTGCAGGTGGGCGCCGCGGCGGTGTGCGACGACGGGCGCGTGGTGGCCGGGTGCAACGTGGAGAACGGCTCCTACGGCTTGACGCTGTGCGCCGAATGCACGCTGGCCGGGCAGTTGCGCCTCACCGGCGGGGGCCGGTTCGTCGCGGTGGCCTGCCGCAGCGGTGCGGGCGAGCTGCTGATGCCGTGCGGGCGTTGCAGGCAATTGCTGCACGAGCTCGGCGGGCCGGACTGCGAGGTCGACACGCCCCGCGGCATCCGCCCCATGCGCGAGGTCCTGCCGGACGCCTTCGAGCTCTGAGCATTCCGATCTCGCTTCGCGCGGCTGCAAGCGCGGGTTCCGGCGCTGATCGCCCCGGTGGGCTTGATCGGATGCGAGACTCGGGCGTCTTCGGCGACGGTGCCGGGCGACGGCGAGGAGGTCGGTGCATGGCGCACTCGGTGATCGACGTGATCCGCACCAAGCGGGACGGCGGCAGGCTCGACGACGCGCAGATCGACTGGGTGGTCGCGGCCTACACGCGGGGCGAGGTCGCCGAGGAGCAGATGTCCGCGCTGGCGATGGCGATCCTGCTGCGCGGCATGGATCGGGCGGAGACCGCGCGCTGGACCGCGGCGATGATCGCCTCCGGTGCGCGGCTGGAGCTGACCGGCCTCGCCCGGCCGACCGTGGACAAGCACTCCACCGGCGGGGTCGGCGACAAGATCACGCTGCCGTTGACGCCGCTGATCGCGGCCTGCGGGGCTGCGGTGCCGCAGCTGTCCGGGCGCGGGCTGGGGCACACCGGCGGGACGCTGGACAAGCTCGAGTCGATCCCGGGCTGGCGCGCCCGGCTGAGCGCGGACGAGATCCGTGCGCAGCTCGACGAGGTCGGTGCGGTGGTGTGCGCGGCGACCGAGGGGCTCGCCCCGGCCGATCGCAAGCTCTACGCGCTGCGCGACGTGACCGGAACCGTCGAATCGGTCCCGCTGATCGCCAGCTCGATCATGAGCAAGAAGCTCGCCGAGGGCGCGCAGTCGCTGGTGCTGGACGTCAAGTGCGGCTCCGGCGCGTTCATGAAGGACTTGGCGCAGGCCCGCGCGCTGGCCGACGAGCTGGTCGCCATCGGCACCGCGCACGGGGTGCGCACCAGTGCCGTGCTCAGCGACATGTCGGTGCCGTTGGGCTGCGCGGTCGGCAACGCGCTGGAGGTCACCGAGGCGGTCGAGGTGCTGCGCGGCGGCGGTCCGGCGGACGTGGTGGCGCTGACCCTGGCGCTGGCGCGGGAAATGCTGGCGCACGCCGGTCTGTCCGATGTGGACCCGGCGGAGGTGCTGGCTTCCGGTGCGGCGCATCGGGTCTGGCGCGCCATGATCGCCGCGCAGGGCGGGGATCCGGATGCGGAATCGCCGCGTGCCGCGCACGTCGAGACCTTCCCGGCGCCCGCCACCGGCGTCGTGTCCACATTGGATGCGTACGCGGTAGGGCTTGCGGCGTGGCGGCTGGGCGCGGGCCGCACCCGCAAGGAGGACGACGTGCAGCACGCAGCGGGCATCCGCTGCCTGGCGAAACCGGGCGACCACGTCACCGAAGGCGACCCGCTGCTCGAACTGCACACCGACACCCCGGACCGCCTCCCCGCAGCCCGCGAAGCTCTGACCGACGCCATCGCGATCACCGCGGACGCTTTCACTCCCAGCCCGCTGATCCTCGACACCGTCCGCCCCTGACCGCGCCTCGCCCGCCACCCGGAGATCCCCGAGTGAGCGGACTGTTGGTCCGACTGGATTGGCCGAACGGTCCGTTCGCTCCGCACGAAACCTCATCGGTTCAGAGCCTCAGCCGGCGCACCCGCGCATCGCCTGATCCGAGCGAAGTGGGGCGAGTGAACGGACTGTTGGTCCCAATAGATCGGTCGAACGGTCCGTTCACTCGGGGAGGAACGCGGCGCGTGCCGGGCGTGGAAACGCAGCGGGGCCGCGGTTCCCGGAGGAAACGCGGCCCCGCTGTCGCGAACGTCGTCAGGCGCTCTCGGCGGCGTAGCCCTCGTCGGAGGAGTCGTCCGAACCGAGCGCCTTGTCCTCGCGCTTGGCGCTCTTCGACCGGCCGCGCCGCTGCTGCTGCTGGCGCGGCAGCGTGGTGGGCGGCGGCGGGGACTGCTGCGCGCTGCCGCCCAGGATCAGCTCCGCGAACGTCGCCATCGCCTCGTCGAGCTGGCCGGCGTGGCGCCGCTCGGTCTCCTCGTTGGCCTGGCGCACCATCGAGTCCACCGCGTCGGAGTCCGGCCGGGACGCCAGCGAGCCGCTGATCTGCGAGAGGTTCTGCGCCAGCGTGCCGCCGAGCTCGCCGAGCCCGGTCTTGACGCCCTCTTCGACGGTCTCCAGCCGGCTGCTCACGCCCTGCTCGACCGCCTCGATCCGGCCGTGCACGTTCTCCTCGACGTTGTCCAGGCGGCTGGAGACCTTGTCCAGCCGGTCGGTGAGCTGCTCCAGCCGCTGCGCCAGGCCGTCCAGCTTCTCGGTGGGGTCCACCGCGGGCCGCTGCGCGAGCTCGTCGAGCTTGCCGCCCAGCTCGTCCCGGTTGCCGGAGACCGCCTCGGTCAGCGCGTGCTGCACGCCGCTACCGGACTCGGTGACCGCGCGCTGCAACGTCTCGCGGGTGCCGTCGAGGTGCTCGTGCACGCCCTCGTCGATCTCGGCGAACCGGCCGCGCAGGCTGGTCTCCAGGCCGTCGATGCGTTCGCGCACCGGGTCGGTGACCGCGCCGGGCAGCGACTCCAGCCGGGAGTCCTGCTTGTCCAGGTGACCGCCCAGCTCGTCCAGGCGCTTGTGGATGTGCCCGAGCTTGTCCTCCAGGCCGTCCATCCGCCCGGCGACGCCGTCGAACCGCCCGGACACGCCGTCCAGCCGGCCGTCCAGCTCGGCGAACGGCTTGGCGAGCTTGTCGAACAGGCCGTCCACGGCGGTCTTGACCTCGCCGATGACCCCGTCCTGGGCGTCGATCTTGGACAGCGCTTCGTCGACCCGCTCGGTCAGCGAGCCCAGCTCGGTGCGGTCCGGCAGTTCGGACAGCCGCTTGCGGACCGACCCCAGCGATTCCAGCGGGGACATCCGGGCGTGGATCTCGTCGAGTGCGTCGAAAATCTGTTGCTGCTCGCTCTCGCGGATTTCGGCCGCACGGGTGAGCATGTTCCGCATGCGGTCGAAGGACATGTTCTCGTTCACGGTGCGGACGTCCTTCGTCGAGGGGCAGGGGAGGACCGATCGAGCGTAGCTAGTCGATCCGCGCGTTCCCAGCCGCCCCCGGGTACTTTCCGTTATTGCGGCCGGGGTTCGCACTCCGAATGGCCTCGCGCAGTTGCTCTGTTCAGCGCAATGCGGTTGTGCGGCAATGGAGTGCCCGTACTGCGCTTGAGCTGGCCGGATGACTTTGCAGACAACGTGCGATCGGGTGGTTTTTCGCTCCGATGCGCCTGCGGACGATGCCGGTTCCGCGGTTGTAACGTGGGGTCATGTCGACACCGGTGAGCTTGGACACGATCCGCTTGGCCCCGAAAGTCCTGCTGCACGACCACCTCGACGGCGGGCTGCGACCGCAGACCGTGATCGAGCTGGCGGCCGAGGTCGGGTACGCCGACCTGCCGCACGAGGACTCCGAATCGCTCGGGAAGTGGTTCCAGGAGTCCGCGGATTCCGGCTCGCTGGAGCGGTACCTGGAGACGTTCTCGCACACCGTGGCGGTCATGCAGACCGCGGAGGCGTTGCACCGGGTGGCCGCCGAATGCGTGGAAGACCTTGCGGCCGATGGGGTGGTCTACGCGGAGATTCGCTACGCACCGGAGTTGTTCCAGGAACGCGGGCTCTCGTTGCCGGAGGTCGTGGAATCCGTGCAAGCGGGATTCCGCGAAGGGGAACGGCGTGCGGAATCGCAAGGAAAACTTGTCCGGATCGGTACCTTGCTGTGCGCGATGCGGCAGAACGCGCGCTCCGCGGAAATAGCCGAACTCGCGGTGCGCTACCGCGACACCGAGGTGGTCGGCTTCGACATCGCGGGACCGGAAGCCGGATTCCCGCCGACCCGCAACCTGGACGCCTTCGAATATTTGCGCCAGCAGAACGCGCACTTCACCATCCACGCCGGTGAGGCGTTCGGGCTCCCGTCGATCTGGGAGGCCATCCAGCACTGCGGCGCCGAACGGCTCGGCCACGGGGTGCGGATCGTGGACGACATCAAGATCGACGAGCACGGCGAGGCGCAGCTGGGCCGGCTGGCCTCCTACGTGCGGGACCGCCGGATCCCGCTGGAGATGTGCCCGTCGTCGAACCTGCAGACCGGCGCGGCGGGCTCGCTGGCCGACCACCCGATCGGCCTGCTGAGCAGGCTGCGGTTCCGGGTGACGGTGAACACCGACAACCGGTTGATGAGCCACTGCTCGATGTCCAGCGAGTTCGCCGGGCTGCACGAGACCTTCGGCTACAACTGGGCCGACATGCAGTGGTTCACGGTCAACGCGATGAAGTCGTCGTTCCTGGGCTTCGACGACCGGCTGGCGGTCATCAACGACGCGATCAAGCCGGGCTACGCCACGCTCATGGGCTGATCCGCCGCCGCGCACGGGCCATTCCCCGCGCCAGGCTGCAACGGAGTGAGCGGGCCGTTCGCCCCGCTGGACGGGTCGAGCGGTCCGCTCGCTCGGAACGGCGCGCGCCGCGCGGACTCCGCCGACACGCGCGGGCACCGCTGCGTCCGCACTGCTGGGGCGGAGCGAACGGACCGCTGGTATCCACCCGTCGCCGGGTTCAGTGCTTGCGCAGGCGCTGGTCCTCGAACTGGGCGACCAGTTCGCGCCAGGCGGCGACCTCCGCGTCGAACGGCGGGCTCGGCGGCAGCCGGTTCGGGCTCGGCCGCAGCACGAACGAGACCAGCCAGCCCAGCCGCTCGGACGGCTGCAGCGCCTCGTCCACGGTCTTGTCCCCGGCCCAGGCGGCCGCGTCCAGCAGCAGTTCCTCGGCCAGGTCCAGCTGGTTCGGCTCCACTTCGGACGGGCCTGCGGCGAGGTCGGCGTCCAGCCCGGTCAGCACGTAGGTGTTGTCCGGGTCGACCTCGACCTCCAGCTCACCCGCGTTGGCCCGCTGCGTGACCTGCGGCCAGGTCGCGACCTGCGCGAGGTCGTTGTCCGCCAGCGCCTCGCCTTCGGCCAGGTGCCGGGCGAGCGCGCGCGGCGAGGAGAACACGTCGATGCGCCCGTCGGAACCGAGGAACACCGGGTCGTCGTCGAGGTAGCAGCGCAGCGAGTAGAACTCGCCCGCGGAGGTCACGATCCGGATCGGGTCGATGCCGATCTCGTTCCAGAACGTGGGTTCGGCGTCCTCCACGGTGTCCACATCGGACTCTTCGCCGGTGGCGGGTTCCTCGTTGTCGTCGTCGCTGTCCAGCGCCTCGGCGAGTTCGGCCTCGGCGGTGGCGACCGCGTCAGCGGGCACCTCCGGAGTGGTCACCACCCCGTCCAGCGCGTCGAGCACCTCGTCCCAGCGCTCGGCGACCACCTTGCACACCTGCGCCCAGCGCTTCTGCCCGTCCTTGCCGGTGAACACCAGGGTGCCCTGGTCGAGCAGGTCGAAGCCCTCGGCGGCGTCGAGCACCTCGTGCACCGCGTCCAGCTCGCACACGTCGGCCAGCGAGCGGGCGATCTCGACGATGTCGTGCAGCTCGTTGATCGTCCAGGTGTCCGGGGTGTCCGCGACCAGCTCCGGCACGCCGACCAGGTCGAACTGGTGATCTTCGTCCGGGTTCAGCTCCACCGCCGAGAGGGCGGGCACCACGTGCCACGCCGGGTGGTCGTCGAGGTCGTGCTCGCGGGCGGTGCGCACGAACGCAGCGAGTCTCGAGGCGTCCGGGAACGCGTAGAGGGCCTCCTCGTAGCCGAGGAACGCCTCCCAGTCCTCACCGTCCTCGCGCCAGCGCGGAGCCCACAGGGTGACCAGGTCGCCCTGCGGCAGCCCCAGTTCGATGGGGACGATGTCCTGCGCCATCTTTCTACCTCCGGTGGCCGAACCAGACGTCGCCGAAGCCTACGGGGTGACCGACTCAGGCTTGCTCGCTGGTCGGGTTGCCCACGGTACCGATCCTGTCGAACCGCGCCGCAACCGATTTCCCCTCGCGAGAAGCACCTGGCAGCAGCGCCTCACGGTTGGCGGTACCGGCACCGCCGCGCCGCGTCGATCATGGAGCGAATGGATGTCACGGAGCTGTGGACGAGAATCGTGCTTTGGTTGGGTGAGCACGCACCGGTGACCGCAGCGGCCCTGCTCCCGCCCTACCCGCCGCCGGATTTCAGCGAGCTGGAACGGGAATTCGAGATCGGGTTGCCCGCGGACCTGCGGGAGTGGTGGTCCTGCTGCGGAGGCACCGACGGTGACGTCCTCGCCGACGTGCTGCCGCCGTTCTACACGCCGTACGGCGCGCAGCAGGCGTTGGAAGTGTGGAGCGCGCACCGCAAGACGTGGGCGGCGCAGTGGGAACGACCGGCCTGCGACTACTACGCGGGTTCGCCGGGGTCGAGCTACCACCCGGCGTGGATCCCCATCGCAGGCGACGGCTTCTCCGACGAGCTGGTCGTGGACCTGCGCCCCGGGCCGATGCGCGGGTGCGTGCTGGAGTGGGAGCAGGAGGCCGGTCAGGTGCAACGGCCGGAATGGCGCGACGTGGCGGCCATGCTCGGCGACGTGAACCGGGCGCTGACCGAAGGCGCACCGGCGGGTCACAGCCACCCCACCGTCACCGAGGACGGCAGGCTGGACTGGCAGATCCGCTGAACAGCCCGGTCACCACCCGTCGGGGAGGTGGAACCAGCCGAGTCCCGAGCCCGCCGAGCCGTGCTGCCGGACTCGGCACCGATGACCTGGTCAGATGCCGATCGGATGCCAGACCGTTTTGAGCTCGGTGCAGGCGCGGAGGCGGTCGATGCCCGGCGGGGCCGTCCAGTCCGGCTCCGCGCCGTGCGGGGAGCGGACCGGCAGCACGCGCTTGATCGTGCCCGCCGCCGCGGCTTCGAGTTCGGCGCGCAGTTGCGGCGGTGCGCCGGTCGGGTCGAGCGCGTTCACGTCCGCGTGCGTGGCCAGCCACCGCGCCGGCTCGGCGGCGTGGCCGGTGAGCAGGTTGACCGCTCCGGGCGGTACGTCCGAGGTCGCGAGCACTTCGGACAGCGCGACCGCGGGCAGCGGCCGCTCGGCGGCGGCGACCACCACGCAGGTGTTGCCCGCGGCCAGCGCCGGAGCGAGCACGCTCACCAGGCCGAGCAGCGCGGACTCCTGCGGTGCGAGCACCGCAACCACACCGGTCGGTTCCGGAACGCTGAACGAGAAGTAGGGGCCTGCCACCGGATTCACGGACCCGAGCGCGGTGGCGATCTTGTCGGTCCAGCCCGCGAACCACACCACGCGGTCGATCGCGGTGTCCACGAGCGACGCCGCTGCGGCCGGGCCGACGCCTTCGGCGGCCGCGACCTCGGCGCGGAACTGGTCCCGCCTGCCCTCCATCACTTCGGCGATGCGGAACAGCACCTGGCCGCGGTTGTACGCGGTCGCGCCGGACCAGCCCGGGAAAGCCTTGCGCGCGGCGGAAACCGCGTCCCGCGCGTCCTTGCGGGACGCTTCGGCGACGTTGCCGAGGAACGCGCCCGAAGCGTCGTGCACCGGCCGCACGCGCCCCGATTCGGAACGGGGGAAGGCGCCGCCGATGTAGAGCTTGCAGGTCTTGGCGACGGCCAGCCGGGCGGGTGCGGCGGACCCGGTGCCGCTCGACGGTCCGGTGTTCTCCGCGTCCCCGGAGTTGCCCGTGAGGTCGGGATCCGCGCCGGATTCGGGGGTTCTCGCGGGAACCGCCGCTGCTTCGGCGTTCGCGCCGGCGTCGGAAGTCGCCGTCTCGGGAGTGGCCGTCTCGGAAGTCGCAGCGCCCGGAGTCGCCGCGTCCGAACTCGCCGCGTCAGAAGTCAAGGTAAGCCTCCAGTCCCGCGCGCCCGCCTTCCCGGCCGAAACCGGACTCCTGGTAACCGCCGAACGCCGCGGACGGATCGAAGCGGTTGAACGTGTTCGCCCACACCACCCCGGCCCGGATCCGCTGCGCCGCCCACTGCGCGCGCGAACCCTTCTCCGTCCAGATCCCGGCCGAGAGGCCGTACGGGGTGTTGTTCGCCTTGCTGATCGCTTCGTCCGGCGTGCGGAAGGTCAGCACCGACAGCACCGGCCCGAACACCTCCTCGCGCGCGATGCGCATCGACTGCTGCACGTCGGTGAACACCGTGGGGGCGAAGAAGAAACCCTTCTCCGGCAGCGGGCACCGGCTGGACCAGCGCTGCGCGCCCTCGGCTTCCCCGGCCGCGGCCAGCTCGGTGATCCGGTCGAGCTGCGCGGCGGAGTTGATCGCGCCCACGTCGGTGTTCTTGTCCATCGGGTCGCCTACCCGCAGCGTGCCGATCCGCGCGCGCAGCTTCGCCAGCAACGCCTCGGCGACGGATTCCTGCACCAGCAGCCGGGAACCGGCGCAGCAGACCTCGCCCTGGTTGAAGAACACGCCGTTGACCACGCCCTCGACGGCCTCGTCCAGCGGGGCGTCGTCGAACACGACGTTCGCGGCCTTGCCGCCGAGCTCCAAGGTGAGCCGTTTGCCGCTGCCGGCCAGCTCGCGCTGGATCTGCTTGCCCACGGCGGTGGATCCGGTGAACGCGACCTTGTCCACGCCCGGGTGCGCCACCAGACCGGCGCCGACATCACCGGCACCGGGCAGGATGTTGACCACGCCCGCGGGCAGGCCCGCCTGCAGGCAGATGTCGGCGAAGACCAGCGCGGTCAGCGGCGTCGTCTCGGCCGGTTTCAGCACGACGGTGTTGCCGCAGGCCAGTGCGGGCGCGACCTTCCAGGCCAGCATCAGCAGCGGGAAGTTCCACGGGATCACCCCCGCCGCGACGCCCAGCGGGCGCGGGTCCGGGCCGAATCCGGCGTAGCCGAGCTTGTCCGCCCAGCCGGCGTGGTGGAAGAAGTGCGCGGCGGCCGCGGGCACGTCGAAGTCCCGCGACTCCTTGATGGGTTTGCCGTTGTCCAGCGTTTCCAGCACGGCCAGTTCGCGGGCGCGTTCCTGCACCAGCCGGGCGATGCGGAACAGGTACTTCGCCCGTTCCGATCCGGGCATCGGAGCCCACACGTCCTCGTGCGCCCGCCGCGCAGCGCGCACCGCGGCGTCCACATCGGACGGTGCGGCGGTGCTGACTTCGGCGAGCGGTTCGCCGGTGGCCGGGTTGAGCGTCTTGAGCGGCTCCCCGCGGCCGTCGGTGAACTCCCCGTCCACGAACATCCGGTACCGCGCCTGCAGATTCGCCACCGCGGCCGACTCCGGCGCGGGCGAGTACTCCCAGAACGTCATGCGTCCACCGCCACGTGTCCGGCGGCCGAGTAGTGGCCGTCGCGTTGCGTCCGCCGCTGCATCAGCAGATCTCCCAGCAGGCTCGATGCCCCGAAGCGGAACAGCCGCGGAGTCAGCCACTCCGGCCCGGCCACCTCGTGCACCGCCACCAAGTACTTCATCGCGTCCTTCGTGTTCCGGATGCCGCCTGCGGGTTTCACCCCGCGCAGCTCGCCGGTGCGGTCCAGCCAGTCCCGCACGGTCCGCAGCATCAGCGTGGTCACCGGCAGCGTCGCGGCGGGAGAGACCTTGCCGGTGGAGGTCTTGATGAAGTCGCCGCCCGCCAGCAGCGCCAGCCAGGACGCGCGCCGCACGTTGTCGTAGGTGGCGAGCTCCCCGGTTTCCAGGATGACCTTGAGGTGCGCGTCGCCGCAGACCGCCTTCACCGCGCGGATCTCGTCGAAGACCTCGCCGTAGCGGCCGGACAGGAACGCGCCCCGGTCGATCACCATGTCCACTTCGGACGCTCCGGCGGCCACGGCCAGCTCGACCTCGGCGAGCTTCACCTGCCGCGACGAGCGGCCGGCCGGGAAGGCGGTGGCGACCGAGGCCACGCCCACTCCGGAACGGCCCAGCGCTTCGACCGCCGTGGCGGCCATGTCGGGGTAGACGCACACGGCCGCGACCGGCGGAGTGTCCGGGTGCTCGGGATCCGGGCGGCGCGCCTTCGCCGCCAGCGCGCGGACCTTGCCCGGGGTGTCGGCGCCTTCCAGGGTCGTCAGGTCGACCATGCCGATGGCGGTGTCGATGGCCCAGCGCTTGGCGTCCGTCTTGATGCTGCGGGTGCCCAGCGCGGCGGCCCGCTGCTCCAAGCCCACTTGGTCGACTCCGGGCAGGCCGTGCAGGAACCGGCGGAGCGCTGCTTCGTCGCGGGTGGCGTCGGCGAGCTCCGGTTCGACCATGCGGGCAGTCTAGGTCAGCGAACGGCCGCGCTCGACGCGTCGGACCTGGCGAATTCCCGCACCGGTGCGTCGATCACGAGTCGGGCAGCGACTCGCCCGTCCGTGCGGGGAGCCGGTCAGCGGTCGTCGAGGACCGAGCAGGGCCGGTCCCGGTGGGCGCCGGGCGGCAGTGACTTGAGCTCCTCGGCGGTGAACTCGCGGTCTTCGAGCCGGCACAGGTCGGCCGCGGCCCGCCACGGGTCGAGCAGGATGCGGTGCGAGGCCTTGGTGCACGGCGTCCGCGGTGCGGCTCAACGCGCCCTGCACACCACCGATGCGCTGGTAGGCGTCGTGGGTCAGGAACCCGCCGAAGCGGTTCTGCCACAGCTGCCGGGGCCAACGCTTCCTCGGCATCGTCCGCCATTTCGCCTCCAGCCCTCGCGCGGCACAACCGCCGCTGACCGTTCGGGCAGCTCGGCGCGCGCTGCACACGCAAGGTAGCGAAACGATCAGCGCACGCGGGCCGGTTCGGCGTGATCCGTCGTGGTGGCCGCCGACCGGAGCTACACGAACGGGGGACGCGCGACCGCAATTTCACGGGTAGTCGGGAGAGGTGCGCCCATCTGCATCCGCGCAGCGGTTCCCGCGCGTCCGGGGCCGCGACTGACGGAGGTGAGAACCCATGAAGGCAGTGGTCTACCGAGAGCCCTTCGCGGTCACCGTCGACGAGGTCGACCGGCCCGCCATCCACCACCCCAACGACGTGATCGTCCGCGTCACCTCCACCGCGATCTGCGGTTCCGACCTGCACATGTACGAAGGACGTACCGCGGCGGAGCCGGGGATCGTGTTCGGGCACGAGAACCTCGGCATCATCGACGAGGTCGGTTCGGGCGTGGTGAGCCTCAACCGCGGCGACCGGGTGGTCATGCCGTTCAACGTCGCCTGCGGCTTCTGCAAGAACTGCATGGCCGGGGACACCGCGTTCTGCCTCAACGTGAACCCGGGGTTCGCCGGTGGTGCCTACGGCTACGTGTCGATGGGGCCGTACACCGGCGGGCAGGCCGAATTCCTGCGGGTGCCGTTCGCCGACTTCAACTGCCTGAAGCTGCCGCCGGACTCCAGCAAGGAGTCCGACTACGTGCTGCTGGCCGACATCTTCCCGACCGGCTACCACGGCTGCGAACTCGCCCAGGTCTCGCCGGGTGAGTCGTGCGTGGTCTACGGCGCCGGTCCGGTCGGGCTGATGGCGGCGTACTCCGCGCTGCTGCGCGGGGCCTCGCGGGTGTTCTGCGTCGACCGGGTGCCGGAACGGCTGGCCAAGGCCGAGGAGATCGGCGCCATCCCGATCGATTTCAGCGCGGGCGACCCGGTCGAGCAGATCAAGGACCAGACCGAGGGCGAAGGCACCGACAAGGGCGTCGACGCCGTCGGCTACCAGGCGCAGGTCGCGGACGCCTCCAAGGAGGAACCGGCCGTCGTGCTCAACTCGCTGATCCAGACCGTGCGCCCGACCGGGCGGCTCGGCGTGCCAGGGCTGTACGTGCCCGCCGACCCGGGCGGGCCCGACGAGCAGGCCAAGCAGGGCATGCTGCTGGTCGCCTTCGGCAAGCTGTTCGAGAAGGGCCAGGTCATCGGCACCGGTCAGTGCAACGTCAAGCGGTACAACCGGCAGTTGCGCGACATGATCACGGCCGGCCGCGCGGCACCGAGCTTCGTCGTCTCGCACGAGCTTTCGCTGTCCGACGCGCCCGACGCCTACCGGAAGTTCGACCAACGCGTGGAGGGCTACACCAAGGTCGTGCTGCACCCCTGACGGCGGCGGTGCACGGTCCGTCGACCTCGCGGACCGTGCACCGCGCGTGCCCGGGCCTGGAACAGCACGCCCTCGGCAGTCCGCGACCCCGACGTTGTCGTCGACGACAGCGTCGAACGGTTCTGCCCGCCGTGCTCGGCGCCGGACGACCGGTGACCCGGAGCCTGCCGACTGGTTTGATCAAGCCGATGCCGAAGCGAGGGAGCGAGCCGGCTGCACCCGGTCCGCTACGCCTCCGTCCCGTGGGCCGGGATGCTGACCTGGGTGATTAGTGTGGGCGGCCATGGACGTTCGGGTCGTGGACCATCCGCTGGCGAAATCGAGGCTCTCGACGATGCGCGACGCGCGCACCGAGAACGCCGCTTTCCGCGCCGCGCTGCAAGAACTCACCCTCATGCTGATCTACGAGGCCACCCGCGACGCCGAAGTCGCCGAAGGGACCATCCACACCCCGGTCGCCCGCACCACCGCGTACCGGCTGGCGGACCCGCCGCTGCTGGTGCCGGTGCTGCGGGCCGGGCTGGGCATGGCCGACCAGGCGCACCGGCTCATCCCGGAAGCGCAGATGGGTTTCGTCGGGCTCGCCCGCGACGAGGAGACGCTGCTGCCGACGCCGTACCTGGAGTCGCTGCCGGCCGACCTCGCGCAGCACCCGGTGCTGGTGCTGGACCCGATGCTCGCCACCGGCGGGTCGATGCTGCACACCATCAACCTGCTGACCGGGCGCGGCGCCACCGACGTCACCGCGATCTGCACGCTCGCCGCTCCGGAAGGGCTGCGGCGGCTGGAGGAATCCGGGCTGCCGGTTCGGGTGGTGACCGCCAGCGTCGATGAGCGGCTCAACGAGTCCGGCTACATCGTTCCCGGGCTCGGGGACGCGGGGGACCGCGAGTACGGCGCGGTGTGAGCTCGGACCGCGGGCATTTCCGGAGCGCGAGCACCTGGAAGTTTGCTTGGGCGGGGTGCTGGTGCCGCGCTACCATCCTGCGCATGGCCATGACGGTGCGGCTGACCGACGAGGAGAGCGACCGGCTGGCGGAGTTGGCCGCCGCCGAGGGTTGCTCCCAGCAGGAGGTCGTTCGCTCGGCGCTCGCCGAGCGCTGGGCCCAGCGGACTCGCAAGGAACAACAGCTCGGCGAGGTCGTGGCGCGGGTGCTGCCCCGCTACCGGGGTTTGCTGGACAAGCTCGGCCCCGCATGATCGATCATTGATCGGTGCTCGTTTACCTCGACGTCTCCGATCTGCTGCTGCTGGCCACCGCGGTCACCGATGGCGACATGCTGGTGCGCGACAGCGGCCTGCTGGATTCGGCCGCGTACCGGCCGCGGGCCGAGGTCCTCGGTGTGCCCGCCTACGAGACGTTGTGGCTGAAATCGGCCGCGCTGCTGGATTCGCTGGTGCGCACCCGGCCGTTGCACGCCGGGAACTGGCGGCTCGGCTGGGTCGCGGCGGTCGCCATGTGCGACGTCAACGGCTGGTGGATCGAAGCCGACGAAGACGCGGCGCTGGAGCTGGTCCGGGAGGTCGGGCGGGACCAGCGGGCCATCGCCGACATCGCGGATTTCCTGGAGCGTTGGGCGAAACCCAAGGGCTGAGCGGATGGCTGCAGCCGCTGCGAACTGCAGCGACGCCGACGCCCCCTGCGATGGAACGGGCCGGACCGATGATGTTCGCGCGGTGTTCGCACGGGCGATCTCGGCTGCTTCGTCCGATTCGTGGCAGGCTGGGAACGTGGCTCTACCAAGATCCGCGATCGGGACGGCGCTGCTCGGCGCCGCGGTCGCCGGGGCCTGTTGGCGCAGCATCCGCACGGTGCGCCAGGCGCGTTCGGTCGTGCCGCTGCGCGAAGCCCCGTCCAGCTCGGTCATCCCGGCCACCGTCACCGTGGTCGTCCCCGCCCGCAACGAAGCCGCGGTGCTCGACGACTGCCTGCGCGGCATCCGGACCCAGACCTACGGCGCCGCGGACGCGAACACGCTGCGCATCGTGGTCGTCGACGACGGTTCCACGGACGGCACCGGCGACATCGCCCGCGGGCACGCCGAAGCCGATCCGCGCGTGCGCGTGGTGCACGTCGACGGCCCGCCGGAGGGCTGGAGCGGCAAGGTGCACGCGATGCACGTCGGCGTCGAATCCGCTGAACCGCCGGGCGCGGGGGAGTGGCTGCTTTTCGTGGACGCGGACACGGTGCTCGGGCCGGAACTGCTGGCACGGCTGCTGACGACGGCCGAAGCGGGCGATTCCGATCTCGTTTCCACACCCGGCGGACCGCCGGCAGGCCACTCGGCCACTTGGCCGCTGCTGATGCCGCCGGGGCTGCAGATGATCGGGGAGAACGCCGCGCCGGACGGCCGGGGGCGCAAGGCGTTCGCGATCGGGCACTGCATCCTGCTGCGGCGTTCGCACTACGAGAAGATCGGCGGCTGGGCTTCGCTGGCCTCGATGCGCAACGAGGACGTCGCGATCGCCACGTCGGTGCGCGATCACGGCGGCAGCACCGCCACCGTGGACGGCCTGGATCACCTCACGACCTCCGGGATGGACCCGTTCGCGCAGGGCTGGAGCTCGTTCCGGAAGAGCTTCGTGGCCGGGACCAAGGAGTCGGTGCCGGTGCTGCTCGGCGGCGGAGTCGGGCAGATCGCGCTGTCGCTGGCCGCACCCGCGGCTGTGGCGTGGGGATCGCGCGGGCGACCGGTGCTGCTCGCGGTCGGTGCGGTCGGCTGGGCGGCGCAGAGCATCGCGCACGCGCACACCGCGCGGTACATGCGGGCGAACCCGGAGCTGGCGCCGCTGGCGCCGTTCACCGGAGCGCTGTTCGGCGGCGTGCTGATCGATGGTGCGGTGCGGGTGCTGCGCGGAACGACGGCCTGGAAGGGCAGGCGCACTCAGTAAGGCGCGGTGTTTCGCGGGTGTGGCCCGTTCGCGGCGGAACGGGCCACCCGGCGGGCAGTGCGTAGGTCAGCTCTCGGCGAGCCGGGTTTCGTGCTTTCGCATGGCGATCGGTGCGCCTGCCAGGTCCTCTTCGTTGCACAGCAACTTGAGGTCGTAATACGGCGCACCTTGGCGTTCGTCGTAGTCCAGGTGGACGGCGATGACGTCCACCGGTTCACCCAGCCACGCTTGCGTTTCGCGCAGCCAATTGGCGGACCGTTCCAGCGCGGTCGGCAGATCGTCGTCGCGGAACTCGACCGGCCGGTAGGGCACGGCGTGCACCTCGTCCCGCGGATTCGCGGGCTGTGGGAGGTCCACGGAGACACCGGAGTCGTCGAGTTCGAGTTCGATCGTTTCCTCACTCACCGTGAAAGCGTAACGCTTGTGCGGTGACCTGGCCTAATGCCCTTTTTGACGAGTGCGTGCGGGCAGTGCGCACCGCGGCCGGTCACACGCCGGATCGAAACCGCGGTGCGGTGGAGAGGGGCGCCCCGAACTCGGCACGACAGTTGAGGGAAGGCGGGCCTGCGCCCAGGGCGCCCCGGTCACCGTCCGGGTGCGCGCCCCGGCGGCGATGATCACCTTACCGGGTGATCTCGGACCAAGATCAACAGGGGCTGTTTCCGGAGAATCGCGGGAAAAACTCGTCCGCGGGACGGTTGCCGCAGCAAGATCGACAGCCGGGCGACAGGGCGGTCGCAAGATCGACTTCGCCGCCCTCGACGGACGTTCCAAGGCGCGAACTCCGGCCGCTACCGGGCTCGCACCGCCGCGGGCCGAAGGCGAGTGTGCCCCGTCCGGGCAGCCACCGGCGGCGCGTCATCCCATCAGGTTCGCGGCGACCGTGGCGCCAAGCTCCCAGCACGCCGACAACGAGTCCGAGTCGGGTTGACCGGAGACGGTGACCGGCTCGGCGACCTGTTTCCACGACAGCCCCGTGGTGATCGAACCGATCGCGCGCAGCGCTCCCTCGGTGCCCTCGTTGCCGTGCACGTAGCAGCTGAACGGCCGGCCCGTCGTGGAATCGAGGCAGGGGTAGTAAACGGTGTCGAAGAAGTGCTTCAACGCGCCGCTCATGTAACCCAGGTTCGCCGGAGTGCCCAGCAGGTAGCCGTCCGCCTCGAGCACGTCCGCGGCGGTGGCCGCCAGTGCAGCCTTGCGGATCACCTCCACACCTTCGATCTCGTCGGTCGTCGCACCGGCGACGACCTGCTCGAACATCGCCTGCATCCCGGGCGAGGGCGTGTGGTGCACGATCAGCAGTCTTGCCATGGCCCGGAGTCTAGGTAGTCGTTCAAGGTCGGTGTGCACAACGTGCTGAGCACCGGGACTTCCGCCGCACTGCAAGCCGCACTGCAAGCGGGTTCGGCGGGTCCGGATGCGTCCGCGAGTGCAGTGCTGCGCGCGCCGGGCTCAGCCCGGCTCGGGTGGTCGTACCAGGTCGGTAACCGCCTGCCGGAGTTCGGCGAGACGCTCGTCGGCGCGGCGCTTCGCCTCCACGAGTTCGGTTCCGGTCGCGGCCACCTGCTCGACCGCCTGGAAGTAGCACTTCAGCTTCGGCTCCGTCCCGGACGGCCGGATCACCAGCCGCAGCCCGCCGGATCCCGTGATCAGCAACGCATCGGTGTCCGGCAGCAGATCGCGGGTGGTGACTTCCGCGCCCAGCAAGGTCGTGGGCGGGTGCTCCCGCAACCGCCGCATGAGCTGCGAAATCACGTCCAGATCGGTGACCCGGACCGATACCTGGCCGGTGCGGTGCACGCCGTGCTCGGTGGAGAGCTCGTCGAGCAACGCGGGCAAGTCCCGGCCCGCCGCCTTCAAGGTCGCGGCCAGGTCGCAGCCCAGGACCGCCGCCGAGATGCCGTCCTTGTCCCGCACCCGATCCGGGTCGACGCAGTGCCCGAGCGCTTCCTCGTAGGCGTAGACCAGCCCGGTGCCGGATCCGTCGCCGGCGCGTACGAGCCACTTGAACCCGGTCAGCGTCTGGTCGAAGCGCACGCCGTGCCGGGCGGCGATCGAACGCAGCATGGTCGCCGAAACGATCGTTGTCGCCACCAGCGGATCCGGGTGCTCGGCGCGGTCGAGCGAGGACAGGACGTGCTCGCCGAGCAGCACTCCCGTCTCGTCGCCGCGCAGCATGCGCCACGAGCCGTCGGGGTCGCGCACGCCGAGCGCGCAACGGTCCGCGTCCGGATCGAGCGCTATGGCCAAGTCCGCGCCGCGCCGTCCGGCCAGCTCCAGCAACTCGTCCGTCGCCCCGGGTTCCTCCGGATTGGGAAAACCGACCGTGCGGAAATCCGGGTCCGGTTCCGCCTGCGAACCGACCCACTGCACATCGGTGAACCCGGCAGCGGTCAAAGCACGGTGCAGCGGCCGGGCACCGACGCCGTGCAACGCTGTCGCGACGATCCGCAGGTCCCGCGCGCCCCCGCGCGGCAGCGAAGCCAGCGTTGCCAGGTACTCCTCCGACGCGCGCGCGTGCACCGACCAATTCCGGCGCCGTGGCACCGAATTGGCCGCCGGGGAACGCTGGATGTGCTGCTCGATCTCGGTGTCGGCAGGGCCGATGAGTTGCGTGCCGCCGCGCAGGTACAGCTTGTACCCGTTGTCCTGCGGCGGGTTGTGCGAAGCGGTGATCTGCACTCCTGCCACCGCGTCGAGCGCGCGGCTCGCGTGCGCCAGCACCGGTGTCGGCAGCGGTTCCGGCAGCACCCGCACGTCGAACCCGGCCGCGGCGAACGCCGCCGCGGTGTCCTCGGCGAACTCCCGCGAGCCGTGCCGCGCGTCGCGGCCGACCACGACGATCCCGCCGCCCTGCCCGCGTTCGCGCAGCCAATCGGCGACTCCGGCCGTGGTGCGCAGCACGACCGCGCGGTTCATCCCGTTCGGGCCCGCGCGGACCTGGGCGCGCAGCCCGGCGGTGCCGAAGGCGGGCATCCCGGACATGCGCTCGGCCAGTTCCGCCGCGCGGTCCGGGTCGGCCGCCGCCGACTCCAGCAGCTCGGCCAGCTCGGACTGCGACACCGGATCGACGTCCCCGTCGATCCACTCCTGCGCGGCTGCGGTGAGCCGGGAGTCGAGGTTTGCGGTGACCACGTCGTCACTTCCTTCGGTAGCGGCCGTTGCGACGGACAAAGAATGCCCGACCGCCAGTTCGAACGAAGAGCCGACATTCCCCGGCGTGTCGGCCGGCCCGCATCACCAGCCCCGCCGAGGCAGGCGCCGGACGCAGGCCCGACCAGCGCTACTCACCCGATGAGATCCCGCAGCGAGACGGCGCCCGTGGTGCCATTGCCCGGCGCATAGCGATCACCGACGCAAAACGATCGAAGACGAACGATCAGATTCGCTCGACCAGCGAGTGCAGCAGCTTGCCCATCCGGCCTGCCGAGGCGTTGCCCGCGTCCAGCACTTCCTGGTGGTTCAGCGGTTGCCCGCTCAACCCCGCCGCCAGGTTCGTCACCAGCGACAACCCGAAAACCTCCGCACCGGCCGCGCGGGCGGCGATCGCCTCCATCACGGTGGACATCCCGACCAGGTCGACCCCGAGCCCGCGCAGCATCCGGATCTCGGCCGGTGTCTCGAAGTGCGGCCCGGGCAGCCCGGCGTACACGCCTTCCTCCAGCGAACCGTCGATCTCCCTGGCCAGCCCGCGCAACCGCGGCGAGTACAGCTCGGTGAGGTCCACGAAGTGCGGCCCGACCAGCGGCGACCGCGCCGTGAGGTTGACGTGGTCGCTGACCAGCACCGGCTGCCCGACCACCATGCCCTCGCGCAACCCGCCCGCGGCGTTGGTGAGCACCACGGTCCGGCAGCCCGCGGCCACCGCCGTGCGAACCCCGTGCACCACGGGATCCATGCCCTTGCCTTCGTACAGATGCGTGCGGCCCAGCAGCACCAGCACCTGCTTGCCCGCGATCGGCACGGACCTGATCCGGCCGCTGTGCCCGGTCGCGCTCGGCGGCGCGAAACCCGGCAGGTCGGACATGAGCACCTCGGCGGCAGGGCTGCCGATCTCGTCGGCGGCCGGGCGCCACCCGGACCCCAGCACGACGGCCAGGTCGTGGTGGGCGGCTCCGGTGCTCTCGGCGAGGGCGGCCGCGGCTGCGCTTGCGGTGGCGAACGGGTCGGAGGTCGCAGTAGAGGTCACGGTCGACCAGCCTAGCCACCCGCGCCCGCGCGGTCGGACCGCTCTCGCGAAGCGGACCGCCTCACGCGGGTGTGCGGAAGCTGTCCAGCGCCTCCTTGAACCGCTGATCACCCGCCTGCGCCTGATTCGAGTCGACCCGCACGACCCACAGATCTCCGTCCCGGGCCGTCAGGTAGGCGTAGGTGGTCCGCGGCGCCTGCGCAGCCGCTGCGCCGAGCAGGCTGGTCTGCTTGCTGACGTAGACCAACCGCCGATCCGGCTCACCGCCACCCGCGGACTCGCCCATGGCTTGGTTCAGCGAGATCTGCGGCGGCGACCCGGTCCGTTCCGGGAGCGTGTCGATGAATTCCTGCATGGTGTGGCCTTCGCGGTAGTAGCCGGGAAAGCGCTCCACGGCGACTTCGCTCGTGCCGTCCGGGGACACCAGGCGCACGGACCTGCTCTCGGCGGGCCGCTCCCGGCTGTCCCGGAACGTGTCCCACCCCGCGGGAGCGAGCACCGAGAACGAGCCACCGTCCGCGCCGTTGCCCCCGTTCGCGTCGTCGACGTAGCGCACGGTGCGCGGAGGCTGAACGGGCGAAGCGGCCCCTGGCAGTCCGGGCAGCGGCGGCTCGCCCGCGTAGATCCGCACGCCCGCGAACCCCGCAACGGTGGCGATCAGGAAAACCACCAGCGCCGTGCAGACCAGCACCAGCACGCCCCAGCGGAACCGGCGCCGCGCTGGTGCGGGTGCCGGGGCGTCCTCGCTGAGCATGAACGGCAGCGGCCCCGGATCGGACGCCAGCGCTGCGGGCTCCGGCTCCTGCGGGGTCCGCGTCGGCTGCCGCTGCTTCTGCTGCACCGGGACCCGCACCGTCGGGGCCTCCGGGTCGATCAACATGCCGAACGGCAGGGAACCGGCCACCGGCAGCAGGTGCTGCACCCGCTTGCGCACCTCGTGCGGGGGCATCCGCGCTGCCGGGTCCTTGACCATCAGACCGCTGATCACCTCGGCGAGCGGGCCGTGCCGCGGTGGTGCCGGGACCGGGCCGCTGACCACCGCGTTGATCGTGGCCACCGGATGGTCGCCCGCGTCGTAGGGCGGTTCGCCCGTGCTCGCCGCGAAGAGGGTGGCGCCGAGTCCCCACAGATCGGCGGCAGCGGTCACCGGATCGCCGGTGGCGATCTCCGGGGCGATGAACGCCGGGGTGCCGAGCATGATCCCGGTGGCGGTGATGGTGTGCTCTGCGACGTTGCGGGAGATGCCGAAGTCGCTGAGCTTGATCCGGCCGTCGTCGCCGATGAGCACGTTGCCCGGCTTCACGTCGCGGTGCACGATCCCCGACCGGTGCGCCGACTCCAGCGCGGCGGCCACGCCGTCGGCGATCACGGCGAGCTGCTGGTCGGACAGCGGGCCGTGCTCGGCCAGCACCGCGGACAGGCTCTGCGAGGGCACCAGTTCCATCACGACGAACGGCTCGCCGTCCTCGCGGGCCACGTCGTAGAGCGTCACGACGTTGGGATGGGTCAGCAGCGCGATCGCGCGAGCCTCCCGCAGCGCGCGCTCGCGCAGCTCGGCGGCCTCGGTCTCGGGCATCCCCGCGGGCAGCAGCACTTCCTTGACCGCCACCGGCCTGCGCAGGAGTTCGTCCGTGCCCGCCCAGACGATGCCCATGGCGCCGCCACCGATCCGTTGCTCCAGCCGGTAGCGCTCGGCGATCAGGCGGTTCCCGCCGGTGTCTGCTGTCTTCGGCACCCGCCCATTGTCCATTCGCGTGGCCCGGTTCACGGGCGGACCGGAAAAGTCCGGCGCCGAGTGTGGGGATCACCCTCGGCGAGCGCGTTACACCTAGTGAACTTCCCCACGCGGGCCGCGCGGTCCGTGCCCCCGCAATTCGCCCAAGGTCATTTCGTCGCAACGAAAAACGGCCGCGAACGGCGCCAACGCTGATCAGCGCGAATTATGACCACGGGGTCGGATTCGGATAAGTTGGGCGCGACCGGGACCACCGTCGGCGGGCGCGACCCGTCCGGCGACCCCGTCCCGCACGGCAGCCGCACCCGGTGGTGTGCCGCGCAGGGGTGCAGAACAATCCCGTGGGGTCGCCTGGTCCGAGGTCGACGATCACCGGCTTACCGGGAGGTGCCCTTGCTCGCGTTCGTCCTCGCGCATCTGCTGGTGGCCCTGGCTCTGCCGATGGTGGCCAGGCGCAGCACGCGAGCGGCGTTCGTGATCGCGGCGCTGCCGCCCGCCGGTGCGCTGATCTGGGTGCTGGCGCGGTCGCCGGAAGTGCTCGCAGGCAGCGCCGTCGTCGAGCAGGTGACCTGGGCGCCGCTGCTCGGGCTGGAGTTCACCTTCCGGCTCGATCCGCTCGCGCTGCTGATCACGCTGCTGGTGTCCGGCATCGGTGCCCTGGTGCTGGTGTATTCGATCGGCTACTTCCACTCCGGCAGCGGTGACGCGCGCCGATCTTCGCCGCTGTTGCTGGCCTTCGCCGGGGTGATGCTCGGGCTGGTGCTGGCCGACGACCTGCTCACCGTTTACGTGTTCTGGGAGCTGACCACGATCTGCTCGTTCCTGCTGGTCGGGCAGGCGGGCATCAGCCGGGAGTCGCGGCGCTCGGCGCTGCAGGCGCTGATGATCACCACGCTCGGCGGGCTGGTGATGCTGCTCGGGTTCGTGGTGCTCGGCGAGGCGGCGGGCAGCTACCGGATCTCCGAGATCGTCGCTCGGCCCCCGGAGGGGACACCGCTGGTGGTGGCCGCGGTGCTGATCCTGGCGGGCGCGTTCACCAAGTCCGCGCAGATGCCGTTCCACAACTGGCTGCCCGCCGCGATGGTCGCGCCCACGCCGATCAGCGCCTACCTGCACGCGGCGTCGATGGTCAAAGCCGGAGTGTTCCTGGTGGGCAGGCTCGGCCCGGTGTTCGCGGACGTGCCGTGGTGGACGGTGCCGACCGCGGTGCTCGGGCTGTTCACGATGGTGCTCGGCGGTTGGCGGGCGCTGCACGAGACGGATCTCAAGCGGCTGCTCGCCTACGGGACCGTCAGCCAGCTCGGCTTCCTGATGGTGCTGATGGGGCAGGGCACGTACGCGGCCGCGCTGGCGGGGGCGGCGATGCTGCTCGCGCACGGCATGTTCAAGGCCACGTTGTTCCTCGTGGTCGGCATCGTGGACCACGAGACGGGCACCCGGGACGTGCGCGAGCTGTCCGGGCTGGGCAGGCGGATGCCGGTGCTGGCGACCACTGCGGTGCTGGCCGCCGCCTCGATGGCGGGGCTGCCGCCGATGCTGGGCTTCCTGGGCAAGGAGGCCGCGTTCGGCGCATTCCTCGGCGAGGGACGTCCGGGTCTGTTCATCGACCTCGTGCTGGTGCTCGGCTCCGTGTTCACGGTGGCTTACAGCGCGCGAGTGCTGTGGGGCGCGTTCGCCACCAAGCCCGGAGTGGCCGCTACGAGCGCGAAACATCCCGCAGCGGTGCTGCAGGTTCCTGCGGCGATACCTGCCATCGCGGGAGTGGGGCTCGGGATCGGCTACCCGCTCACCGACGAGCTCGCGTCCTCTTACGCCGCGATTTTCGGGCCGGGACCGGATCCGCTGCACCTGGAACTGTGGCACGGCTTCGAACTGCCGCTGCTGTTCTCGGTCGTCGCGATCGCCGGCGGGCTGTGGCTGCACGCGATGCGCGTTCCGCTGACCGCGGTGCGCGGCAGGCTTCCGCGGCTCCTCGACGCGCAGCGCGGATACGAGCGGATCATGGCGCTGCTGGAGCGGATCGCGGTCGGCGTCACCGGTCGCCTGCAGGTCGGTTCGCTGCCGACCTACCTGGCGATCATCCTGCTCACGGTGCTGATCGTGCCGGGTTCGGTGCTGCTGCCGCAGCTGCGCCTCACCGAAGACATCCGGTTCTACGACAACCTGCTGCAGGTGCCGCTCGCGGTGCTGTTGCTCGTCGCGTCCGTCGCGGTGGTGCGTGCGAAGCGGCGGCTCACCGCTGTGCTGCTGGTCGGCGTGATCGGCTACGGCATCGGTGGGCTGTTCATCATCGACGGTGGACCTGACCTGGCGTTGGCCCAGTTCCTCGTCGAGACGCTGACGATGGTCGCGTTCGTGTTCGTGCTGCGGCGGTTGCCCGCGCGGTTCACCAAGGGCGACAGAGCCCGGCTGCTGCGCTGGCCGAAGCTGGCGCTGTCGGTCGCGGGCGGGGTGTTCATCGCGCTGGCCGCGGTCGTGTTCAGCGCCGCGCGCCAGTACCCCTCCGAAGTCAGCGCCTTCTACATGGACAACGCGGAGCAGGGCGCGGGTGCCACGAACGTGGTGAACGCGATCATCGTCGATTTCCGCGCGTTCGACACGGTCGGCGAGATCTCCGTGCTCGCCGTTGCCGCCACCGGCGTCGCCAGCCTCGTGCTGGCCTCCCGGCACGAGCGCAGGCGCCGCAGCACGCGCCGCACGACCGAGGTCGCCGAACCGGCCGCGCCGGGCGGGGACCGCAGCCGCCAGGAGGAGGTGCGCGAATGACCGACCCTCGCATCACCGCAGGCCGAGCAGGTAAGCCGTGGACGAACTGGGACGCACCCCGGGAACGCTGGCTGCTGACCGGCTTCCCGCGGGACGGGCGGGAACGCACCGTGCTGCTCGAGCTCACCGCACGCATCGTGTTCCCCACGGTGCTGGTACTGGGGGTTTACCTGCTGTTCGCCGGGCACGACCGGGCAGGCGGCGGGTTCAGCGGTGGCCTGGTGGCCGGGCAGGCGTTCGCGCTGCGCTACCTCGCGGGCGGCCGGATGGACGACAGCGCGATCATCTCGCTGCGCCCGCCGGTGCTGATCGGCGTCGGACTGACCATCGCCACCCTCACCGGTTTCCTGCCCACGTTGTTCGGCGGCCAGCTGCTGGCCAGCACCACCTTCAAAGCCGTCGTCCCGCTGCTGGGCGAGATCAAGTTCGTCACCAGCCTGGTGCTGGACATCGGGGTGTTCCTGCTGATCATCGGCGTGGTGCTGGACTTGCTGCGCACCCTCGGGTCCGGCGTGGAGGCCGACGCCGCCGCGGCCGCGAGGGGGCAATCATGAGCGGCTCCGTCAACATCGCGATGGCCCTGGTCGTCGCGGCGCTGTATTCGGCGGGCTTCTACCTGCTGATGCAGCGCTCGCTGATGCGCATCCTGATCGGCATCGTGATCATCGGACACGGCGGCAACCTGCTGCTGCAACTGGCAGGCGGACCGCCCGGGCGCGCCCCGATCCTCGGCGACGCCCCACCGGAGCAGATGACCGACCCGTTGCCGCAGGCGATGGCGCTGACCGCGATCGTGATCACGTTCGCGCTGACCACGTTCCTGCTGGCGCTGGCCTACCGCTCGTGGACCTTGCTGGGCCACGACGAAGTCCGCGACGACGTGGAGGACCGCCGGATCAGGCGGCTGGAACGCAGACTGGCCGAGTCCGAAGAGGACCAGGTGCAGGAAGAAGAACTCGAGCGGGAGGCCACTCAGTGACCGTCCTGGTGGCGCTGCCCGTACTGCTGCCGCTGGCCGCTGCGGGCCTGTCCCTGGCGTTGGGCCGGTTCGCCGACTTCCAGCGCATCATCGGCCTGGTCGTGCTGGCCGCGATCATCGTCGACGGCGCGTTCCTGCTCTACGTCACCGATACCTACGGGCCGCTGGTGCTGCAGATGGGTGCTTGGCCGGCGCCCGCGGGGATCACGCTGGTAGCCGATCGGCTCTCCGCGCTGCTGCTGATGGTCTCGGCGGTGGTGACGTTCGCCGTGCTGATCTACTCCATCGGCCAGCGGCTCACCGACTACGGCCGCGAACGGGCGAGCACCACGTTCCACCCGATGTACATGGTGCTGTGCGCGGGCGTTTCGCTGGCCTACCTCTCCGGGGACCTGTTCAACCTGTTCGTCGCCTTCGAGATCATGCTGTCCTCGTCGTACGTGTTGATCACGCGGCGCACCACGGCCAGCCGGGTGCGCGCGGGCATGACCTACGTGATCGTCAGCCTCACCTCGTCGCTGCTGTTCATTACGATGATCGCGTTGGTGTACGCGGCGACCGGCACGGTGAACATGGCCGACCTCGGCGGCAAGGTCGTGCTGCTGCCGGAGGGCCTGCAGATCGCGCTCGGGCTGCTCATGGTGATCGTGTTCGGGGTGAAGGCGGCGATGGTGCCGCTGCACTTCTGGTTGCCGGACAGCTATCCGACCGCGCCCGCGCCGGTCACCGCGGTCTTCGCCGGACTGCTCACGAAGGTCGGTGTCTACGCGCTGATCCGCACGCAGACGCTGGTGTTCAACCACCCCCGCGGTTGGGAGCTGATGCTGGCGATCGCGCTGATCACCATGCTGGTCGGCGCGCTCGGCGCGCTCGCGCAGAACGACCTGAACCGGATGCTGTCGTTCCTGCTGGTCAGTCACATCGGCTACATGCTGTTCGGACTCGGCGTCTACGACATCGTCGGGTTGACCGGCGTGATCCTCTACGTCGTGCACCACATCACCGTGCAGGCCACATTGTTCCTGGTCAGCGGTCTGATCACGCGGCACACCGGCACGGTCGCGCTGAGCCGGATGGGCGGGCTGGCCAGAGCGGCGCCGCCGATCGCGGTGCTGTTCGCGCTGCCCGCGCTGAGCCTGGCGGGCGTGCCGCCGTTCTCCGGTTTCGTCGCGAAGCTGGCGCTGCTACAAGCCGGCATCGGCGCGGGCACCTGGGCCGCCTACGTGGTCACCGGCGGCGCGGTGCTCACCAGCCTGCTGACGCTATACGCGGTGGCGCGGGTGTGGACCCGGGCGTTCTGGGGCCAGGTGCGCGCGCCGGAAGCCGACCCGGACCCGACTGACGAACTCGTCGTCGGCACTGGGAACTCCACCCGGCCGATGATCGCGGCCACCGGCGTGCTGGTCACCGCGAGCCTGGTGATCGCCATGGTCGCGGGGCCGCTGTCCGGGGTCAGCAATCGCGCCGCCGAGGACCTGATGGACGGCAGTACCTACCGCAGCGCGGTGCTGGGAGACGCTCATGACTGACCTGTCCCGCCTTGCGCGCAGGTTGCCGCTGGTGCTGTGGCTGACGGTGGTGTGGATCCTGCTGTGGGGCACGCTCGACCTGGGCACGCTGGTGTTCGGCGTGCTGGTCGCGGTGCTGATCACGGCGTTGTTCCCGCCGCCCCCGGTGTTCACGAACATCGTGGTCCGGCCGGTCCCGCTGGTGCAGCTGATCGGCTACCTCGCGTGGGACCTGGTGGTCTCGACGCTGCGGGTGTCCTGGCAGGCGTTGCGGCATCGCGGGGACACCAAAGCGGGCATCGTCGCGGTGACGCTGCTGACCGACTCCGACCACCTCACGGCGATGATCGCCAACGGGGTGTCGCTGGCACCCGGCAAGTTCGTGCTGCAGGTCGATCGCGAGCACGCCATCTGCTACGTCTACGTGCTCGGGATGCGGCCGGGTGAGGACGCCTCGGTGCGGCGCGAAGTGCTCGCGCTCGAGGCCCGGGTGGTGCGCGCGGTGGGATCTGCGCACGAGGTCGCGCTGGTCGACCGCGACAAGAAGCTCCGGAAGGCGGGTTCCTGATGCACGTGGTGTTCGTCGTGACCCTGGCGCTGCTGTGCGTGGCCGGTCTGCTGGTGCTGGTGCGGATGATCCGCGGCAAGACCACTCTGGACCGGATCGTGTCGCTGGACGTGCTGGTCACGCTGATCGTGGTCGGCACCTGCGTGGCGATGGGCAGGCAGCAGGACGGGTCGAACATCGCGCTGCTGGCGGCGTTCGCGCTGCTGGCGTTCATCGGCTCGGTGAGCGCTGCCCGGTTGGTCGAGAAGAAGGAGCCGTACCGGTGAGCTTGCTCGACGTGTTGTCCGCGGTGTGCCTGATCGGAGGCGCGCTGTCCTGCCTGCTCGGTGCGATCGGGCTGCTGACGTTCCCGGATGTGGTCGCGCGCCTGCAGGCGGCGACGAAGCCGCAGACGCTGGGGCTGATCCTGATCCTCATCGGAACCGCGGTGCAGCTTGAATTCCGCTACGCCACCGGTCTGATCCTGGTGGGCTTGTTCCAGATGCTGACCTCGCCGGTCCTCGCGCAGCTGGTCGGTCGGGCGGCCTATCGCGCGGACAGCATCCGCCGGGACACGCTGCTGGTGGACGAGCTGGGCGACCGGATCCACCGGGAACGCGAACACAGGTGATGTGTTCTAGGTCACCAGCGCCGAACCTCGGGGGTCGGTCCGCGTCTTCTGGTCGATAGCTCGGCTCAACGCCCGGAGGCTCCATGCGCCCGCTGCTGATCATCGGCTCGTTGCTCGGCGTGCTGGCCGTCGCCGGGTGCGGGCAGCCCGCGCCCGGCGGGGGTGAGCCGGCTTCGGTGACGGTGCCACCGCACGTCCCTGTCGCGACGACCCCGGCGACCAGCGCCGGGCAGCCCACGCCGAGCACTGCCGAGCAGCAGGAGAGCCCGGAGTCGTCCGCCGCGTCGAGTCCGGCGCCGACCGCGACCCCGGTTCCGGGCACGACGAGCGAAACGCCGGGTGATCCGGGCGGAGACGACCCGGGCGGCGACCTCGCCTGCGGCGACGTCACGAACAAGGCCGGTGCCAGCTACTCGTTGTTCTCCCGCCGGGGAGCCGACGGCTCCTACGCCGGGTGCACCGAGGCGATCAACGTGATGTCCGCGTACATGAACCTGCCCGCCGACGAGTACGACGGCTCCAGCAGGAGCGCCACCGTGCAGGGCTACCGGTGCCAGGTGCTGCCCTCCGGCGAACGCATGAAGACGGCCTGCGACAACCCGTCGAAGGGCATGTCGATCTACACCACGGGCTGAGCGCGGTCGAAGGCGTTGCGCCGATTCGGGCGACCTTGCTCTTACGGCGGCGGTGACGACGCCCGATGTGATCAAATGGCCTGGTGCGGTCCTCGGCCGCCGAAGGATCTTGCGTGGAAAGGTGTGGAGTGCGCATGGGACGCATCGGGCGACTGCTGGCGGTCCTGACGCTCGGAGGGCTTCTGCTGCTCGTCCCCGCCACGACCGGCCCCGCCGCCGACGCCGCCGGGCTCGTCCCCGCGCATGAGGTCGCGGCTGCCGCACCGCAACCGCTGGCGGCACTGCCCGCGCAGGCCCCTCCCGGGCCGGACCTCACCGGGGACAACCCGCAGCCGATGGACCAGCAGCAGCTGCTGAGCGGCATCGGCGGTGTCGTGCTGATCGCGCTCGTGCTGCTCTCGCGCAGGTGGCGCAAGAAGCCGATGTTCGGCTTCAAGTGGAAAAGCTAGCGCCGCGGGCGGTTCGCCGAAAACGGCAGCGTGGTCGGTTTTCGGCATTCTTTCCGAAGATTTCTCGCTATGGACTAGACCTGGCGGGCTAACCTGTGGGATTTTCACAACCGCGCGGGTAGTGCGCGGCGTGCTCGATGCGTCTCGTGCTCCCGGCAGGGACGGTTCGCGAACTGGGACGACGTCCCTCCGTTGCGTGGGCCGGCACCGGGAAGCCCCCCGACCGGTGCCGGCCCACACCCTCCTTTTCCGCGAGTTCGCTCCGCGCCCGATATCTTTCGCGGAAGTTGAAAGCTGAACTTCTACTCCGCGGCTGAACACCCGCTGCCGCCCGGCGCAATCCGCTGACCGGCCGACGTTTCCGGGCTCCCGCGCAGCGACCGGCATGCGCCGCTCGTGCAGGATGGGCGCAAATGAGCACCGCCCGCATTCCCAGCCGAACGGAGCCCGCGACGGGGCCGCGCGACCGCTGCCGCGAAGCCGTCCTGCGACATCGCACCGAGTTGATCGAGCTGGCCCGCGACCTGCACGCGCACCCGGAGCCGGCGTTCGCCGAACACCGCAGCGCGGCCGAACTCACCCTGCTGCTCAGCGAACACGACTTCACCGTGCGGGCGCCGGTCGCGGGGCTGGACACCGCGTTCACCGCCGAACGCGGCAGCGGCGAGTTCGTCGTCGGGATCTGCGCGGAGTACGACGCGCTTCCCGAGATCGGCCATGCCTGCGGCCACAACCTGATCGCCGCAGCGGCCGTCGGCGCGGCACTCGCGTTGGCCGAGGTCGCCGACGAACTCGGGATCACCGTGCGCGTCATCGGCACTCCGGCCGAAGAGACCGGCGGCGGCAAGGTCCTGATGCTCGAGCGCGGTGAATTCGACGGCCTGTGGATGGCGATGATGGTGCACCCGGGCCCTGACGACATCTGCGCACCGCGTTCGCTGGCCATCAACGACCTCGAAGTGCGCTACACCGGCCGGGAAGCGCACGCCGCCGCCGCGCCGGAACTCGGCGTCAACGCGGGCGACGCGCTGACCGTCGCGCAGGTGGCCATCGGACTGCTGCGGCAACACCTCGAACCCGCGCAGCAGGTGCACGGTATCGTTACCGCGGGCGGCGCCGCGCCGAACATCGTTCCCGCGCACACCGCGGCGACGTACAACCTGCGTGCCGCCGGTTCCGCCTCCTTGGAGCGCTTGGAGAACCGCATCCGGGCGTGTTTCGAGGCGGGCGCCACGGCGACCGGCTGCACCCACGAGGTCACGCAGGTCTCTCCGGTGTACGCCGAACTGGCCACCGACGAACGGCTGTCGGAGGCCTACCGCGCGGCCGTCACCGAACTCGGCCGTCGTCCCATCGGACGCGCCGAGGCGCAGCGCCGGATCATCGGCAGCACCGACATGGGCAACGTGACCCGGCGGCTGCCCGCGATCCATCCGATGATCGCGGTGGATTGCGGCGACGCGGTGAATCACCAGGCCGAGTTCGCCGCAGCGTGCGCCTCGGCATCGGGCGCCCGGGCGGTGCTCGACGGCGCGATCGCGATGGCCTGGACGGCGATCACCGCGGCGACCGAGCCGGATCACCGGTCGGCGCTGGCGGCGGCCCGGAATCGCCCAGCCGGGAAGCACAGCGAGGCAGGCGCGGAGCACGGTCTCCGCGCGGCCGCGGAGCAAAACACGTCGGGAGGCGTGCCGTGACGGTAGTGGATACGGGGCCGGACCCGCGCAATTCGTCGAGCGGTGCCGCGCAGGCACCCGAACGAGGCCGCGAGCCGCGAATGCCCGGCGCGGCGTTCGGCGACATGATGTCCGGCGTGGGGTCCGACGAGCAGTCCGGCCTGGAAGATCTCGGTGCCGGCCGCGGACCGGCCTGGCTGGACGCCTGGCTCGCGGCGAACGCCGACCGCGTGCTCGCCTGGCGCAGGCACGTCCACTCCCATCCGGAGCTCTCCCGCGCCGAGCACGACACGACCGCGTTCCTCTGCGAGCAGTTGACCGGGGCCGGGCTGAGCCCGCGGGTGCTGCCCGGCGGCACCGGCCTGCTCTGCGACCTCGGTCCGGAGGGGCAGCCGCGGCGCACCATCGCGTTGCGCGCGGACATCGACGCGCTGCCGTTGACCGAGGCGACGGGTCTGCCGTTCGCGTCCGGCAAGGACGGGGTCGCGCACGCGTGCGGGCACGACGCGCACACCACGATCCTGCTGGGCACGGCGTTGGCGCTGGCAACCGCGCCGGAGCTGCCCGGGCGCATCCGGTTGATCTTCCAGCACGCCGAGGAGGTCATGCCGGGTGGCGCGCTGGACGTGCTCTCGGCCGGTGGGCTCGACGGCGTGGAACGGATCTTCGGATTGCACTGCGACCCGCGACTGCCGGTCGGCCGGGTCGGGGTGAAGCCGGGCGCGATCACCTCGGCCAGCGATCTGCTGGAGATCCGGCTGAACTCGCCGGGCGGGCACACCTCGCGGCCGCACTTGACCGCGGACCTGGTGCACGCGCTGGGCACGCTGGTCACGGGACTGCCCGCGCTGCTGTCCCGCCGCGTCGATCCGCGCACCGGGACGGTGCTGGTGTGGGGTGCGGTGCACGCGGGGGAGGCGCCGAACGCGATCCCGCAGAGCGGTGTGCTCACCGGCACGCTGCGCACCGGGGACCGGGGGACGTGGGCGGAGCTGGAGCCGCTGGTGCGGGAGCTGGTCGGCGGTTTGCTGGCGCCGCTCGGCGTCGGTTTCGACCTGCACCACCGGCGTGGGGTTCCGCCGGTGGTCAACGAGGCCGACAGCACCGAGTTGATGTCCGCGGCGATCCAGCGGGCGCTGGGTGAGCACGCGGTGACGGGTACGCCGCAGTCTTCCGGCGGGGAGGACTTCGGCTGGTACTTGGAGCACGTGCCGGGGTCGTTCGTGCGGCTCGGAGTTCGTTCCGGGCAGGCGCGGGCGCGGGACCTGCACCAGCCGACGTTCGATCTCGACGAGCGTGCGCTGCTGGTGGGAATCCGCGTGATGGTGGGGACCGCGCTGGCGGCCTTGGCGGAGTGAGCCGGCCCGGCCGGATGGCACTCACCCGATCGGGATGTATCTGTGCGGAGGTTCGCGGCCTCTATCAAGTATGACCGCGAACCTGCTCGCACGAGCTTCCCTGAGCCATTCACCTTCCCGCCCGGACGCGGACGTGCCGCGGCCGGAACCCGGCGATGCCGAGCGCTCCGATCTCCGCGATCCGGGCGCCGAGGCCGTCCCCGCAGGATCCAGGCACGGTGCGTTGACCGTGCCCGCGGCTGAGCACGTATTAGGTGCGGAGGCACTGCGCGCGTTGCTCGGTGACGGAACCTGGGTCGAGATCGTTCCCGGCGTCGCCGCACCATCCGGGCTCGCCGGGAAACCAGCGGTACGGGCCGAGGCGGCGTTGCTGCGCGCGGGACCGCACGCGGTCCTGTCCGGGCCGACCGCTGTTGCCATGCACGGTTGCACCGAGGCCGATGGTGCTGACTCCTTGCACGTGACGGTGCCTTACGACCAGCAGCCACGGCCGTCGTCGGGACTGGTGGTACGCCAAGCGTGGATCCGCGAGTCCGATGTGCTCGAACTCGACGGACTGCGGGTGTACACATTGGACGCCGCGTTGGCCGAATTGCTGTGCACCGGACCGCCGCGCACTGCGCTGGCTTGCCTGGAGCAGGCCATGGCGGTGCTCGGCGGTGCCGCGCTGCGGTTCCGATCCGCGGTGACCGAACAGGTGGCCCGCAGGAACGATCGCCGCGGTACTCGTCGTGCCGCGGAGTTGCTGGACTTGGCGCGCACCAGCCCCTCGGGTGCGATGCCGGTGGTGGCCCGGATCCACGCCGCGTCGGCGGGAGTTCAGGGATGAGCGCCGCCGGGAACGTCACATGTCGCCTTGTGATGAATGCAGTCAGATGCGTTATGTTCGGCGATGGACCCGGCTCGCCGAACCGAGCCCGTGCCGCAGTGCGACGTTTCGCGCGTAGTCGGCCCGGGCGCGTCACCGGGACTAGGAGGTCGCGAAGTGTCGCGAGAAGCCCCGCGGTCGTCAGCCGGTTCCGGGCAGGTTCAGGTGGACCACGGCACGAGACGGGCTCCCTCCGCCACGGATGCGAATACCGGGCGGTGCGCGGCGGACACGGACTCGCACGCTCCGGATTCGACGCGCGGCGGGCGGATCGAGTTGGTGCTGCTCGACGTCGGCGGCCCGATCTACGACGACTCCTGGTATCGGGAGGCGCTGCTGCGCGCGACCTGCGAGCTGGTCGCGGAGAACGGCGGCGTGCTCGTGGAAGCCGAGTTCCAGCAGGTCTACGACGCCCGGCGGCAGTCGCAGAGCGGTTCGCTGCGAACCGCGATCGCCGAGCACTTCCTCGGACCCGGGCAGCGCGAGCGGTTGTCCGACCGGGCGGAGAGCTACTGGTTCTACCCGCCTGCGGCGCTGCACCCGGATGTGCTGCCCGCGCTGCGGGAACTGTCCGAGCGGTACCGGCTGGGGGTGGTCGCCAACCAGCGCGCGGTCGTCTTGGACGCGCTGCGGCGCGATGGAGTCGCCGGGTTCATCGACTTCTGGGCGATCTCCGAGCTGGTGGGAGCGGCCAAACCGGACCCGGCCATCTTCCGGCACGCGCTGCGGCAGGCCGGGGTGGCTCCGCAGCACGCGGTGCACGTCGGCAATCGCCTGGACTCCGACGTGCGCGGTGCACAGCAGCTCGGGATGCGCACGGTTTGGGTGGTGCGCGGCGAAGCTCCACCGGATCCGACGCAGCAGCAGCTGCGCGAGCCGGACATCGCCGTGTTCTCGCTGGCGGAAGCGCCCGGGGCGGTGGACCGGTTGCAGCAGCGAGTCCGGTAGCCGGCTGCCTGTTCCCGGGCGGCCCGGAGCCGCCCTGGCCCGTGCGGAGCCTGCGCTCGCGGTCGGCTGCCGGCGATCTCCGAGTGCACTCCGGACCCGCGCAGCTATTCGGCCAGCGGTTCCGGGACAACGAAATCGACCGCGTCGAAGTCGGTCAGCGGCACGGCGCGGATGGGCATGCCGCTGGCGCCGTACTGCTCGACGAGGCTTTCGATGCGCACGCGGCCGTGTGCGAGCACTTCCCGCCGGATCCGCTCGCGCCGCTGCTGCTGGGAGATCGTTCCGCCGTCCGCCTGGACCAGGTCGACCTCTCCACCGACGTGTGGCGATCGTGTGATCACCGCACGCGCGGTGTGCGGCGGCGGTTCTCGCCCAGCGGGGCGGGTGGAATCAGGGTCCGACGTTCCCGCAAGGACGGATGCGCAGCTTCTCCACGTAGTCCTCGGGAGCTCCCGCGGCCTCCGCCGCGTCGGCCATCACGCCGAGGTAGCGCGCGGACGGCAACCCGCCCTCGTAGGCGTCCAGCACGTAGAGCCAGGCCAGCACCGGACCGTCGAGTGTCTGCACGCGTAGCCGCAGCTTCTTGTGCATCTGCAGCTCGGAGCCTTCCCAGCGGTCGAGCTGTCGTTCGTCCTCGGGGCTGACGTCGTAAAGCACGGTGAACACTTGCTCGCCGGGGTGCTCGACGATCGTCGCCAGCGCGCCTTCCCAGCCGTAGTCCTCACCGCCGAAGGTCAGCCGCCAGTCCATCAGCCAGCCCGTTCCCGCCATCGGCGAATGCGGGGCTCGGTCCATCATCTGGGCCGGGTCCATGTTGGACCCGTACGCGGCGTACAGCGGCACGTCCCACAGGGTAGCGATCGTTGTGCCGGATGTCGGAGTGGACCACGTCACCGCTTGCGCGTCGGGGTTCCGGAAACCGGCGAATCGCCGGTACCACCCGGATCGGTGACGGTCCGCGCGGCGTACGGTGAGCCCGGCGCCCACAAGGCACGGAGCACGGGAGGAACGCAGAAGTGACCCGCATCGTGATCATGGGAGGCGGGCCTGCGGGCTACGAGGCGGCTCTGGTCGCAGCGCAGAACGGGGCCGACGTGACGCTGGTGGAGCCGGATGGCCTCGGCGGTGCGTGCGTGCTCTACGACTGCGTCCCCTCGAAGACCTTCATCGCTTCCGCGGGGGCCAGGTCGGCCGTGCGCGACGCCGGTGAGTTGGGCATCCGTGCGGTCGCGGACGGCATCGAGCCCGAGGTCGCCGTGGTGCACGGCCGGGTCAAGGGGCTCGCGCTGGCGCAGTCCGCGGACATCCGCTCGCGGGTGCGCCGGGAAGGTGTGCAGGTCATCGCCGGCCGGGCGCGATTCACCAACCCGGCAACCGGCTTGGCCCAGCACCACATCGGTGTCGAACGCCTCGACGGCGGAGTGGACGAGCTGGTCGCCGACGTGGTGCTGATCGCCACCGGTGCCACGCCGCGGGTGCTTCCCGGCGCGGTGCCGGACGGCGAACGCATCCTGGACTGGCGGCAGCTCTACGACCTGCCGGAACTGCCGGATCACCTGGCGGTCATCGGGTCCGGTGTCACCGGCGTCGAGTTCGCCTCCGCCTACACCGAGATGGGCGTGAAGGTCACCATGGTCTCCAGCCGGGACCGGGTGCTGCCGCACGAGGACGCCGACGCGGCAGGCGTGCTGGAAGAGGTCTTCGCCGAGCGCGGTACCGAGGTCGTCAAGCACGCCCGTGCGGAACGAGTGGAGCGCACCGACAAGGGCGTGCTGGTGCACCTCGCCGACGGCAGGCAGGTCGAGGCGAGCCACGCGTTGATGACCGTGGGTTCGGTGCCCAACACCGGTGACATCGGGCTGGACCGAATCGGCCTGGAGACCGACGGCGGCGGCTACGTACCGGTGGACCGGGTGTCCCGCACGAAGGTTCCCGGGGTGTACGCGGCGGGCGACTGCACCGGTCTGCTGCTGCTGGCGTCGGTGGCGGCGATGCAGGGACGCATCGCGATGTGGCACTCGCTGGGCGAGGGCGTCAGCCCGATCAAGCTGAAAACGGTCGCGGCCAACGTGTTCACCCATCCCGAGATCGCAACGGTCGGGATCAGCCAGCAGGCGATCGACTCCGGCGAAGTCCCCGCGCGGACGGTGAAACTGCCGTTGGCGACGAATCCGCGGGCCAAGATGGAAGGTCTGCGGCGGGGTTTCCTGAAGGTGTTCTGCCGCCCGCAGACCGGTGTCGTCGTCGGTGGCGTGGTCGTCGCGCCGAACGCCAGCGAACTCGTGCTGCCCATCGCGCTGGCGGTGCAGAACCAGATCACCGTGGACAACTTGGCGAACACGTTCTCGGTGTACCCGTCGCTGACGGGCTCGCTGACCGAGGCCGGGCGCCAGCTGATGCGCCACGACGACCTCGACTGACCGGGTACGCGCTCGTCCGGTTCGATCGTCCGGACCGCCTCCGCACCGAGCGGTCGTTTTCGCGGCCCGCGGTTCGGGAAGCCGGGCTCGGGAAGCACGGGAGGTTGCACGGTTATGTCCACACCGGTTCTGGTCTACGACGGTGACTGCGGTTTCTGCACGCGCAGCGTGCGGCTGGCCGAAAAGCTGCCGCTGCGCGCGGAGCTGACGCCCTGGCAGGAGGCCGACCTCGCCGCGTTGCGCACCACCGAGCAGCGGGCGCGGCACGAGGTGCTCTGGGTCAACGAGGAAGGTCGCGTGTTCGGTGGGGCGCGTGCGGTGGCCGAACTGCTCAAGCATTGCGGCGTGCCGTGGTCGGTGCTCGGCGTGCTGATCTCGGCTCCGGTGCTGCGGACCCTTGCTGACCTGGCGTATCGCTGGGTTTCAGCCAACCGCCACCGGCTGCCAGGTGCCACGCCGGCCTGTCAGCTGCCTGCCGAGCAGCGGCCCGGCGCCTGACCCTCCGGAACGAACGCCCTGCGCCTGATCGCTCGGCGGCTGACCGTCGTTCTGGGCGCATGGGAGACAGCGCGCGTCCTTGCTGCGCACCCGGCATGAGCGGTTCGGACCTCGCGTTGACTCGCTGCGCGTCCCGCTCGTTGCCCGACTCGCTGCCGGACGGTCCGGTGCTGCCCGTCCCGCCAGTCACTGGACGGGGTTCGCCTCGGGTGCACCCGCGGCGAATGTCGGCCGAAAGTATGAGAATCCCCGCCGGTCCGCTGGCCAGATGGCCGATCGATCGACTTTTCCGCGGCACTTCGGCCGATCCTGCGGCGCCCCGCACCCGCGTAACTTTGTGTCCGTCGGGGGAGAAACCGCAGGTGGTCACCGGTACAGGGGCATCCCGGTGATCACCTGCGGCGCGCGAGAACGGCGACTAGCCGGCGGGGTGAGCCCGGATAATCTGATGACAGGGTTTCGGCGGCGCGGTTACGGTCTCATTCATGCACCTGTTCTTTTTGTGACTGCACAGCGTCCGTGTTGACGCGCGCCGACTACGCGGTCGGCGCTTGCGTCCACGGCACGTCTCCACGTCCTCGGCCGCTCGATGCAGCGGCTCCCTTATCGGCTTGGAGTGAGTCAAGGTGCTGAATAACCGCCGCGCGCACATCGCGTTCATGGCCGTGCCCGCGCACGGCCACGTGAACCCGGGACTGGGGCTGGTGACCGAGCTGGTGGCCCGCGGCCACCGGGTCACATATGCCACGACCACCGATTTCGCCCCGCAGATCGCGGAAGCCGGGGCCGAGGTAGTGCTGTACGAGTCGACGCTGCCCGCCGCGTCGACCCAGCAGGAATGGCCGGATGACCAGGCAGCCGCGGTGCTGCTGTTCGTCGAAGAGATGATCTCGGTGCATCCGCAGCTCGCCGCGAGCTACGACGCGGACCGCCCGGACCTGGTCATCTACGACATCGGTGCGTTGCAAGCGCCGGTGCTGGCCGAGCAGTGGGGCGTTCCTGCGCTGTGCCTGTCGCCCACGCACGTCGCGTTCGAGGGCTTCGAGGAGCAGTTCGGCTGGGAGGAAACTCCCGCCATGCGAGCGGTCTGGGAACGAGCCGACACGTTCTTCGCGGACGAGGGCGTGGACATGAGGTTCCGGACGATGAGCCCGCAGCGCTGCATCGTGACGATTCCGCGCTCGTTCCAGTACTGCGGCGAATCGGTCGGCGACGAATACACCTTCGTCGGCCCGATGCTCACCGAGCGGGCGTTCCAGGGGCATTGGGAAGCACCGGACGACCGGCCGGTGCTGTTGATCTCGATGGGCTCCGCCTACACCGACCAACCCGAGTTCTACCGCAGCTGCCTGGCCGCGTTCGACGAGCTGGCTTGGCGGGTGGTGCTGACCATCGGCAAGGTCGTCGAACCGGCCGATCTCGGCCCGATCCCGCCGAACGTGGAAGTGCACCGGTGGGTGCCGCAGCTCAGCGTGCTGTCGCAAGCCGCGGCGTTCATCACGCACGCCGGGATGGGCGGCACGACGGAGGGGATGTACCACGGCGTCCCGATGATCGCGGTGCCGCAAGCCGCGGACCAGTTCGCCAACGCCGCACGGCTCGCCGAACTCGGGCTGGGCGCGCACCTGCCGAGCGCTGATGCCACGCCCGAAGCACTGCGCAAAGCGTTGGAGCAGGTGACCGGTGATCCGGCGATCGCTTCCCGGCTGCGCGCGGTGCGCGACGAGATCCGGGAAGCCGGCGGGGTGCGCCGGGCCGCCGATGTCGCCGAGCAGCAGCTGCGCTGACCACGCGGACGGCGGGATCACCGGAAAAACCGGTATCCCGCCGCCGCGTTTTGGTGAACACTCCGCCGACATGAAGAAGCCGAACGAGCAGTTGCACCACGACGGGGTGGACCTGCGCCGGTGGCGTCTGGAGGACGCCGCCGCTGCGTTTCGGGTGGTGACCGAGTCGCTGGAGCATTTGAGGCCGTGGATGCCGTGGGCGACCTCCGAGTACGACCTGAAGACGGCCACGGACTTCGTCAGCAACAGCCGCAGCGACTGGGAGCAGGGCAAGGCGTTCGACTACGCGGTGCTCGGGCCGGGCTCGGAAGTGATCGGTTCGGCCAGCCTGATGGCGCGGATCGGTCCCGGCGGACTGGAGATCGGCTACTGGCTGCACCGCGATCACGTGGGCCGCGGCATCGTGCGGCGGGCGGCGCGGGCGCTGGTGGACGAGGCCTTCCGGATCGGCGCCGACCACGTCGAGATCGTGCACGACGAGGCCAACCTGCGCAGTCGCGCCATCCCGGAAGCGCTCGGGTTCACCCAGGTCGACCGCCGCGACGCGACCGATCCGCCAGCGCCGGCCTGCACCGGTGTTCAGCTGGTGTGGCGCCTGGCGGCATCGGAGGCCGCGCAGCGCAGCTCGTGAGCCGGTCACCACCAACGCCGTGGCCTTGAGAATTCACAGGACAGCAGGTTTCCAGTGCGAAGCACGAGACCGGTGAGTCGACGGATCCGCTGCTTGCGCAGATCATTTCCGCAACGTCCGGAAGCCCTGTTTCCGGGATCGACGGAAGTGCCACAGCGCCAGGTGGTGAAGCTGCTGGCGGATCGCCGCGGTGCGAATGATACGGATGGCGGAGATCCCGGAATCCCGTGTAGGGGAGTCCGGGATCACTTGTCCTATTTCATCGCTGTGCGCTCAGAGTCAGTCCTGGTGATCCCACCACTCGGCCCACAGTACCCACGCATTGGGGTCGTCTCGTTGCTGCAGCTGAGGTCTTATTGCGTCGGAAACGCACTCCGGTGAACGCAAAAACGGCGGCGTGCTCGCGTCGCCGCCGGAAAGCAGCGGGGCGCGAGCACGCCGCCGGAATTCGCCGCGTCCGTCCGGGGCACTCGGCCGGGCGCGGCGAACGTTTTCAGTGGAACCGGATCATTCGACCCAGCCGAACGTCTTGGTGACGGCCTTCTGCCACTGGTGGTACTCGGCGGCGCGCCGGTCCTCGGCCATCAGCGGGTCCCACTGCCGGTCCTTGGCCCAGTTCGAGCGGATGTCCTCTTCGCCGCTCCAGAAGCCGACCGCGAGCCCGGCGGCGTAGGCCGCGCCGAGCGCGGTGGTCTCGCTGACCGTCGGCCGGATCACCGGGACCCCGAGGATGTCGGCCTGGAACTGCATGAGCAGCTCGTTGCCGACCATGCCGCCGTCCACCTTCAGCGACTTCAGCGGCACCCCGGAGTCGGCGTTCATCGCGTCGATGACCTCGCGGGTCTGGAACGCGGTCGCCTCCAGCACCGCCCGCGCCAGGTGCCCGCGGTTGACGAACCGGGTGAGCCCGACGATCGCGCCGCGCGCGTCGGAGCGCCAGTGCGGCGCGAACAGTCCCGAGAACGCGGGCACGAAGTACGCGCCGCCGTTGTCGTCCACGGTCCGCGCGATCTGCTCGATCTCCGGCGAGCTGCCGATCAGCCCGAGGTTGTCCCGCAGCCACTGCACCAGCGACCCGGTGACCGCGATGGAACCTTCCAGGCAGTACACCGTGTCCTTGGAGCCGATCTTGTAGCCGACCGTGGTGAGCAGCCCGTTCTCGCTGAGCACCCGCTCGGTCCCGGTGTTGAGCAGCAGGAAGTTGCCGGTGCCGTAGGTGTTCTTGGCCTCGCCGGGCGACAGGCACGCCTGGCCGAACGTGGCCGCCTGCTGGTCCCCGAGGATGCCGGCGATCGGCAGGCCGCCGAACACGCCGCGTTCCCGGAAGTGCCCGTAGACCTCGGAGGACGAGCGGATCTCCGGCAGCATCGACATCGGCACGCCGAGCTGGCGGCAGATCTCCGGATCCCACTCCAGCTTCTCCAGGTCCATCAGCAGGGTCCGGGAAGCGTTGGTCGGGTCGGTGACGTGCAGCCCGCCGTCCGGGCCGCCGGTGCTGTTCCACAGCACCCAGGTGTCCATGTTGCCGAACAGCAGCTCACCGTTCTCCGCGCGGGCGCGCACGCCGTCGACGTTGTCCAGGATCCAGCGGATCTTGGTGCCGGAGAAGTACGGCGACAGGGTCAGCCCGGTCTGCTGGTGGAACCGGTCCTGCCCGCCGTCGGCGGCGAGTTCGCTGACGATGGAGTCGGTGCGGGTGTCCTGCCAGACGATCGCGTTGTAGACGGGTTTGCCGGTGGCCTTGTCCCACACGACCGTCGTCTCGCGCTGGTTGGTGATGCCCACCGCGGCGATCTCGGAGTTGACCAGGTCGGCCTTGGCCAGCGCCCCCGCGCACACCTGCCGGGTGTTGCTCCAGATCTCCTCGGGATCGTGCTCGACCCAGCCCGCCTTCGGGAAGATCTGCCGGTGTTCGACCTGGTCGACGGCCACCGTCCGGCCGGAGTGGTCGAAGATCATGCAGCGGGTGGAGGTGGTGCCCTGGTCGATCGCGGCGACGTAGGAGGCCATGGTGTCGTCCTTTTCGGAGGTTTCCTGCGGGTTCGCGCGTGGCGGGGGTCAGTGTCACCCGGGGAACGTGCCGCGGGCATGGCAGCCCGGCGGGCCCGCGGTCGGCGGTACCGCCCGCCTACGGGCGTGGCGGTACCGCGCGCCCGCCGGCTCGCTCACGTGGCCGGCAGCACCGAGGCCAGCGCCCCGGCCAGCACGCCACCGATGATCGGCCCGGCGATCGGGATCCACGAGTAGCCCCAGTCCGCGGAGCCCTTCCCGCGGATCGGCAGCAGCGCGTAGGCGATCCGCGGGCCGAGGTCGCGGGCCGGGTTGATGGCGTACCCGGTGGGGCCGCCGAGCGACGCCCCGATGCTGATGACGATGAAGGCGACCGCCGCGTAACCCAGCGCGTCGTTGCCGAACTCCATCGATCCGTCCGGGCCGCGCTCCGAGCCGGGGGTCTGGATGATCCACAACACCAGCACGAAGGTGCCGATGATCTCGGTGACCAGGTTCCACGGCGCGTTGCGCACGGTCGGAGCGGTGTAGAAGATGCCGCCGGTCTGGGCAGGCTCGTCGTGGGTGTCGAACTGGAGCTTGTAGGCGGCCCAGCACAGCACGGCGCCGAGGACGCCGCCGGCGATCTGCGCGACGATGTAGGTGGGCACCTGTGACCAGGGCACTTGACCGTCCACCGCGAGCCCTAACGTCACCGCCGGGTTGATGTGCGCGTCGGTGGGCGCGGCGATGCTGGCGCCCGCGAAGACCGCGAAGCCCCAGCCGAAGTTCACCAGCAGCCATCCGCCGCTGTTCCCGAGCGTCCGGCGCAGCGTCACGTTCGCGACCACACCGCACCCGAGCAGGGTGAGCATGGCCGTGCCCAGCATCTCCCACAGGAAGATCTCGCCGAGGTTCATTCCGATCCCCTCAATCGCGGCGCCGTCGGCGCGGTCGAGTGCAGCTCATGTCCGAGGTGGGTACCGGGGAGGCCCCGGGTGATCGGCTCGAACGGCCCGCGCTTGCGAGCGGTCGACGGGTGCGCATCGGCGCGTCGGCCTCCTCCGTTGGAGCTGCTCCGGCGCTCGGACCGCGCCGGAGAACACGGTCACATTAGACTTGTGAAAACAAACATTGCAATAGGTTCAGGATGGTGTTTTTATCGAATAAGACGGTGTAGCTGCGGTCGGCTCCGTCCGTGCCGAGAGGCGCGGGGCCAGCCGACGGGCTCGGCAAGGAGGATGGGCACCCGATGCAGGAAGTCCCCGCTGGGGATACGGCGGTGAGGGGGACATCGATGTCCGCGACATCCGGCAGGCGCCCGTCCGGCAAGCAGCAGGACCGGCGGCGGCGCATCACCGAGCTGGTGATGGCCGAAGGGACGCTGCGCATCGACGACCTGGTGGCCACCGTGGGCGCCAGCGCGATGACCGTGTACCGCGACTTGGCGGACCTCGAATCCCAGGGACTGGTGCACCGCAACCGCGGCTACGTCTCCGCGGCCTCCTCGCTGCTGTACGAGGCGGCTTCGGAATACCGGATGCAGCAGAACGAGGCGGAGAAGCACGAGCTGGCCGGTGCCGCCGCGGAACTCGTCGAACCCGGGCAGGCCCTGGTGCTCGACGACTCCACCACCGGCGTCTACCTGGCGCGGAAGCTGCCGGAGCGGACTCCGCTGACCGTGGTGACCAACCACCGCGGCGTGTTCGGCGAACTGGCCGGGCAGCAGGGCGTGCACCTGATCTCGATCGGCGGCGACTACTTGCCGTGGGCGGACGCCTTCGTCGGCGGCATGGCGCTGGACGCGCTGCGCGGCCTGCGCGTCGACCAGGCGATCATGTCGGTCTCCGCGGTCACCGACGGCATCTGCTGCTACCCGCAGCAGGAGATGGTGCAGCTCAAGAAGGCCATGCTCGCCGCGGCCAGCCGGCGAGTGCTCTACGTCGACCACACCAAGTTCCGCAGGCGCGCGCTGCACGCGGTCGCGCCAGCGGAGGACTTCGACATCGTGATCGTCGACTCGCACACGCGCGAAGCGGACATCGAGGTGCTGCGCGAGCGCGGCGCCACCGTCCGGCGCACCGCGGAGATCGGCGCGAACACGGCGAAAGAGGACCCGCAACCGGGTCCGACCAGCAACGGCGCGGCAGGCGTGCAGGACGCAGGCCGGGCATGATGACCATCGCTGGACGTGCCGAGCGGGCGCGGGTCGGCGGTGATCGCGATTCGAGCGAGGAGGACGCCTGGTGTCCCACGACGACAAATCATCCGCGAACGCCGGCGCGAGCGAGGCGACGCGCGCGTCCGAGGCTGCCGGGGGCAGGCTCGGCCCGTCCGATCGGGAACGCAACTGGCAGCGGCTGAGCTCCGAGGACTTCGACGTCGTCGTGATCGGCGGCGGCGTCACCGGCGCGGGCACCGCGCTGGACGCGGCGACCCGCGGGCTGCGGGTCGCGCTGGTGGAGGCCCGCGATCTGGCCGCGGGCACCTCCAGCCGGTCCAGCAAGCTGTTCCACGGCGGGCTGCGCTACCTGGAGCAGCTGGAGTTCTCGCTGGTCCGGGAGGCGCTGCGGGAGCGCGAGCTGATGCTGACCAGGATCGCTCCGCACCTGGTCAAGCCGGTCCCGTTCCTGTACCCGCTGAGCCACCGCGTGTGGGAGCGCCCGTACACCGCGGCCGGTCTGCTGATGTACGACACGATGGGCGGCGCGCGTTCGGTGCCCGGGCAGAAGCACCTCAGCAGGGCCGGTGCGCTGCGGATGGTCCCGGCGCTGAAGCGCAACGCGCTGGTCGGTGGCATCCGCTACTACGACGCCCAGTCCGACGACGCGCGGCACACCATGACCGTCGCGCGCACCGCCGCCCGCTACGGCGCGGTCGTGTCCACTTCCACCCAGGTCAGCGGCTTCCTCCAGGAAGCCGACCGGGTCGCGGGGGTGCGCCTGACCGACACCGAGACCGGCGAGGAGACCGAGGTCCGCGCGCAGGCCGTGATCAACGCGACCGGGGTGTGGACCGACGAGCTGCAGCGGCTCTCCGGCAGCCGCGGCCGGTTCCGGGTCCGGGCCAGCAAGGGCGTGCACATCGTCGTCCCGCGGGACCGGATCGTCTCGGAGTCCGGGCTGATCCTGCGCACCGAGACTTCGGTGCTGTTCGTGGTGCCGTGGGGCAGCCACTGGATCGTCGGCACCACCGACACCGACTGGAACCTGGACCTGGCGCACCCGGCGGCGACCAAGAAGGACATCGACTACATCCTCGAACACGTCAACACCGTGCTGGCCACGCCGTTGAAGCACGAGGACATCGAGGGCGTGTACGCGGGCCTGCGGCCGCTGCTGGCGGGGGAGAGCGACGAGAGCTCGAAGCTCTCCCGCGAGCACGCCGTCGCCCGGGTCGCCCCGGGTCTGGTGGCGATCGCCGGCGGCAAGTACACGACCTACCGGGTCATGGCGGCTGACGCGGTCGACGCGATCGGGCCGGACCTGTCCGGGCGGATCGCGCCGTCGATCACCGACCGGGTGCCGCTGCTCGGCGCGGACGGCTACCACGCGCTGGTCAACCAGGCCGATCAGATCGCCGCGGCGCACGGGGTGCACCCGTACCGCATCCGGCACCTGCTGGACCGCTACGGCTCGCAGGTGCACGAGGTGCTGGCGCCGTCGATCGAGAACCCGGAGCTGCTCAAGCCGATCCCGGCCGCGCAGAACTACCTCAAGGCCGAGGTGGTCTACGCGTGCACGCACGAGGGCGCGCTGCACCTGGAGGACGTGCTGACCCGGCGCACGCGGATCAGCATCGAGACCCCGCACCGCGGCGTGGAGTCGGCCGAGCCGGTCGCCCGGTTGATGGCCGAGGTGCTCGGCTGGGACGAGCAGCGGATCGCGCGCGAGATCGAGGTGTACACGGCGCGGGTCGAGGCCGAGCGGGATTCGCAGACCCAGCCGGACGACCAGGCTGCGGACGCCAAGCGTTCGGCGGCGCCGGAAGCCCGGCCGGACCTCACCGAACCGATCGCCTGAGCCGCGACGTTCGGGAGCAGCTGCGCAGCGGTGCCGGTCGCGTACCCGGTCATCGCTGCGCGGTCGACCCGAAGGCGCGAGATCGAAGTGAGCGGACCGTTCGTCCCCAGCAGGGGCGAGCGGTCCCTTTCGCGTGCACGCCGGGTCACGCCGAAAGCGATGGGCATTTCGGCGCGGTCGAAGGCTTATGACCCGAAACCGTCCGCGTGGCCGGTGAGCTCGCCGCGCAGCTCTTCGACCAGCGCGATCATCCGCCGGTCGTCGGCGGGGGCGATGGTGCTCCACGGGTCGCCGGACGGGGAGTCCCGGCGCAGCTGCGCGTAGCGGCCGTGCGGGGTGTCGAAGAAGGCGACCACCCGCTCGGCCCGCACCCGCCTGCCGGTCCCGTCCCGCGCCGCGGCGCCGAACTGCCCGCGCGATCCGGCTCCGCGGACCATCGCGGTCAGGTCCTCCGCGTCGTCGGCGCGCACGCCCCTGCGGCGCAGCTCCTGCTCCAGCGCTTCGACGTCGCCGCCGGTCTCGGCCGCCGCCGCGTCGAGGTCGGCGCTGCGCACCGCGACGGAACGTCCCGGGCCGGCCTGCGCCGGGGGCAGCACCGAAACCGCCTCCCGCGCGACGGCGGTCGCCGCCGCGCGCCGCACGCGCAACGCATCGCCGTCCTTGGTGACCAGCACGCCGTCCTCGCCGCGGGCGCCGGCGAACACGCGCACGCTGCGGCCGCACCACAACCGTCCGTCCACTTCGGACGTCGGGTGGTCGAGCAGGCGCAGCAGCCGGGCGAGTCCCCGGTTCAGCTCGCCGCCGCCGGCCAGGTTCCGGTCGGCCAGTCCGCGCCACACCGAATCGACCAGCTCGGCCCGTTCGCGGTGGGTGCGGCCCGGCGAGTGCACCCGCAGCACCAGCGGAACCGCCGCCACGCCAAGGTGTTCGGTGAGCACGTCGAACTCCAGGGCCGACAGCTCGCGGCCCGGTGCTCCGGTCGTCAACCCGGATCCCCGCCGATCACGGGGCGGGACAAGGTCTGCTGCTCGTCGAAGAATCCGCCGGGGCTGCCGAACTGCTCGGTGACCTTCCGGTCGACTTGGTCGTCGTCGCGTCGTCGGGACCGGGAACTCCCGGTGTGCCCGCCGCCCTTGTGCTGATCGGTGCGCGATCCGCCGCGGCCCGATCCGCCGCGCCCGGACTGCCTGCCGCTCGGCGCCGACGCGGACCCCGGGACGCCGGGCGGCGCGATCGCGGCGTTGTGCCAGCTGATCGTGATGCCTTGCTGCCCCGGTCCCTTCGCCGCGCCCGGTGCCGCCGCCGGGCCGTCCACCACGACCTGCGGCGGCGGCGTGAACGAGGCCAGCGAGGTGGTGTTGGCCTGCGTGGCGCCCTCGTAGGTGCGCATCACCTCGAACGCGCGCTGCTCGGCCGCGTCGCGCCGGGCCTCCTGCACCTCGTAGTCGGTCTGCCCGCCGAACAGGTGCACCAGGCCGGTCACGGCCGAACCCGGGTCTTCCGAGGTCACCCGCGTCGGCTGCGGCATGTCCGCGCGCGCCTTGCCGACGAATGCGGCCTGCTGCTCGGCGCGGTCGCGCATCACCTCGGCGGCGGCCTGCGCCTCGGCGGCCCAGTCGCCGAGCGGGCGCAACCCGCCGCGGGCGCTGTCCGCCGCGTCGCCTTCCCAACCGGCCATAGCCGAGTTCAGCGCCGCGGCGATACCGCCGTCGATCTCGCCGAGAGCGCGGGTCAGCTCGCTCCAGCGCCGCACCGAGTCGGTCGAGCCGTCCGCACCCGGACCCTGGTTGATCTGCTCGTAGAGCTCCTCGTGGCGGTAGCCCTGCCAGCGGTGCTCGCTCATCTGCGGCCTCCCGTCCGAGGCGGCCTGCGGGCGGGGAGCATCTCAGCACCCACCGGTGAGCCGGGCCGCGTTGGTCTCGTCGATGTCCACGTAGTTCTGGTTCGCCAGCCGCAGCGACTCCGCGGCCGACTGCAGCTGGTCGCGGTAGCCGCACAGCGCGGTCAGCGCGTCCTGGTCACCGCCGACCGAGCGGAGGTTGAACTGCTCGGCCGCGGTGCTGCTGACCGGATCACCCGCCCACGGGCGGATGCGCAGTTCGGTGATGGCGTGCTCGATCTGCACGCCCACCGCGTCCAGCGAGGACTGCAAGGCACTCACGAGGTTCGGAATGGCGCTGGGCTCGACCCGCATGGAACCGCCGGCGCCTCCCGGCGCCGGAACATCCGGCGAGCCGTCCCCTGAATGCAGCGGCACGGGTTGTTCCCTCCCACGGGTAAAACGTCCGCGCTCACTCTAATCACCAACCATCACCGTGGGGAGTGCTCCAAACGCGGTGAGTATCAACACTGCGGATCTTCCGGAGCTGGTGCTGCGTCGGCCGGTGCCGGTTGTTCAGGCGGCTGCGCCGGAGCAGAAGGACTGCAGCGCACACCGAACAGAAGAGCCGCTGAGCGGCGGCGTGCGGCGTGGCTCAGTCCGTCGGCCGCGGCGTGGTCGGTGCTCGCGAAGTGGTCGCTTCCCCGGACGACGATTCCGAGGTGGAGGTCTCCTCGGAGGTCGGCGGTGCGGGATCGGCGAGCGAGGCCACCGCGTTCTCGGCGACCCGCTGCGCCCCCGCGCAAAGCGCGTCCAGCGGCGGCGCCGGCTGGCCGCCGTCGTCGCGGTAGAGCACGTCCAAGTGCTGCCCCGCGGCGACGTCGACCGCGACGTTGCAGGCCATGTCCAGGTCCGGGGTCTTGATGACCAGCGCCGGGAAGCCGCCCAGCACCACGGGAGTCGCCTGCACCTGCGCGGTGTCGTCGGTCCACACGTCCATGGACTCGGTGGTGATCAGCGACAGCCGCGCGCCGACCTTCGCCGTGGTGTTGCGGAAGCTGCAAGTGGGCGCATCGCCGAAACCGGCCTCGGCGTCGGCCAGCGGTTCGCGGTCGAAGCCCAGCTGCCCGCGCTGCTGTTCGGTGAGCAGGTCGCACGGGTCCACGCCGGCCATGTTCATCTCGAACGGCCGCGGCGGCAGCGGGGCCGGGGCGCTGGTGGTCGGCGGTGCGGGCGGCGGCGGTGGGGGAGCTGTCGTTTCCGCGGTGTTCTCCGAGCGCAGCAGGCCACAACCGGAAACGGTGAGCATTCCCGCGGCGACCACACCGCCCCACTGCGCGGCCGTGCGCGCCCGTCGAGTCGGGGTCCGCGAGCTGTGCATGGCACTCACCGTAACCAACGCGCCGTCGGCTCCGGGTGAACTTGCGCCACGCGCGAGTCGTCAGCGGCGCATCAGCAGGACGAGCGCGGCGGCCGCGGCCGCCAGCGGCAGCAGCAGGATCGGCTTGAGCACCCCCACGACGCAGACCAGCAGCAGCACGATGCCCAGCGGGATGCGGCCGACCGGACGGCGGCGACGCGGCTCGGGTGCCTGCGCGTGCGGCGGCGAAACCATGTTCGGCAGGTCGGCGAACAGGGCCCGCAGGTCGGACTGGAAGCGGGCCGCGGCGGCGTCGGCGCAGCGCTGGTCGTACTCGCCGACGTCCAGCCGCCCCGCGGTCAGGTGCTCGCCCAGCGCCTTGATCGCGGTTTCCCGTTCGGCATCGCCCACCCGAAGGTTCCGTCCGCTGCCCACACCGCCATCGTAGGCGGCGTCGCGCGCAGCCGGAGAACTCCGCGACACCGATTTTTCCCGCTGTTCGCCAGGCCCTAGGCCTCGGCGCCCGAAGGGCTGCGGGACAGCAGCGGCGGCTCGCTCGGGGAGTTCAGCACCTCGTCGTCGATCAGTCCTTCGCCGCGTGCCACGACCGCGGGCACCACGATCTGCCCGGCCACGTTGGTCATCGTGCGCATCATGTCCATGATCGGGTCCACGGCGTAGGCGATGGCGATGCCGGTGGCCACCACCTCGGGCGGGAAGCCGAGCGCGCTCAGGGTCAGCGTCAGCATGGTGAACCAGCCGGTGACCCCGGCCGTGGCGATGGCGCCGAACACCGCGACCAGCACGATCGTCAGGTACTGCACCGGGCCGAGGTGGATGTTGAACAGGTTCGCGATGAAGATCGACCCGACCGCCGGGTAGACGGCTGCGCAGCCGTCCATCTTGGTGGTCGTGGCCAGCGGAACCGCGAAGTTCGCGTAGGAACCGCGCACGCCCAGGTTCTCCGCGGTCTGCCTGCTCAGCGGCAGGGTGGCGCTGGACGAGCGGGACACGAAGGCGAACTGCAGCACCGTCCACGCCTTCGCGAAGAAGGTCCGGGGACTGATGTGCGCGACGAACCGCAGCAGCACCGGGTAGACCACGAACAGCACGAGCGCGCAGCCCAGGTACGTCGCCCCGATCAGCTTCAGCAGCGGGGCGAAGAACTCGTTGCCGTAGGTGGCCACCGCGTTGCCGATCAACCCGAGCGTGCCCAGCGGCGCGAGCAGGATGATCCAGCCCAGCACCCGCTGGATCACCTCGAACAGCGAGCGGTTGAACTCGACGAACGGCTTCGCGCGGTCGCCGAGGCTGTAGGCGGCCGCACCGATGATCAGCGCGACGAACACCACCTGCAGCGTCTGCCCGTCGGCGAACGCGCTGACCAGGTTCTCCGGCACCAGCCCGGTGAGCAGGTCCAGCCAGGACCCCTGGGTCTTCTGCCCGATGGCGGAGAGCCGCTCCGGGTCGGGTTCCAGCACCAGGCCCTGGCCCGGCTGCACGAACCTGCCCACGGCCAGCCCGATGACCACCGCGATCAGCGAGGTGATCGCGAACCACATCGCGGTCTTGCCGCCGAGCCGGGCGGCGAGCTTGCCGCCGCCGACGCTGCGGAGGCTGTCGATGCCCACCACGATCGCCGTGAAGATCAACGGCAGCACGGTGAACGTGAGCAGCTTGGTGAACGTGGACCCGACGGTGTCCATCGCGGTGATCAGCCATTGCGCGCCGGTGCTCTTCGCGATCCAGCCGAGCACGGCGCCGAGCACGAGTGATGCGACGACCGCGACGGCGAACGCTCGCGGGTTGAAGCGCGGTCGCCTCTTCGGCGCGGGAGTGGTGGACACAGGGGTCTCCTGAGCGGACGTGCGGCGGAGATCGCCGCGGGGGATTCCGGGAGGGCGGCTGATCGGCGGGTCGCGCGGATCAGGCCGGGACCGCTCGCGAGGGGAACGGCCGGGCGCGGACGGTCAGCGACAGACGCTGCTGGCCTGCCGTCGCAGATCGACGTGCAGCCGAGAGGTCAGATGCCGGTGATTTCCCATCGCGGACAGTTGTAACCCGGTCGAGCGCCCACGCCATCCCGCGGTAACCGAATTGTGCTCACGTTCACCCGTGCGCACACCGGTGGTCACGCCGTCCCGGACGTCCAGAGGTCGGTCACGCGGACGCCGACCTCGGCGAGCAGCCCGCGAGTCAGCGGCAGGCTGATGCCGATCACGCTGGACGGATCGCCGTCGACCCCTTCGACGAACCAGCCGCCCAGGCCGTCGAGGGTGAACCCGCCCGCGACCCGCAGCGGCTCACCGCTGGCGAGGTAGGCGTCCAGCTCCGCCTCGGTGGGTTCGGCGAAGCGCACCGCGGTCGTGCGGTGCGCCTGGGCGCGGGCGACGACTTCGCCGCCGCGCAGCTTGAGCACGGCGTGACCGGTGAGCAGCTCGCCGGTGCCGCCGGCCATCTGCCGCCAGCGCTTGGCCGCGACCTCCGGATCGTGCGGTTTGCCGACGACCTCGCCGTGCATCGACAGCATCGAATCGCAGCCGACGACCACCGCGTCCTGCTCGCCTGCGCGGACCGCTTCGGCCTTGGCCGCTGCCAGCGCGGTGACCAGCTCGGCGGGTTCCGGATCGACCAGCGCGGCTGCGACGGCGTCCTCGTCCACCCCGGAGACCCGCACGACCGGTTCGATCCCGGCGGCGCGCAGCACGGACAGGCGGGCGGGGGAGGCGGAGGCCAGCACGAAACGCACGGCCCGACTCTAGAGGGTGGTTCGGGTGCGGTTCGCGCAGCTCCCGGACCGGAGCCATCGAGTGGTGACGGGGACCGTAGCCCGGCCCATTGGGGCCGAGGAGTCCATCGGCACCGGTCGGGTGGTGCGCGTGCGTGTCGGTTTCGGTGTGGATGGGAGGTGAGCGATGGGGGCCGTCGCTCGGCCTATCGCGGCGACGGAGTCCTTCACTCCGGGATGTCGCCGTTGATGCGGGGTGTCGGGCGGGATGGGGTGCGGTCCGGCCGCACGGTCGGGGCGCTGCTGGGCTGCTCCGCCAGGCCGGCCGCGGTCGCGGCCGCGGGGCCGCCGACGACCGGCACCGACACCGAGGTGCCCGCCAGCCCGAGATCGACCCGTCCGGGCTGCTCGGGAGGCTGGATCGTGGATCCGTCGGTGCCCGCGACGATCAACCCGAGCCGGTGCCCCGCAGGCACGACGTGATCGGTGGTGCCCAGCCGGAACGTCATCTCGTACGGATTCCCCGGCTGCAACGGGGTCTCCTGCGACAGCGACTCGTGGTTGGCCAGGTCGGCCCAGCCGCGCGCCACGATCTGGTAGTCCACATCGGACTTCGTGGCTTCGGTGTCCCGGTAGCAGGCGTCGTCACCGGGGCGGTTCGCGCCCCAGCAGGACTCGGTGTCCAGGGTGCGGATGCCCTCACCCGGTCCCAGCGCGTCGCGGGTGGTCGCCGGGCCGTAGTCGACCAGCATCGCCGACAGGTGCGCGCTGGAGGTGCCCGGCGTCGCGCGCACCGACACCGATCCGGTGCCCGCGACCCGCATGTCCTGCTGCAACGGCGCTGAGGTGAACAGCGTCCGGTTCGCCGCGGGCTGATCCGGATGCTCGGCCCAGTCGTACTCGGTGCTGTGTCCGTCGTCGGTGAACGACTCCTGGCCGTCCGCGGGCGCGACGCCGAGCCCGCCCAGTCCCGGGGACTCGCCGGGAGCCGGGTGCAGCGTGGTCGGCGCGGCGGTCTCGCCGGACCAGCCGGGTTCGTCGGACCACTCGTCCGGGGCGCGTTCGATGCTCGCGGCCGGTTCGTGCTCGACGCCGTTGTCCGCGCCCTTGAGGTAGTGGTCGAACCAGCGGTGCAGCGTGTCGACCCACTCCGCGCGGCGGAAGTCGAACGGGTCGACGTGGCCGGTCTGGCTCAGCCACACCTTCCGCTGCACGTCGTGGGAGGCCAGCGCGTCCCACCACTGCCCGAACTGGATCGTCTTGACGTTGAGGTCGCCCAGCCCGTGCACGGCGAACACGCTGGCCCGGACTTCGCCCGCGTCCGGTGCGTAGTCGCGCTGCCGCCACATCGGCGTCGTGTCGCCGTTGGCCGGTGCGCCTTCGTCGAGCCGCTGCTTGACCGGGCCGCAGTCCGGTCGGCCACCGCCCTCCTCGACGCTCTCGGCGAGCCCTCGCGGGTCGGTTCCGAAGCTGACGCCGTCCGAGCGGTAGTAGTCGTACCAGGAGCTGATCGCCCCGATCGGCACGATCGTGCGCAGGCCCTCCACACCGGTCGCGGCGACGCCGTTGGCGATCGTGCCGTCGTAGGACTTGCCGATCATGCCGGTGTCGCCGGTGGACCAGCCGGCGTCCGCCTCGGCGCCGCCGGTGGGGCGCTGGTAAGCCTTCGCGCGCCCGTTGAGCCAGTCGATGACGGCTTTCGCCGAGGTCACGTCGGACTCGCCGCCGACGTCCACGCAGCCTTCGGAGCGGTTCGTGCCCGCCAGGTCCACCAGCACCGTCGCGTAGCCGCGCGGCACGAAGTAGTTGTCGTAGAACAGCGGGAAACCCTGCGGGCGGCCCTGCTCGTCGTAGGTCTTGCGCTCGTCCTCGTTGCCGCGGCCGCAGCAGGAGTAGTAGGGGCTCGCGTCCATGATCACCGGGACCGGCCGGTCCGTCGGCGGGCGGACGATGTCGGCGGCGACCCGGTCGGTCGCGCCGTCGCCGTCGTTGTCGAGGCCGGTGTCCACCCACACCGTTTCGCGCACCGGCTCCGGTTGGGCCGGGGCGGCCGGTGCTGCGACCGCGGGTGTCGCGGTGAGCAGCAGCAGGGCTGGGCACAGCAGCGCGCGCAGCACGCCCCGCCGTTTCGACTTTTCCGGCACGGCCACCTCCGATGATCTTCCGGCAGGTTAAGCGCCGCGCGCGCACCCCGGCCACGGCCGAAAGTGTGGCTGCCGATGATCCGCCATTCCTCCAGAAGGACCGTTCGCCGTCCTCGCAGGTGCAGCGGTCGATCCTCGCGGATCGTCCGCGGAAATGCGGTTGGGAAATTCCCGGAGTCCGGTGCGGCCGTTCGGCGGAAGAAACGCGGGGAACCGTTCCTTAACGTTCGGAATGGCGGAATCGCCCGGAACATGCGTTCTCGATGAGGAGGATCGATGCGGGGCCGACGTTTGCGGACATCGCTGACCGTGACCGGCCTCGCTGCGGCCGCGCTGCTCACCGCCGGTTTCACGCCCGCGGTCACCGAGCAGCCCGGCTACCGCGACCCGGCCGCACCCGTGCCGGAACGCGTGCAGGACCTGATGTCGCGGATGTCGCTGGACGACAAGCTCGGGCAGATGGTGCAGTCCGAGCGGGTCGCCGCCGGGCCGCAGGAAGCGGCGCAGTACCGCCTCGGCTCGGTGCTCAGCGGCGGCGGTTCCGCGCCCGAGCCGAACACCGCCGAAGCCTGGGCGGACATGTACGACGAGTACCAGCGCGCGGCGCTGGCCACGCCGCTGGGAATTCCGCTGCTCTACGGCGTGGACGCGGTGCACGGCCACAACAACGTGCACGGCGCGACGATCTACCCGCACAACATCGGGCTCGGCGCGACCGCGGACCCGGACTTGGTGCGGCGCATCGGCGCGGCGACGGCTGAAGAGGTCGCCGCCACCGGCATCGACTGGGACTTCGCACCTTGCCTGTGCGTGGCGCGCGACGACCGCTGGGGCCGCACCTACGAATCCTTCGGCGAGACGCCGCAGCAGGCATCGGCGATGAGCAGCGCGGTCACCGGGCTGCAAGGCGAGCGCCTGGGCGGTTCGCCGTCCTCGGTGCTGGCGACCGCGAAGCACTACGTCGGCGACGGCGGCACCACCGGCGGCGACGACCAGGGCAACGCCGAGATCAGCGAGCAGGAGCTGCGCGAGATCCACCTGCCGCCGTTCCGCGAGGCGATCGAGCGCGGCGCCGGTTCGGTGATGATCTCCTACAGCAGCTGGAACGACGTGAAGCTGCACGCGAACCGCTACCTCGTCACCGACGTGCTCAAGGACGAGCTCGGCTTCGGCGGCATCGTGGTCTCCGACTACGACGCCATCGACAAGATCGACGGGCGGGAGGACTTCACGCCGGAGGAGGTGCGCGCCTCGGTCAACGCAGGGCTGGACATGATCATGATGTCCGATCGGCACGAGAAGTTCCTGGACTACCTGCGCGCCGAGGTGGAATCCGGCCGGGTGCCGATGACGCGCATCGACGACGCGAACCGGCGCATCCTCACTAAGAAGTTCGAGCTCGGCCTGTTCGAGCGCCCGTTCGCCCAGCGCGACCTCCTTCCCGAGGTCGGCGGCGAGCAGCACCGGGCGCTGGCGCGCGAAGCGGTCCGCGAGTCGCAGGTGCTGCTCAAGAACGACGGGGTGCTCCCGCTGGCCAAGGACGGCAAGATCTTCGTGGCGGGCAAGAACGCCGACGACATCGGCAACCAGAGCGGCGGCTGGACGATCTCCTGGCAGGGCGGGAGCGGGGACGTCACCGAGGGCACCACGATCCTCGAGGGCATCCGGCGGTCCGCGCCCGGTGCGCAGGTCGACTACTCCCGCAACGGAGAAGGCGTCGACGACAGCTACCAGGCGGCCGTGGCGGTGGTCGGTGAGACCCCTTACGCGGAGTACGAGGGCGACCGGCCGGACGGGCTCGGTCTCGACGACGAAGACCTCGCCACCATCGCGAAGCTGCGCGAGTCCGGCGTCCCGGTGGTCGTGCTGACCGTCTCCGGGCGGCCGCTGGACGTCGCCGGTGAACTGGACGGCTGGAACGCGCTGCTGGCGTCCTGGCTGCCGGGGTCCGAAGGGCAGGGGGTGGCCGACGTGCTGTTCGGCGACCACAACCCGACCGGGAAGCTGCCGATGAGCTGGATGCGCTCGTTCGACCAGCAGCCGATCAACGAAGGCGACGGCCAGGACGCCCTGTTCCCGCTGGGATTCGGGCTCCGATACCCGAGCTGACCTCGCACCGGCACTGCTGCGGCGACGAGCGCGCAACCGGCCGATGCCCAGGTCGCGCACGACCCGGTCGAGCGTGCTCGTAATCTGGGCGCATGGAGCCCGTGCTGCTCGATGCCGACAACCTCCGCAAGCGACTCGTGGAAGACGGCCCGTACTCGGCGCTGGACGTGGTCACCGTGACCGGGTCGACGAACACCGACCTGGTGCAGGCCGCCGGGCGCGGGGCGGCGGACCGGACGGTGCTGTTCGCCGAGGAGCAGCAGGCCGGGCGCGGCCGGTTGAGCCGCGGCTGGGTTTCCCCGCGCGGTCAGGGATTGCACGTCAGCGTGCTGCTGCGGCCGTCCACCGTGCCGCGCGAGGCCATCGCGTGGCTGCCGCTGATCGGCGGAGTCGCGCTCGCCGAGACGGTGCAGGCGATGTTCGGGCTCACCGCCAAGCTGAAGTGGCCGAACGACCTGCTGCTCGGCGACGCCGACCGCTGGCAGAAGGCCGCGGGCATCCTCGCCGAAGGGGTCGCCGCGCCGGACGGGATGGCGATCGTGCTCGGCATGGGCATCAACGTGCACCAGCAGGCCGCAGATCTGCCGCACGGCGCGGGCGGGCTGCCCGCGACCTCGCTGGCAGCGCAGGGCGCCGAGGTGGACCGCGAGGAGTTCGCCGTCGCCCTGCTCCGCGCGTTCGCCGATGCCGACCGGCAGTGGCGGGAACGGGACGGGGACGTGCTGGCCAGTGGCCTGCTGGACCGCTACCAGCGACTTTGCGGCACGCTCGGCCAGCGGATCCGGGTCGAGCTGGGCAACGAGGACCTGCGCGGCGTTGCCACCGACGTGGACCCGTCGGGACGGTTGGTGGTGCGCGGCGTGGACGGTGCCAGCACACCGGTCTCCGCGGGCGACGTGGTGCACCTTCGCCCCAACTGATCACGTGCGGAGGGCGCGCGGGAAGGTAGCGTGATCGGCGGCGGTGATTGAGGGAGGGATCTCCGGTGGCCTATCCGGACAGCCTGCTCGGTGAGGACGAGTACGTGGTGGTGCACACCCACCCGCACTGGAAGATGCTGTTCTTCCCGGTGCTGCTGTTCTTGGTGGTCGTCGGGGCCGGTTCGTACGGCGCCGCGATGGCCGGGCAGTACAGCTGGCACCTGCCCGCGTGGATCGCGATCGCCGTGGTCGGCGTGATCCTGGTGGTCTGGTGGACGCTCGCGCCGCTGCTGCGTTGGCGCACCACGCACTTCGTGGTCACCTCGCGGCGGCTGATGGTCCGCGAGGGCGTGTTCACCCGCACCGGCGTGGACATCCCGATGTGGCGGATCAACAGCGTGCGGTTCACCCAGGGCCTGGCCGACCGGATGCTCGGCTGCGGCACGCTGATCGTCGAGTCCGCCTCCGACGAGCCGCTGGAGTTCGACGACATCCCCGGTGTGCAGCGGGTGCACACCCTGCTCTACCACGAGGTCAACGACGACGTGGACGAGCACCACGGCGAGCAGCAGCGATGAGCGCGCCCGAGCTCGGCCTTCCGATGCGGGTGCCCTCGCCGGAGCCGGCCGGGCTGCCCGCCGAGGTCACGATCTGGGAGGTCGGCCCGCGGGACGGCCTGCAGAACGAGCAGGGCGTGCTGCCAGCCGAGGTGAAGCTCGAGTTCCTGCACCGGCTCGCCGCGGCCGGGCTGCCCGTCGTGGAGACGACCAGCTTCGTGCGCCCGGAGTGGGTGCCGCAGCTGGCCGACGCGGCCGACGTGCTGGCCGGCCTGCGACCCCGTTCCGGAGTGCGCTATCCGGTGCTGGTGCCGAACGCGCGCGGGCTGGACCGGGCGCTGGAGTCCGGGGTCACCGACATCGCGATCTTCGCATCGGCGACCGAGGCCTTCAGCCGCCGCAACCTCAACCGCGGCCTGGACGAGCAGTTCGCGATGTTCGAGCCGGTGGTGACTCGCGCGGTCGAAGCGGGCATGACCGTGCGGGGCTACCTGTCGATGGTGTTCGGCGACCCCTGGGAGGGGCCGGTGCCGGTCGAGCAGGCCGTGCGGGCGGGCCGCAGGCTGCTGGACATGGGCTGCGACCAGCTCTCGCTCGGCGACACGATCGGCGTGGCCACGCCCGGGCACGTCGAGGCGGTGCTGCGGGCGTGCACCGCGGCGGACGTGCCGGTTTCGCGGCTGGCGGTGCACTTCCACGACACCTACGGACAGGCGTTGTCCAACACCTGCGCGGCGTTGCGGCTCGGAGTGTCCACTGTGGATGCTTCGGCGGGCGGGCTGGGCGGTTGCCCGTACGCGAAGTCGGCGACCGGGAACCTCGCCACCGAGGACCTGGTGTGGATGCTCGACGGGCTCGGCATCGGGCACGGCGTGGATCTCGCCGCGCTGGCCGCGACCAGCGCCTGGATGGCCGAGCAGCTGGGCCGCCCGAGCCCGTCCGGCGTGGTCCGAGCGCTCACCGGCTGACTCAGCCGTCCTGGCCGGGCGCGTCGCGGGTGCCGAACAGGGCGACGAAGGTGAACCGCAGAACCCGCTGGTCGTCGCGATCGGCGGTGCCGGTGACCTCCACCAGCCCCAGCCCGGGTTTGCTGTGCGAGCGCCTGCTGCTGTTGACGACCATGCCGAAGCGCAGCTCGTCGTCCGGGAACACCGGTGCGCTCCAGGTGAGCTCGTTGCCACCGGGCGAGCCCTGCGAGGTCGAATCGCCCACGACGTGATCTACGTAGGCCCGCATCCACAGCGAAGCCGTGTACCAGCCGCTCGCGCACAACCCGCCGAGCACGGAGCGCTTGCCCGCTTCTTCGTCGACGTGGAACGGCTGCGGGTCGAACCGCCGGGCGAACTCCACCATCTCCGTCCGGTCGATCCGCACCGAGCCCAGGTCGAAGACCCGGCCGGGCGTGAGGTCCTCGTACGCGATCGCCACCATGACCGCATCATCGCAGCCGACCAAGGCCCTGCGGCGGTGCTCCCCGGCTGCCTCGGGCCGGCGTCCTCGGGCGGACGATCCGGCTCGGATCATGCCCGCGCGGCATGGAACCATTCGGTGGACGGTGCGCGTCGTTGACGGTGATCGCCTCCGGCACGGTGCCACCGACACCACCGGCGTGAGCGGAAAGGGCAGGGGTGAGCACCGATGGGCGTCGAACCTCCCGCGCCGGATGGGAAGGGCTCGGCTTGGCAGGCGGAGGGCGAGCACACCGGCCCCGTGTCGATCGGCTCGTCGTCCGCCGGATCCGCGGCAGGTGGCTGGAGCGTCGGAGGCGTGGACCCGGCTTCGGTGACCGCTCCGCATTCGCTGCATCAAGCGTGGTCGGCCATGTCGTCTTCCGGGGTGGCAGGGTCGTCTTCCGCGCCGGCAGGGCAGGGCGGGCCCGGCAGCGGTGGGCAGCGCGGTTCCGCGCAACAGCCCGCATTTCCGCAAGGCCGGGCGCCGGGCCCACCGGTCCGGCCGGCTCGGCCCGCGCAACCGCCGGTGCGTCCGGGACAGCCCGGCGGGCAACCGAATCAGGCCGGTCAGCAGGCACCTGGCGCACCGGCTCCGCACCCCGGACAACCGGCGGTCGGGCAGCGTTCCCCGTACCGGGCCCGGCAGGCCGGGTACCCGAGCGCGCCGTACCCGCCGAACCGGCGGCCATACCCGCAGCCGCCGCGCGCCGAGCAAGCCGCCGCTCCTGGGCATCGCCAAGGCGAGCACAAGGAGACGGTGGCGTTCATGCTGCACCAGTTCCCGATCGGCCATCTGCCGGTCGCCCAGACCAACGCCAGCAGGCAGTTGCCCGATCCGGGCGCCGCGCGCCGCTTCGGGCCGCTGGATCACCCGCGCTCGGATCTCGTAGGTGACCGGGACGCGTTGGCCCGGGTGCGCTCCGGGAAACTGCCCCCGCCGGATGCCCGCGGAGCTGCGTCGCGCCCCGAAGACTTCACCGCCGATCACGAGCCGCTGGCCGAACTGTCCGAGCACGCGTGGGACCGCGAATACCGCAGCACCGGATCCGATTACCGGTGGCCGCCCGACGAGTTCCCGGAGGGCTGCACCGAGGCCGGTGAGCCGATCGTGCTCGACCCGGACACGGTCCTCGACGAGCTCGGCGACGGCGAAGGCCGCGTCGCTGCGCCGGAGGGGACGGCGTTCACCGAGCGCAGCTTGCCGCCCGAGTACCTGGAGCTGCCGTACCACCGGTACCGCGTGCTGCACCCGTTGCCGGTGTGGCGAGCCGTGACCGCGCCGTGGTTCGGCGCGCGCGGCGGCGGCGTCCGCTACCGGACCACGCACCCGTTGGCGGAGCTGGTGGCGTTGGGCCTGCTCGCGGAGCTCGCCCCGGCGTTGGAGGAAACCGGCACCATCCGGCTGGAACGTTCGACCGTGCAGCGGGCTGAGACGGAGGCGGGCACGGCTCGGATGCGCGCCGAGCCGGCCGCCGCGCGGGAGGAAGCGACTGAGGGGAGCGCGGAGTGAACACCGAATCGGTGCTCGGCTGGCTCACGGCGATGGGCGTGCCCGCGGAACTGGTCTCGCTCGGTGCCGAAGCGGACAACGCCTGGTGCCTGCTGCGCACCGAGATCGACGGCGTGCCCGGCTGGGAGGTGTTCTGGCGCGAGCAGGGCAACCGCTACGACTGGGCGCGGTTCAGCAGCGAGCAGGTCGCCTGCTTCTACCTGTTCGGCAGGCTCACCTGGACGCAGGCGCTGCGCGGCGTGATCGGCCCGGTCGACCGGACCTCGAAGCCCACCGGCACGACCGTGCAGGAGCCCGCCACGCCGCCGAGCGGTACGCCCGCCCAGTCCTGAAGCGCCAGTCCTGAAGCGATCAGCGCCGCAGGAGGGCCAGCGCGTCCGCGTGCAGGTGGCCGTTCGAGGTGAGCACCGTGCCGCCGCGGTGATCCGCGGTCCCGTCCAGGTCGGTGAAGGTGCCGCCGGCCTCTTGCACGAGCACCTGCGCGGCGGCCACGTCCCACGGGTTCACGATCGGTTCCGCGGCCAGGTCGATGGCGCCTTCGGCGACCAGGCAGTGCTGCCAGAAGTCGCCGAACGCCCGGTTCTCCCAGCAGGCGTCCACCAGCCGCAGGTAGGACTCCCGCGAGTGGTGCTCGACCCAGGTGCCCAGGTGCGTGGTGGACACGTAGGCGTCGGCGAGTTCCCGCACGCCCGACACCGCGATCCGCTCGGGGCCCGCGCCGCCGGAAGCCCACGCGCCCTGCCCGACCGCGGCCCACCAGCGCCTGCCCAGCGCCGGCGCGCTGATCACGCCCACCACCGGCGTGCCGTGCTCGACCAGTGCGATCAGCGTCGCCCAGGCGGGCACGCCGCGCAGGAAGTTCTTCGTGCCGTCGATCGGGTCCAGCACCCAGGCGCGCGGCCCCGAGGCGTCCCCGCCGCGCTCCTCGCCCGCGACCTCGTCACCGGGCCGCCGCTCGGCCAGCACCGCGCGCACCGCGTCCTCCACCGCGAGGTCCGCGTCGGTGACCGGGGTGCGGTCGGGTTTGCTGGTCACGTCCAGGTCCTGGGCGCGGAACCGGGCGGTGGTGCGCGCGTCCGCGGTGTCGGCCAGGTGCAGCGCGAGTTCCAGGTCAGCGGCGATCGTCACGCCCGGAACCTTAATCGTGCCCGCCGATGGCGCAGCGGCCCCGCCCCCCGGCGAACGCTCCCTAGAGACGAGTCTGATCTTGGCGGACATCTAGGGTGGGGAGCGTGAGCGTAGTGCTGCTGGCCGAGGACGACCCAGCCATTGCTGTGCCGTTGTCGAGGGCGCTGCAGCGGGAGGGCTACTCGGTGCGTGTGATCGAGGACGGCCCTGCCGCGTTGCGGGAGGCGTCGTCCGGCGTGATCGACCTGATGGTGCTGGACCTCGGGCTGCCGGAAATGGACGGCCTGGAGGTGTGCCGCAGGCTGCGCGCGCAGGGCCGCGGCATCCCGGTGCTGATGCTCACCGCCCGCACCGACGAGGTCGACTTCGTGGTCGGCCTGGACGCGGGCGCGGACGACTACGTGGCCAAACCGTTCCGGCTGGCCGAGCTGATGGCCCGCATCCGGGCGCTGCTGCGCCGCGGCTCGCCGGAAACGCTGGAGGCGTCCGGGGTCCGCCTGGAGCTCACCGCGCGGCGGGTGCTGGTCGACGAGCAGGAGGTCGGCCTGGCCAACAAGGAGTTCGAGCTGCTGCGGGTGCTGATGCAGCACGCGGGCCAGGTCGTCACCCGCGAGGAGATCCTGCACGAGGTGTGGCCGGAAGCCAGCCGCAAGGGCAGCAAAACCCTGGACATGCACATCTCGTGGCTGCGCCGGAAGCTCGGCGACGGCAACGGCCGCGCCGATGAGCAGCGGATCGCGACCGTGCGCGGCGTCGGGTTCCGGTTCAACGCGGACTGACCATGCGCAGGCGGATCCTGGCGGCGACGTTGCTGGCGGTGGCGGTCACGGCCGTGGTGCTCGGGCTGCCGCTGGGCGTGACCGCGCTGAAGCTGGTCGAGGACTTCACCCGGGCCGATCTGTCCACCCGCTCGCAGCAGATCGCGACCTCGCTGGACGAGCAGGTCGCTTCGCACCGGCCGATCGACGTCGAGTCGGTGCTGCTGGCGGTGCCGCGCGGGGCGCAGCTGGTGGTGCGCACCAAGCAGCAGGACTACGTGTACGGCTCCGACCCGGGGCCCTCGCCGCTGACCGAGAGGGTGCCGATGGTGCAGAGCGGCACCGTCACGCTGTCGGCTCCGAGCGCGCCGGTGCGCACGCAGCAGTTCCAGGTCGCAGGGCTGGTGCTGCTGCTGGTGGTGATCTCGGCGGGTACCGGGATGGTGGTCGCCGGGCTGACCGCGCGGCGGCTCGCCGACCCGCTGCGGCACGTCGCGGCGCGGGCCGCGCGGCTCGGCGCGGGCGACTTCCGGGCCGACCCGAAGCGGCACGAGGTGCCCGAGCTGGATCGGGTGGCCGACGCGCTGGACGCTTCCGGCGCGGCGTTGTCGCACCTGGTGCAGCGGGAGCGGGAACTCGTCGGCGACGTGTCGCACCAGTTGCGCAGCAGGCTCACCGCCTTGCAGCTGCGGCTGGAAGCGCTGGCCGAAGTGCCGGACCAGGAGGTCTCGGAGGAGGCCACCGCCGCGCTGGAGCAGGCCGAGCGGCTCTCCAGCGTGCTCGACGACCTGCTCGCCGCCGCCACCGCGGCCAGGGCGCGGGACGCGGAGCCGCTGGACGTCTCGGCGTTGCTGGCGGAGGCGGCGACGGAGTGGCGGGACCTGCTGCGCGCGCAGAGCCGGACGCTGCGGCAACGGGTGCCGGAGGGGCTGCTGGCCAGGGCGACGCCCGCCCGGTTGCGCGAAGCCATCGGGGTGCTGCTGGACAACGCCCTGCGGCACGGCAAGGGCGCGGTGACGCTGGCTGCCCGCGAGGGCGGCGGGACGGTCGTCGTGGAGGTCGGCGACGCCGGGCCGGGCGTTCCGGACCAGCTGGTGCCGTACGTGTTCGATCGCGGGTTCTCCGCGGGCGGCTCGACCGGTGTCGGGCTGGCGCTGGCGCGGGCGTTGATCGAGGCGGACGGCGGGCGGCTCGAACTCAGCAAGGCCCGGCCCGCGCTGTTCGAGATCTACCTGCCGGTGGCACGTGCCGATGACGTGCTCGGCGTTCCCTGGAAGATCGAGTCGACGCCGCGCTGAGGCCACCCGGTTTCGTGCGGCCGAGACGAATCGCGGCGAGCTATTCGTCTTGTTCGGAATCGCCGGAAGGGAACACCCAGCGCCGGAACGCCCACCACCGGAATGCCATGCCCAGCAGCAATCCGACGATCTGCGCGGCGGTGAAATCCGCGATCTCTTCGACGAACCTGCTGGTGTAGGGCTCCTGCAGGTGCAGCGCGTACCGCGAGAACCACAGCGGCGCGGCGTACAGCGCGACCCCGATACCGCTGAACAGGAAGTACAGCGCCGCCTCGTGGTGGCGTTCGCGCCCGCCCCTGGTGCGGAACGACCATTCCCGGTTGAGCACGTAGGAGGCGATCGTGGCCACCAGTACGGCGATCACTTTCGCGGTGACCGGTTTCGGCACCAGGATCGTCAGCTTCAGCCCGTAGAAGATCGCGGTGTCGACGAAGAACGTGATCGCACCGACGACCGCGAACTTGAGCAGTTCGCGGTGCCGGATCGCCACGTTTCGGTACGGCTGCGGGATGCGGGTGAGCACCGAATCGACGACGGACACGGCGGCAATTTTACGTGGCGGTCGGCGCGCTTCCGGTGGCCGGTCGTCGGCGCGGACCGCCGCGTGCGCGGCAGTGAGTCACCGCCGCGCGCGGCAGCGAGTCACCGCCCGGACAGGTCCCGCAGCGGCCAGGGCCACGGCCGGGTTCCGGACGGCGCGTCCGGCTCGTCGTGTTCCGGCCGCGAGGTTTCCTGCTGCGGCGGGTCGTCCGGCGGTTGCAGCAGGTCCGGCAGTTCCGGTGGTTCGGGCGGTTCCGGGTGCTGCGGTGATTCCGGCGGCCGGGGCGGTTCCGGAGGCTGTGGCGGCTCCGGTGGCTCGGGCGGTTCCGGAGGCTCGGGCGGTTCCGGAGGTTCTGGGGACTCGGGCGGCTCGGGCCACCAGCAGTGCCACCAGCCCTGTCCGGGGAACTCCGGAATGCCCGGGCACGGCTTCGGTGGCACTCCCGGATACCGCAACCGCAAGGTCAGCGAGTCGCTGTCGCTCGCCTGCCCGAGCGTGGCCTGAGCGGGAATGGTGACCTGCCGCTCGGCGTCCGCCACCGGCGCGTCCTGGAACGTCAGCAGCCACAGGTCGCCCTCGAAGGACTCGCCGGGCCGCAAGTCCTTGGCGCACCGCAGCTGCCGCTCGGACGGGTGCACCTCGCACTCCGGCGGAATCCCGATCGCGCGGGTGCCTTCCGGCAGCCGAGCCGTCGCTTCGGCACGACCGGCCGTGCGGCCGGTGTTGCGCACGTCCAGTTCGAGGTGCACCGGCGGGTGATCGTCGACCTGCTCGGACAGGCCCTCGTCGAACGCCGCGCGGGAGACCCGCACGTCCACGCCGTCGGCGGGGGCCAGCCGGACCCGGATCGCGGAGAGCTGCAGGTCGATCGTGGCGCCGGAGGTGATCTGCGCGCGGATCTCGCCTTCCGAAGCGTTCGGCGCCGCCTGCACGCGCAGGCGGAAGGTGAGGTGGCCACCCGGCGGCACACCGCGATCGGAAGTGCACCGCACGCCGCCCTCGTACGCCTGGCAACGAACCTGCGGCTCGCCGGCCGGTGCGGCGGAGCGGAAGCTCGCCGGAGTGGTGCTCGCGGGTCCGGTGCTTGCTGGAGCGGCGCGTGCGGTGGCAATGCCTGCCGAGCCGGAGCCGACTGGAGCAGTGCTTCGCGGACCCGCGCTGGACGCAGCGGTGCCGGCCGGCGCAGCGCTCGCAGGCGCAGCGCTCGCAGGCGTAGTGCTGGCGGGCGTAGTGCTGGCGGGGGCGGTGCTGCTCGCCGGAGCGGTGCCTGCCGGGCCGCTGGCCTGCGTGGTCGCCCCCGGAACCTCGGCGCTCACTCCGGGCGGCAACGAGAGCGTCGCGGTGACCGGCTCGGAAGTCATCTGACCGCGGTTGGTCACGGTGATCGGCAACTCGACCGCGGGCCCGCCGGGCACCAGCTCCAACGGCTGCGCGGGCCCCGTCGCGTGCAGATCCGGGATCGCCGGGGGCGGCGCCGGTGCCTCCGGCTGTGGCTGCGGAGCTCGTTGCGGCTGCGGTGGCGCGGGTTTCGGCGCCGGTGGCTGCGGCAGCACCGCCTGCGGAGCGGGCGGGTCGGAAGCGACCGGCCCCAGCGAGGCAGTCCCGGAGGTCAGCGCCAGCAGCACGGTCAGCACCAGCGCGGTCGCGGCGGCCCCGCTGGAGATCGCCTGCCGGGGCACCGAACTCGCCGCGTTAGCCGCACCCGCCGCACCGGCCCCGGCAGCCGAGACCGATCCCGCGGCCGGTGCCGCCGCCAGGTAGGCGGCCGCACCGGCGCCCAGCACCAGCGGCGCCACCACGGCGCGCAGCCCGCCGTTGACCTCGGCCAGCTCGGCCGCGAGCGCGCGGCAGCGGTCGCAGTCGTCCAAGTGGTGATCGACCTGCGCGGTTTCCCGCCGGGACAGCCCGCCCCTGGTCCACGCGCCGAGCCTGCCGACCGCCGCGCGGCAGGCTTGCAGGCCCGGCTGCTCGGGATCCAGCGAACTCAGGTGCACCTGCAGGTACGCCTGCCGCAGCCCTTCCCGGGCGCGGTAGGCCAGCGCCGAGACCCCGTTCGGCGTGAGTCCCAGGATCGGCCCGACCTGCGCGGGGGTCTGCCCTTCGATCTCGATGTGCCAGAGCACGGTCTGCCACCGCTCCGGCAGCTGCGTGAACGCCCGCGCGGCCAGCGAACGCTCCAGCCCGGCCACGGCGGTGTCGTTGAACGGCACGCTCAGATCCGCCCCGGAGACCTCGGCGACGTCGTCGGCCAGCTGCAGCTTGCGTTCCCGGCGGGTGCGGTCGTAGGCCACGTGCCGCAGCGAAGTCAGCAGGTAGGCGCGGAACGCGGTGCTCGGGCCGTGCCCGCCGCGCAGCGCGTCGAGCACCTTCGCGAACGCCTCCGAGACCAGGTCGTCGGCCTCCGATCCGGAGCGGGCGACCTGCCGGGCCATGTTGTGCGCGGCGGCCACGTGCCGTTCGTACAGCGTTCCGTACGCCTCGGTGGAACCGTGCCGGACGGCTTCGATCAGTTCCCCGTCGCTGGGGTCCTGCGCTTCTGCCGGGGCTGTGGCCACGCCGCACCTTCCTTCGTGGTCCGCTGTCTCCATCCGCCGCGGCGCCCCTTCGGCGAGACGCCGGTCGGCGCTGCGGCGAACGGCCGCGCACCGGCACCGCCGATCAGCGCAAGAACCGCCCAATCGAACCATTCGCGGTGCCGGAGGTCGATCCGCCAACGCGGTGCGAACCGACCGCCCACCATTGTGATCGACTCCTCCGCAGGCGCCGCAGGCAGTCTTGCGTCATACCGGAACCCGCAGGTCGTCCCAGTTGCCGAAGGGGGTCGGAGATGACTGAACGGATCCGGAGCGCTGCAGGCGGCGAGCGGGCGCTGCGGGCGCGCTGGCGCACCGCGAGCCTCGCCGCGGGATGGCCCTTCCCGAGCGACTGGGGCATCCGGGCGGTGCGCGAGGTGTGCCGCGCGGTGGCGACCGGCGCGGAGCTGGCGGAGCCGCTGGGCGAACTCGGCGTGGGCCGCGCGGAATCCGGTGTCGGGCTCGCCGAGGCGCTGCAGGACGTCGCCGCGCTGCACGCGGTGAGCACGGGCTCGCACCAGGACGGGCTGGTCTCGGCCGATCCGGACGCGGTGCCCGCAGCGATGCTGCGGCCGGTCGCGCTGGGCTGGGCCGACGTGCAGGCCGAGCACACCGTGGACCGCGAGGTGCAGGACCCGCTGACCGGCCTGACCACCGCGTCCTACCTGCGGACCCGGCTGCACGAGGTGTACCGGGGAGCGCGCGCCGCCGGGCGGTCCCCGGACGCCGACCACGTGCTGATCAGCGTGTCCGTGCAGATGCCGCGGGCTTCGGGCCGCTATCCGCTGATGATGGCCATGGTGCTCGCCGCCGACGTGCTGCGGGAGGTGTTCGACTCCGGTGAGACGGTGTCGTTGCTGCGCACGAGCACGGCTGCGGTGCTGGCGCCGCGGGACGAGCGGTTCTCCGAGCGCTGCGAGCAGGTTCGGCTGCAGGCGGCGCAGCGGATCGCGGCCGATCCGGCGCTGCGGCCGGTCGGGCCGGTGCGGGTGCAGGAGGAGCCGCTGCCGGAGGACCACGCCACGGCCTGCGCGATGCTCGGCACGCTGGACTGAGTTCGAGCAAGCCGCTCGGCCGCTGCGAAAGTGCCGCACGTCGCCATTCGGCGGTCCCCATCGAGGTGATCAGTGCGGGCGTCTTTAAGCTGCGTAGCCGTGGACCACCGCACTCGTACTCCCGTCGTCGGCATGGTCGGTGGCGGACAGCTCGCGCGGATGACGCACCAGGCCGCGATCGCCCTGGGGCAGTCGTTGAAGGTGCTGGCCGCCGCCCCGGACGACCCGGCGGCGCTGGTCGCGCCGGACGTCCAGATCGGTCCCCACACCGACCTGGCCGCGCTGCGCGCGTTCGCGCAAGGCTGCGACGCCGTCACGTTCGACCACGAGCACGTGCCCGGTGAGCACCTGCGGGAGCTGGTCGCCGCGGGTGCCGCCGTGCACCCCGGCCCGGACGCGCTGCTGCACGCGCAGGACAAGCTGGTGATGCGCCGCAAGCTCGCGGAGATGGGCCTGCCGGTGCCGCCGTTCGCGGAGATCCGCTCGGTCTCCGACGCGCTGGAGTTCGGCGCCGAGCACGGCTGGCCCTGCGTGCTCAAGACCGCTCGCGGCGGCTACGACGGCCGCGGCGTGTGGACGCTGAACACGCCGGAGAGCGCGCAGCGCACCGTCACCGAGCTGCTCGAAGCCGGCGCCGTGCTGCTGGCCGAGCAGCGGGTTCCGCTGCGCCGCGAGCTCGCCGCGCTGGTCGCGCGTTCCCCGTTCGGACAGGGCGCCGCGTGGCCGCTGGTCGAGACGGTGCAGTCGGAGGGGATCTGCGTGCAGGTCCTCGCGCCCGCCCCGGACGCCTCGGAGCAGCTGCGCGAGCAGGCGCAGAACATGGCGCTGCGGATCGCCGAAGAGCTCGGCGTGGTCGGCGTGCTGGCGGTGGAGCTGTTCGAGACCGCCGACGGCCTGGTGATCAACGAGCTGGCGATGCGGCCGCACAACTCGGGCCACTGGAGCATGGAGGGCGCGCTCACTTCGCAGTTCGAGCAGCACGTGCGGGCGGTGCTGGACTACCCGCTGGGCAGCACGGGCCTGACCGCGCCCGCCGTGGTCATGGCGAACGTGCTGGGCGCACCCACCGAACCGAAGATGGGCGTCGACGAGCGGATGCACCACCTGTTCGCGCGATTCCCGCACGCGAAGGTGCACCTCTACGGCAAGGCCGAGCGCCCAGGGCGCAAGATCGGGCACGTGAACGTGCTCGGCGAGGACATGAGCGCGGTGCGCCGCGAGGCCGACCTGGCCGCGCACTTCCTGTCGCACGGGGAATGGGCCGACGGCCACCTCGTGCACTGAGCGGCCCTGCCCGGCCGAAGGTTTTGAGTGAACGGACCGTTCGACCAATCTATTGGGGCGAACAGTCCGTTCACTCGGCGTCGTTGGTGTGCGTGTGGAAGGGATCGGGATGGTGCAGCCGCTGGTCGGCGTGATCATGGGCAGCGACTCGGACTGGCCGGTGCTGCAGGCCGCCGGGGAAGCGCTCAGCGAGTTCGACGTGCCCTACGAGGTCGGCGTGTACTCCGCGCACCGCACCCCGCAGCGGATGCTGGACTACGCCCGCGAAGCGGCCGACCGCGGCCTGCGGGCGATCATCGCCGGGGCCGGGGGAGCGGCGCACCTGCCGGGCATGGTGGCCGCGGCGACGGTGCTGCCGGTGATCGGCGTGCCGGTGCCGTTGAAGCACCTGGACGGGATGGACTCGCTGCTGTCGATCGTGCAGATGCCCGCAGGCGTGCCGGTCGCGACGGTCTCGGTCGGCGGTGCGCGCAATGCGGGGCTGCTCGCGGTTCGCACGCTCGCCGCGGATTCCGGGGAGCTCGGCACGCGCTTGCGGACCGCGATGGCCCGGTTCCAGTCCGACTTGGAATCGATGGTCCACGACAAGCACGCCGCCCTGCAGAGCCGCGCCACCGAGCAGTGAACCGCGCCGCGCTGAGCGCTCAGCGCGGCGGGATGCTTTGCAGGCGGCGGTAATGCGCCGACGCGTGCGGTTCGCCGACGGGGTGGCCGTCGACCTCGATCCAGGCGTGCGCCGCGAACGGCGCGGTGCGCACGCCCGTGCACCAGGTGGGCCACACTCCGCGCGCGCGGCACAGCAGCGCCGTGGCGATGGACCGCCGCAGCGGGCAGTCGGCGCTGCGCGGACTCACCGCGAGGACATCGCGCCTGGCCGCCAGCGCCTGCGTGGCACTTGCGGGCACGGCCCGGCGGCGGGCGAAGCGCAGCAGCTTGAGCTGTCGCGCGGGGCGCAGCAGCACGAGTAACCGCGCCAGCCCGACGGCCAGCAAGGCCGAAGCGCGTTGGCGCAGCGGCAGGTTCTCCCGGACGGGCAGGGTGACGGGCAGGCTCATGCCGACTCCAGCAGGGTGACGCTGCGCAGGCGTTCCACGATGGTGGCCACGTCTCGTTTCGCGCGGTGCGGCGGGATCCGGTGCCGCTCGGCGAGTTCCTGGGCGATGTGTTCGGTGTCCTGCCCCAGCAGCAGACCCCGCAGCACGTGCGTGCCGGTTCGGTTGAGCTGGAAGGACCGGCCGGTGCGCTCGTCGAGCAGCACGGTTCCCTCGGCGGTGTCGGTGGTGGCCACGTCAGGACGCAGTCGCAGGGACATCCGTTCTCCCGGTGCTTTCTCGGGTGGCGCTGCGCAGCCAGTTCTCGCAGCCCAGCAGGTGGTCGAGCTGGAACAGCGTGTGCTCGCCGACGTGCGGGGCCAGCAGGTGCCTGCGCAGCACGCCGGTGTCGATCAGATCGTGCTGGGCGAGTTCGGAGTCGGCGAACAACGCCAGGATCGCGGCCCGGTTGCGCCGGAAACCGATGCGGATCGCCTCGCCGTCGCCGGTGTTCGCCCTGCGCGGCAGGGCACCGGGCAGCACCTCGCGCATCGCCTCGGCCAGCAGCGGCTTGTCCTCCCACGGGGAGCAGCGTTCGTGCGGGCGCACCGCCAGCACCGCTTCAACCACCCGGTCGTCGTGGAACGGCAGCTCCAGCCGCACGCCCGCCGCCGCGTAGCTGCGGGCGAGCCTGCGGTGCGCGGGCGCGCCGGTGCGCAGCGCGGACAGCAGCTGATGCGTCGCCCGGTCCGGTGCCAGCCGCTCGGTCTTGCGCGCGGTCCGGTGCAGCAGCGCACGCGTGGTGCTCACCGCTTCCGCGCTCGCCCACGGCGCCACGCGTACCGGGGCGGCTCCCCAGTCCAGTCGCGGGGCGTTCGAGTCGGGATAGGGCTCGGTGAGCCGATCCGCCTGTTCGTGCCACCAGCGTCCGACGTCGTGCGCGCTCAGCAGCGCGGAAATCGTCGGTGGCAGCGCCCAATTCCGCGCCGCGCGGTAGCCGCGCAGCCGCCGCAGCGCGGTGACCGGCCGGTGCCGCAGCAGTGCGTGCAGATGTGCGGGGCCGTCGTGGAACAGTTCTTCCCCGCCGTGCGCGGCGAAATGCCTGCGCACTCCGCGTTCGCCGAGAATTCGTGCGGAATACCGGATGCGGGCGGCGGTGCGCCAGCCCGGATAAGGATGTTCGGGATCGGCCGCTGCGTCCGGTTCGGCGAACATATCCGGGAGTTCCGCGTCGTCCAGCACGAGCGGTTCGGCCGATCGCCATTCCGGCGCCGCGGATTCGCGTCCGCCGTTTCCTATCCGCAGCGCGAGCAGATCCGAATTCCGCGCGGCCGCGAGCGAGCACAACGCGGCCGACTCCATTCCGCCGGACAGCTCCGATCCGGCGCGCCCGGCCTCGCCCGCGCCGGTTTCCATCGCGGATTCGAGTCGTTCCAGCAGGAACCGCGCGCCCCGGCGCAGCGGCACCTCCGGCTCCGGCGGGTGCCACCAGCGCACCTCGGTGGCCCGGTGCCCGAGCAGCCGCAGGTAGCTGTCCGCGGGAACCGCGCGGATGCCGGACCAGATGCTCTGCCCGGCCAGCGGCGGGGGCAGTTGCGCGCAGCTCACCTGCGCCGCGAGCGCCCGGTCGTCGATGCCCGCGCCGAGCAGCCCGGCGAGCAGGTCGGCCCGGTCGCCTGCGATCGGGAAGCCCTCGCGCACGCCGTGGAAAACCTGGCGCAGCCCGGAAATCCCGCCCTGCACCCGGACGTCGCCGCCCACCGAGACCACCACGTGCACCCCGCCGGGCAGCGCCCGGACGATGCCGTCCACATCGGACACCGAGTGCACCGCGCGGGCCAGCTCGGCCAGCCGGGCCGCGTCGATCGGGCAGCGTCCGACCAGCGCCACCCGCACCGGCCCCAGCGCCACCGGAACGAGTTCGTCCGGGGCGAAGTGGCCGACCAGCCACGGGTTCCCGGAGGCGTGCGGCAGCACGATCCGGCCGTGCGGATCGAACCGGTCGGCCACCGCCCGCATCTCCGGTGCATCGGGCAGGGCCACCCACCCGGAATCTCGGCGCTGCGTGTTCATCGCATTTTCCGCCGATCAGCGAACGGAGGCATCGAATTGCCCGGAACCGTCCGCGGCGGCGTCCGCGCCGAATTCTCCGACTTCCACCAGTACCGGCGGTTCGTAGGGTTCCGGTGCGGCTTGCTCCTCCACGACGGCCTCCTCTTCACGACGTTCTCGGCGACTACCCGGCAGCGGATCAGCCGGCGATCGCCGGTGGTCCGCAAGACCGCCGGGATCCCGGTGCCTGCGAACGCCGCCCCGCGCGCCGGATACGCGCCCGGGGGCCTGCAAGGTGCGCCGAGAGTCGGGTCTCGCGGGCGCTATCGAAGGGCGTTCGGCTGATCTCTGCCGACGATCACAGTGCGCGTCGCCGTGCGGCGGGCACAATCTTTTTTCCGCAGGATGACCCGAATCGGTGAAGGTGGTACTAGGCGTGTAACGAGCGTTCCGGAAATCGTGCACGCGAAATGCGCGAGAGTGTGCGAATCGCGCATCAACCCAGCTGGTGCTCCAGCACCGCCTCGTGCGCCGTGCCGATCGGCCCGTGCTCGTCGAACAGCCGCGCACGGGCCACGCCGATGCCGGTCGGCTCGACGTCGCGCTCGATCTCCATGCCGATCCATTCGCCGCGCGGCTCGCGGTGCAGGTACAGCGTGATGTCGCTGTTGATCCACGGCCCGAACAGGGCGCCGACCGGGCTGGCCGCGCTGATGCAGTCCACCAGCACCGCGAGCTGGGTGAGCGGGCTCGTCGGCTCGTCCGGCAGCAGCGGCAGCGGAAGGCGCATCCACGCCCTGCTCGGGCTGCCGGAGATCTGGTCGGACAGCCAGCGCACCTGGATCACGTCGTGCACGCCCCAGCGCAGGCCGAGCCCGGCGGGCAGCAGGGTGCCGTCGGTGATTCCGTCCGGTCCGGCGAACGGGATCTCGCCATCGGGTTCGGCTTCGTCCGTCCGGTCGCGGCGCAGCACGTGCGCGAGTGCCCGCGTCACCTCGGTCCCGTCCTGGTGCAGCACCACTTCCAGCACGCGCAGCCGCTTGCCCTCGCGCACCGTTCTGGTGTGCACGGCGACGCCGGTGCGCCGCGGAACCGGGCGGTGCAGATCGACGGTGAGACGTGCGAGGAACAGGTCCGGATCGGACAGTTCGCGCTGCACGGCGCGGGCGATCAAGCCTGCGACGGGGCCACCGCCGGTCAGTTCGCCCCACGGATTGCCCGCCGAGTCGGTGGGAAGGAACAGCTCGCCCGCGGGCCGGAAGAGGGTCTCGTCTTGCACGCCCGAATGCTACTTGCCGGTAGCTTACTTTGGGTAGGCGTGCTGCGTTCGGTCGTGCCGCTGCGAACCTTCGGCGGAATTTCGCCGATGTCCGTGTGATCCGATTCCGCGCGGGAGCGATTTAGTTGAACTTTCATGCTTAGCTGGCGGCGCCCACCGACCCGGGAGGAAAGCCGATGCACCGGTACCGCGACCTGACGACCCTGCTGGCCAGGCTGGTCGTCGGGGTGACCTTCGTGCTGCACGCCTACCAGAAGCTGGCGATCAACGGGATGTCCGGCGTCAGCGCCGGGTTCGAGCAGATGGGCATCCCGCTGCCCGCTGCCGCGGCCTGGTTCACCGCGCTGGTCGAGCTGCTCGGCGGGCTCGCGCTGATCCTCGGCGTGCTGCTGCCGGTCGCCGGTGTGCTGCTGGCTGCCGTGATGCTCGGCGCGCTGGTCACCGCGCACTCCGGGGCGTACTTCGCCACCGATGGCGGCTTCGAGTACGTGCTGGTGCTGGCGGCGGTGAGCCTCGCGCTCGGCTTCAGCGGCCCGAAATACACCCTGCAGGCGGCCTTCGCCGCGCGGAAGGACTCCGCGCCCGCAGCTGTCTGAGCGCGGCCAAGTCGCTGGGCGGCAGGGCGGGTCGCTGCGTCTGAAGGAGTTCGGAGTGCTGCGGCGGGCCGGTGGTCGACCGGCCCGCCGGTGTTCACAGCACCGCGCCGAGGTCCACAGTGGTCTTCTCGGTGGTGCGCCGCTGCGCGAGCTTGTCCGGGTCCGGGTTGCTGACCTGCACCAGCGAACTCCGCGCGGACAGCACGGCGAGCAGCCCGTCGTAGACCCCGCCGGGCAACGTCCACTCCAATGTGGACAGCACGCGGGAGTCCGGGCCGATGCCCAGGGCTTCGGCCCGCTCCGCGGCCACGCCCAGCACTTCGTCCACTGTGGACCCGACGAGCGCCGGAGCGCTGCCGGGAACCTGTTGGCGCGGGCTGAACTCGTCGCCGTGCACCCGGATGTCGCTGACGTAGTCCACGGCTCCTTGCGGCAGCTCGCGCACCGGGCCGCCGAGCGCGTCCAGGCCCACCACGGCGGTCACGTGCGCGCCCGCGCCGGACTCGGGCGCGGCGGCCGGGACGAACGCGACCTCGGCACCCGCCGGGTCGTCGACCACGTGCGCACCGCACCACCAGGAGCCGAGCAGCACTCCGAGGGTCTGCCAGTGCGCGGGCAGCGCCACCGAAACCGGCGTGCCCGGCTCCAGGTCGAGCTCGTCCACCAGCCAGTTCGCCGTCTTCGCCGCCCAGTTCGCGACCGTCGCGCGGGACAGCTCGACACGGGCTCCGGTGGCGTCGTCGTAGTGCGTGATCAGCGGGCGCGGGGAACCGGTTGCCAGCATGGGTGCGAGCAATGCTTGCGTGACGCTCATGCCGCGACCTTATGGCGTAGCCCGCCGCCCGCGGCGAAGGGGACCGAGCGTCCCACCGGCGCGAAGGCGCTCGTCACCGCGCGTACCGCGAGGAATGAAGGACCCGTTCGACCGGCCTATTGGCGCGAAGGAGCCCCTCGATCGGACCGCGCGGGAGGTGACGTCGGGGGTGAGCGACCCGATCGCTCGGTCTGTTGGGGCGAAGGAACCCCTGCCTCGGATCGGCTGCGGCTAGTTGATGCAGGGGATGCCGTCGGAGGTGATCGGGTCCTGGGCGGGTGGCGCAGGCTGGCGCCGGGCCGTGCCGTCCAGGTCCAGCGGGGCGTTCGCGGCGAAACCGGTCTTCGGCACCAGGCCCGCGATGAACGAACGCACCTGCGCGGGATCCACCTTGACCACGCTCTGCCCGTGCTCGTCCCTGCCGCCGGTGGAAGCGACCGGCAGCGTCACGAACCGCACGCCGCCGCCCGCCAAGCCCTGCATCTGCGCGGCGAACCCGGCCACGTCCCAGTTCTCGTCCAGCACCACCGAACGCCGCGCCGCGTCCTGCAATCCGGCCAGCTTCGCCGGATCGGTCAGCGTGCCGGTGGACAGCAGCTTGTTGGCCACCGCCGCCATGAAGACCTGCTGGCGCACGATCCGGTCCAGATCACCGCCCGGCAGGCCGTGCCGCTGCCGCACGAACGACAGCGCGTCGCCGCCGGAGATGGTCTGCCTGCCCGCGGCGAAGTCGGCGCCGGAGTCCTTGTCGCTGGTGGCTTGGTTCAGGCACACCTCGACGCCGCCGAGCGCGTCGGTCACCTCGTAGAAGCCGAGCAGGTTCACCTCGGCGTAGTGGTCCACGCGGACGCCGCTGAGCCGCTGCACGCTCTGCAGCAGCGCGCGCTGCCCGGCCAGCTGGGCCTGCCGCTCGGCCAGCGCCGAGTCGCGGCCTTCGATGGAATCCGCGGCGGCGCTCTTCGCCAGGCCGTACACCGCGTTGATCTTCTGGGTGCCGCCGCCGGGCATCGGCACCGAGGTGTCCCGCGGCAGCGAAACCGCCGTGGGCGGGCCGCCGTCGTGCGGGATCCGCATCAGGATCACGGTGTCGGTGTTGAGGCCGTTGGTGCTCTCCGTGCGCAGTTCGCGCAGCACGCTCAGCGGCAGCGGGTTGCCTTGCGCGTCGGTCCGGCTGTCGTTGCCGACCAGCAGGATGTCGGTCGCGCCGTCGTCGGCCGGGGGAGCTTCCGGCGTGTCGGCGAGTACGCGGGAGGTGCTGACGTCGGTGTCCAGGCGGTCCAGCGCGACCCAACCCGCAGCGGTGACCGCCAGGACTCCGGCGGAGATCAGCGCGACCAGCGTCCGGCCCGCGATCAGCCAGCCGCGGTGCTTGCGCGGGGCGGCAGCGGCGCGCTCGGATCCGCCCGCGTCGTCCGGTTCCGAGCCGTCCAGAACTGAGCTGTCGGCCGCCGCCGCGCCGTCCGATCCGGTGCTGCGCGACGCGGCGCTGGCCGATGCGGCGCTTTGCGATGTCGTGTCGTCCGATGCGGCGCTGCGCGATGCCGTGTCATCCGAAGCAGCGCTGCGCGATGCGGTGCCGCCCGATGCGTCGCCGGGCCAGACGGTGCCGGTCCAAACCGTGCCGTGCCACGCGGTGCGCCCCGATGCAGTGCCGTGCGAAGCCGGGTCGCCCGGGTCCGAGCCGCCACCCGCCGCGTCCGCAGCGCGCCCGTGGTCGGGTTGCGCGGCCCGCTGCTCGTCCGGTTCCCGCGAGTCGCCCGAGCCCGCGGTCGGCACGTCTTCCTCGGCCACGTTCCCTCCCCCTGGCGGCCTGCCACCGGGACCGGACCGGCGGCCCGCCCGCGCGGGTCCACCTTCCGGCCGACGCGCGCGATCAGCTTAACGCGGCGCGGAACCCGGTCAGTTCACGCAGGGGACGCCGCCCGCGTCGATCGGCGTGTCGCCGGAACCGGACTGCTGGGCGTGCAGCGGTGCCGCGGCGCGTTGCCCGCCGTCGAGCTGGACCTGCTTGTTCCCGGCGAACTGCTGCGCCCCGGGGCCTTGGTAGTCGCTGCCCACGTACACCTCGACGTTGCCGGACTGCAGGTTGCCGCTCGGTTGCAGCGGCAGTCCGCCGAGGGTGGCGGCGACCTGGCCGGCGGCGGCCTCGTCGCCCGGTGCGTGGTAGACGACCGACTTCGCCATCGAGTCCGAATTGGAGCTGCCGCCCTGGGTGAAGCCCGCTTCGCTGAGCGTGCTCAGCACCTGGCCCGCCAGACCGCTCTTGCCGGTGGCGTTGAAGACGTTCACGGTGGTGCCGCCGCGCTGCTTCTCGGCGGCCTGCTCGGCCTGCTCCTTGGCCGCGCGCTCCTGCGGCGGCAGCAGCAGCCCGTCCGCGAACTGCTTGACCTCGCGCGGGTTCGCGGTGACGTCCTCCGAACCGGACTCGCCCTCCAGCTCGATCGGGATCGTCTGGAAGCTGATGTCGCCGCCCGCGATGCCCTGCATCTGCTGGGCGAAGTCGACCACGTCCCAGCCCTTGTCCAGCACGACGGACTTCTTCAGCGCCTCCATCAGGCTGGTCAGCTTGGCCGGGTTGCTCAGCGTCCCGCTGGAGAGGATCTTGCGCGCCAGCCCGGACATGAACACCTGCTGGCGCACCACCCGGTCCAGGTCGCCGCGCGGCAACCCGTGCCGCTGCCGCACGAACGCCAGCGCGTCCGCGCCGGCGACGGTCTGCGGCCCGGCCTTGAACACCGCGCCGGAGTAGTCGCTGTCGTTGACCTCGTCCTTCAGGCAGACGTCGACACCGCCGACCGCCTGGGTGATCTCGTAGAAGCCGAGCAGGTTCACCTCGGCGTAGTGGTCGATGCTCACCCCGGAGAGGTCTTCCAGGGTCTTGATCAGGAACTTCTGGCCTTCGGCCTTGGACTGCAGTTCGAGCTGCTTCGGGTCGGTGACGCCGCTGGCCTGCAGCTTCTGCTTCGCGTCGGACTTGGCCCTGGGCAGCGCGGAGTTGAGCTTGTTCTCCCCGTACCCGTTGCCCATCTGCACCATGGTGTCGCGCGGGAAGGACATGGCGCTGGCGCGCCCGCCACCGTTCGGGATCCGGATCAGGATCATCGTGTCGGTGAGGTCGCCGCCTTCGTCGTCGGTGGTGCGCAGCGTCTTGAGGATCTCGTCCGGCAGCGGGTTGCCGTCGGCGTCGGTGCGGCTGTCGTTGCCGATCAGCAGGATGTCGGTGGCGCCGTCCGGTTCGCTCAGGCCGCCACCGATGACGTCGCTGCCGGAGAGGTTGCTGTTCAGATTTCGCAGGGTCGCCCATGCGTAGCCGGTGAATGCGAGCACCAGCACGGAAAGCAGGGCCACGAACGTCCGCCCGACGATCATGCCGTTGCGGCGGGCGTTGCGGCCGCGGTTCCAGGTGTCCTCGGGCGGCGGCGGAGCGGGCCGCTCCGGCCGCGGTTCGGGTCGTCGCTGCTGCTCGCCCGGCGGGCGCTGCTGCGCGCGGGCGGGCCGGTCGGCCGGTGCGGGGCGGTCCTGGGAGGGCTGGCGGGGTCCGCCGCCGGGTGCGGGACGTCCGGCGGGGCCGGAACCGGGGCGGGGCTGGCGCTGCGGTCCGCGCGGTGGGACGGGCCTGCCCGGTTGCCCTGGTGGGCCACCTGGCCGTCGCGACCGGTCGTCCACGCCGAATCCTCCTTGGGACTTCCTGCGAGCGTTACACCTCGCCGGGGTGATTTTTCGGCGAAGCCACCACGCAGGCTAACGGTGTTCCGCCGTCGGGGTTGCGAGCGGGCGGAATCGCCGCAGCCGCACGTACTTCGTAGTCGGAAGATCACTGCGAGTGGTTCGCCGCTTGCACTCCGCGTGTTGTTCGGCGGCGCGGACGCCGCTTTTCGCACTGCGTGGTCGGCGCTGACCACGCCCGGCCGACAGCGTGGCAGACTGCTTCCGGGCGACGTTCGGTCCCTGCCGATCCGCCCTGCGGCGGAAGGGAAATCCCCATGGAAGGTGGCATGCGAGTACTGATCACCGGTGGGGCCGGCTTCATCGGTTCGCACTACGCGCGGCAGCTGTTGCAAGGGGCCTATCCCGCGTTCGCGGACGCCGAAGTGGTGGTTCTGGACAAACTCACCTATGCGGGCAATCAGGAGAATCTGCGCCCGGTGGCGGAAAATCCGCGGCTGCGCTTCGTGCGCGGGGACATCTGCGACGCCGAGCTGGTCGCGGAGCTGATGACCGGGGTCGACGTGGTGGTGCACTTCGCCGCCGAGTCCCATGTGGACCGTTCGATCCTGGGCGCATCGGACTTCGTGCGGACCAACGTGGTCGGCACCGACACGCTGCTGCAGGCCGCGCTCGCGGCCGGGGTGGGCAAGTTCGTGCACGTCTCCACCGACGAGGTGTACGGCTCGATCGAGACCGGTTCGTGGCCGGAGGAGCACGCGCTGGAGCCGAATTCGCCGTACTCGGCGGCGAAGGCCGGCTCCGACCTGATGAGCCGGGCCTACTTCCGCACCCACGAGCTGCCGGTGTGCGTGACCAGGTGCTCGAACAACTACGGCCCGTACCAGTTCCCGGAGAAGCTGCTTCCGCTGTTCATCACGAACCTGCTGGACGGCCACCGGGTTCCGCTCTACGGCGACGGCGGCAACGTGCGCGACTGGCTGCACGTGGACGACCACTGCCGGGGCATCCAGCTGGTCGCCGAGTCCGGGCGGCCGGGCGAGGTCTACAACATCGGCGGCGGCACCGAGCTGACCAACCGGCGGCTGACCGAGCGGCTGCTGGAGGCGATGGGTCAGGACTTCTCGATGGTGCGCCCGGTCGACGACCGCAAGGGGCACGACCGGCGCTACTCGGTGGACCACACCAAGATCGCCGCCGAGCTCGGGTACCGGCCGCGGGTCGGCTTCGACGAGGGACTGGCCGAGACCATCCGCTGGTACCGGGAGAACCGGTCGTGGTGGGAGCCGTTGAAGCAGGTTCAGAAGTGAGCGCGAAGCGCCTCGCGCTGCTCGTGCCGGGCGGGCGTGGTCAGCTCGGACGGGAGCTGGCGCGTTCGGCGGTGCCGCTGGTGCACGCGCCGGGATCGGGCGAACTGGACCTGCGCGACGCCGCGGAGGTCGGCGACGCGGTCGGCTCGTTCGCCGAGACCGCGCTGGACAACGATCTGCGCCCGGTGGTGGTCAACGCCGCCGCCTACACCGCCGTGGACGCGGCCGAGAGCGACGCGGACGCGGCGCGGTCGATCAACGTGGACGGAGCCGCTGCGTTGGCCAGGGCCTGCGCGGCCCGCCGGGTTCCGCTGGTGCACATGTCCACCGATTACGTCTTCTCCGGCGATGCGGATGTGCCGTACGAACCGGACGATCCGGCCGAGCCGCGCACCGTTTACGGCCGCACGAAGCTGGATGGGGAGCGGGCCGTGCTGTCCGCGGGAGCCCGCGCCTGCGTGGTGCGAACCGCGTGGGTTTACGGCGCAGGCGGGCAGAACTTCGTGCGCACGATGTCCCGCCTGGAACGGGAGCGGGACTCGCTGTCCGTTGTGGACGATCAAGTCGGGGCGCCGACCTGGACCGGTGATCTGGCGGCGGGAGTGGTGCAGCTCGCCGGATCGTTCGCCGAGCGCCGCGACCCGCAGCGCCCGGTGCTGCATTGCACCAACGCCGGGCGGACCAGCTGGTTCTCCTTCGCCCGCGCGGTGTTCGCCGAACTCGGCGCCGACCCGGAGCGGGTGCAGCCGTGCTCGACGGAGGAATTTCCGCGGCCCGCGCCCAGACCGGCGCACTCGGTGCTGTCCGGGCGCGCATGGGCCGCGGCGGGTTTGACGCCGTTGCGAGACTGGCGATCGGCGCTCACCGCCGCCTTCGAGACCGACGGTGCTGCGCTGCGCCGTTGACGGCGTCCTTTTCCACTGTCCGCAGTGGACATCAAGGTGGCCGTGGCCGCGGGAGGAGTTCCCGCGGCCACGGCGCAGGTGGAGCTGATCAGCTCCGTCGGGTTCACAGCCCGAGGATGCCCAGCAGGCCGCCGTCCGAGCCGGAGTCACCGCTGCCGGAGTCCGAGCTCGAGCTGGTCTGCTGCGTCGCCGCCCCGTCCGGGCCGGCGACCGAGTGGCTCTCCTCGTAGGAGACCCGGCCGTCACCGTTGGAGTCGGCGCCCGCCGTGGTCTGGCTGGACTGCACACCTTCCGGACCCGCGACCGACTGGGTGCCCTCGAAGTCGGCGGCACCCGCGACCCCGGCGAACCCGAGCACCAGGGGGGCCGAAATCAGTCCGGCTGCGATTCCACGGTTCAGCTTGCGCATGAGAACTCACCTCTTCCGCTAGCTCGTTTCCTCGAATCCGTTCCGCTTTCAGGTACGGGACGAATCCGGTAGGTGACGAGACCGTCGATCGATCTCGCAGCCGGTACAACACGAGATCCCGTCGATCACTTCCAGGTTTTCCGGTGTGGAACCTCACAGGACGGACGGCGAGCGGCGGGGTTTGCGCCCACGAACCGATCGGGAACGCGGGAAAACTGTCGGTCAGCGGGTCACGGACGATCTTCTCGAGCTTGCCCGGGAGAATCCAGGCAGCAGTCGCCGAGGCATTCGCGCAACCGCAGCAGTCCGTCCCGCAGCCGCGTTTTCACCGTCGACGGCGGAATGCGCAGCTGCTCGGCCGCTTCGCGATAGCTCAGTCCCCGGTAGTAGGTGAGCAGCACCGCCTCGGACTGCAACGCGGTCAGCGCGGACAGGCAGCTGCGGACCTTCAGGTGCTCGCAGTGCGCCAGCACCGTCTCGGTCACCGAGTCGTAGGCGGTCTCCTGCGAGCCCGCCGCGAACCGGTCGTCGCGTTCCCGCACCGCACGCGCCGAGCGCAGCCGGTCCACCGAACGCCGGCGCGTCATGGTGCTCACCCAGCTTTGCGCGCTGCCGCGTTCCGGGCGGTAGCGCGGCGCGGTGCGCCAGACCTCGATGAGCACTTCCTGCGCGACCTCTTCGGCCTGCGCGTCGTCGTCGAGCAGTTCCCTGGCCAGCGTCCGCACCGGTCGCACCGTGCGGTCGTAGAAGGTATGGAACGCCCGGAGATCTCCGCTGCCGATCTTCACCAGCAGCTGCTCGGTGCTGACTTCCCGGTCGATCGGACACTCGTCCATCCGCCACCTCCCGTGCCTGGCAGATGCGCACCTGCCATCAGGGTTTCGGAGCCGGTGGCCGGGCGGATTGGTCAAAGATCTCAATTCTTCCACAAAGGATGAACAGGACGCGAAAACGGGGGCCACCGCAGCGGCGTCGCACCGCTGCCGATGACCCCCGTCGATTGCGTACCCGGCAGATCACCGGGTTAGTCCTGCGAGCGGCCTCAGCCGCCCGCCGGCGGGAACCTCGGACCGGTACCGCTGAGCGGCCCGAGGTCCCGTCGTTCGGCCGATTAGAGGCCGAGGCCGCCGGTGACGTCGTGCAGGCCGCCGCCCGCCTCTTCACCGACCGGGCCTTCGGCACCGGTCAGCGGCGCGGTCAGGTCGGTCATCCCGCCCGCGACGTCGCCGCCTGCAACGTCACCGCCGGCAACATCACCGACCGGCAGGCCGCCGGTGACGTCCTGCACGTCCGGGGCCACGCCACCGAGGTCCTGCAGGCCGCCGGTGACGTCGCCACCGGCGATGTCACCGACCTGGCCGGTCAGGCCGTCCAGCTGCCCGGCGACGTCGCCGCCCTGCACGCCGCCGACGGCGTCCTGCACGCCGCCGACCACGTCGGTGACGCCGTTGCCCGCGATGTTGCCCGCGTTCAGGTCACCGGCCACGCCGCTGATGTCACCGGTGTTCACGTCGCCGATGACCTCGTTGCCGTTGCCGTTCCCGTTGCCCACCGGGCTCTCGTTGCCGTTGCCGCCGTCTTCGGTGCGGGTCATCTCGGTGCTGTTGTTGCTGTCCTCGGTCGAGCTCGCCTCGCCGCGCAGCATCGAGTCCACGTCGCCGAGCGGGCCGAAGATGTCGGGGGTGGTCATGTCCAGCTCCATGTCGTCGGGGCCGTTCACCAGGAACGGCATCAGGTCGTGCGCATCGACTCCGGGGCCGTCGGCGGCGAGTTGGACCAGTGCCGGAGGCAGCGTCCGGAAGTACTCGTCGACGAGCTCGACCGGTGCGTGATCGAGTGCCAGCGAAGCCGCGTGCACGACATCGGCATTGCTCAGCTCCGCCAGTCCTGCCTGGTCCAGGTGGGCCCGCGGGTCCTCCTGGAACGACGCGCGATCGGCCGCGTCGGTCACGAGCCGGGACAGGAACTCGTGCACCGTCAACATCGCCGTCACGCCCTTCGCCGAGCAGGTGGGGAGGTGGCCGGAACGCTCCGGCGATCATCGGAATCCGGCCCGCACATCCACTCGGCGAACCGGTCTCGTTCGCCCGCCGGAATTCCGATCGCACCGCGACTCGCGCCACCAGCGCGTTCCCGCCACGACTCGAAGATTAGGCGCGGATCCGCGCGATCGGACATGGGGCCGATCCCCTAGCGCTCATTCGACTATTAGGGGGTCGGGCCGAATGATCTTCATCTGAGCAGCGGACGGCGCATTTCCCGAATCGATTGGTTTTGATCTTGTGCTGTTCCGCACTGCGTTCGCGGGTGTGGCGAAAACCAGCGGAGAAAATTCGGCGACCGGCCAATCGGAATGCCCGCGGGCTCCGAACGCGCCTATTCCGGAACTGCGGGGTTTTGTGTCGCCGAGCACGGGGAACCTTCCCACGGCCATCCGCGCCCGGAGGTCACGATGAGGAAAACCCGGTGCACCGGACGTGTTTCAGCGCGCGAGCTCGTAGGCGCGAAGCGTCGCGCGGGCGCAACCGCGCCAGGTGTAGCGGGCCGCGTGGGCGCGACGTGCGGCGGCCGCCCGGCGGTCCACCGGGCGGGACACGACGTCGTGCAGTGCCGCCCGCAGCGCGTCGACATCCCCGTACGGCACGAAATCCGCGTGCCCGCCGGTGATCTCCCGCAGTGCGGGCAGCTCCGCGCACACGACCGGAACGCCGCACGCCAGCGCCTCCAGCGCGGGCAGCCCGAACCCCTCGTCCCGGGACGGCAGCACCAACGCCCGCGCGCCGGCCACGACGCTGCGCAGCTCGCGTTCCGGCAGGTAGCCGGTGTGCAGCACCTTCGCTTCCGGCCGTTGCTCGCCGGGGCCCGCGAGCACCAGCGGCGGCAGGCTCGCCTCGTGCGCGCGCAGCAGCACGTCGAGTCCCTTGCGCGGGCCGTCCGTGCCGACGAACACCAAGTACTGCTGCGGCAATCCGAGCCGGTGCAGTTCGGGGCCGGGCGGTGCCGCCTCGAACCACTCGTTGTCCACGCCCAGCGGGGTCACCACGATCCTGCGCTCCGGCACGGAGAACCGTTCTTGCACGGCCTCGGCCACCGCGGCGCTCGGTGTGCAGACCACGGCCGCCCGGCGGGCGCAGGTGCGCACCAGATCGGCGAAGCCGGGCTCCGGAGCCTCTTCCGGCACGTCCAGGAACGCCAGGTCGTGCACGGTCAGCACGCCACCGGCGCGCACCGACGGCGGCAGCACGAAGTTGGTGCCGTGCACGACGTCGCCGCGCCCCGCGAGCAGTTCGATCGGCGGGAACGGAACCCGGCGCCACGACGCCCGCAGCGCTCGCGCGGGAACCGGGACGCCGCTCGCCCGCACCCCGGGCGGAACCGCGTCGCGCAGGGCGCGATGGCCGCGCGCGGTGAACCCGACCGCTCGAACGTCCACATCGGACATCCGGCCGAGCTCGCGGGTCAGCGCGGCCGCGTACCGGCCGATCCCGGTGCGCGGGCCGAGCAGCGGGGTGCCGTCCAGCAGCACCCGCAGCCGGGCACTCACCGCCCTCGCAACCGTTCGCCCGCGAGCCTGCGCAGCCGCCCGGCGGCGCGCTTGGCCACCTCGACCGGACCGCCCGCGTCGAGGTATCCCCGCAGCAGCGCCGCATCGCGGCGCACCGCCTGCAACCGGCTCGGCCGCGGCGTGCGGGTCAGCGGTGCGGCGGCCCGCAGCCGGTCGGCCGCCGGGCGCGGGTCGCGGCAGAACTCGGTCAGCGGCGCCAGCACCGACTCCCAGGTGAACCGCTCCCGCACCGCGGCGATCCGCTCGCGGCACGCCGCGGCGAACTCCGCGTCGTAGAGCACCCGCTGCAACGCCTCGGCCAGCGCGTCCGGGTCCTCGGCGGGCACCACCACGCCGAGCCCCTCGTGGCGCACCAGGTCCGCGAACGAGTCGCCGTCCGTGGTGACCACCGGCAGCCCCGCCCACAGGTAGTCCAGCACCCGGGTGCGGAAGGCGAACGTGGTCTCCACGTGCTCGAAGTGCGAAGTGACCCCGCAGTCGGCGTCGAGCAGGTAGTTCTGCCGCTCGCCGTAGGGCACCCAGGTCTCGTTGAAGAACACGTTCTTGCCGGTCAGCCCGAGGCTGCCGGCGAGGTGCCTGGTGCGCTCGGCCATCCCCATCTCCGGCACGTCCGGATTCGGGTGCTTCATGCCCAGGAAGAACAGCCGCACGTCGTGGTGGCGTTCGGCGAGGCGGTGCACCGCGTGCAGCAACGTCAGCGGGTCGAACCAGCTGTAGACACCGCCCGCCCACAGCACGACCTTGTCGTCGGCCCCGATGCCGGGCTGCGCGCCCTTGATCGCCGGCCCGGTGCGCCGCGGCGCCACCGGCGACAGGCCGAACGGCGCCACCTCCAGCAGCGAGCGCACCGTCGGGTCGGTGTCGTAGAGCCCGGGTGTGAGCCTGCCCAGCGAAGCGAGGTGGCCGAGCCAGAAGTGCCGCTGCCGCTGCGAGGCGCACAGGAAGAAATCACCGCGCCGCAGCTGGGAGTTCAGCACCTTCGTCACCCCGCGCAGATCGGCCGCGCGGCGCTCGTCGTCGGTGTCCCGGCCCTGTTCCAGCAGCTCCAGGTGCATCGGGTCGTAGATGTCGCAGACCACGATCTTGGTGGAGTCGACGTGCTTGAGCGCGGGCACCATCTCCAGCACGTGCCCTTGCAGCACCACGATGTCGGCCCACTCGACGTGCGCGGCGAGTTCCCGCGGTTTCGCCGCCACCACGGGAAAATCGGACTCCGGCGGGTCGACGTGCGGGTTCGCGCTGACCAGCCGCACCCGGTGTTCGCCGCTGAGCACCTCGGCCATGTGCCAGGCCCGGATCGCCGGACCGGCCATCCGCGCGGCCACCGAATCCCCGGTGAGCACCGCGATGTTGCGCGGGCGCCCGAACACCTCTTCCAACCCGAACACGTCCACCAGCACGTCGTGCGCGGCCAGGTAGCGCGGCAGCGGGTAGGCGGGCTCCATCGCCTTGCGCATCAACGGGACCAGGTCGGCGTCCGAACGCACCCGAGCCGCCTGCTCCACCTCGCGGGCCTGTTTGAGCTGCGGCAACAGCTCCACGAACCGGTCGATGGCGAGCATCCCCGCCAGCGCGTCCCGCGAGATCGGCACGTCGTCGGAGTGGTCCACCCCCTCCGGTCGCCGCGTCATCTCCAGCTGCTCCGGGTCGACCTCGCCGCGCGCAGTCGCCCTGCGCACCGCCAGCGCCATCGCCGCGGGCAACGCCTTCGCCAGCGTCTCTTCCGAGGCGTTCTTGTACAGCGCCGCCAGCGCGTTGCGTTCCAACAGGTAGTTCTCGCGCGCCGACGAGACCTCGCTCATCGACGCGTGGTGCCGGTGGTAGGCGACCGACCGCGGCTCGTACCGCACCCGCCAGCCGCGCAGGTTCAACCGCCAGCCCAGGTCGACGTCCTCGTAGAACATGAAGAACCGCTCGTCGAACCCGCCCAGCGCGGCGAACAGCTCCGCCCGCACGAACAGCGCCGAGCCGGTGCCGAACAGCACGTCGCGCGGGGCGTCGTGGCCGCCGTCGTCGAGCTCGCCCGCGTGCCGCTTGTAGCCCATGCCGAACCAGGTGAGCCCGGCGTCCACGAAATCGACGTGCTCGCCGGAGAAGTCGAGGACCTTGCTGGCCACCGCGCCCGCCGTCGGCTCCGCCCGCAGCGCCGAAACCGCCGCGCGCACCCAGTCGCGGTGCGGCCGCGCGTCGTTGTTCAGGAACGCCAGAACCTGCCCCGCGGCCTCCCGCGCAGCCAGGTTGCAGCCGCCCGCGAACCCGAGGTTCTCGCCGGACTCGATCAGCCGGACCTGCGGCTGCGCCTCCCGAATGCGCTGCGCACTGCCGTCACCGGAAGCGTTGTCGACGCAGAGCACCTGCAGCCGCTCAGCCGGGTAGTCCAGCTCGTCCCGCAACGCGCGCAGGCACTCGATCGAGTCCTGCGCACCGCGGTAGTTCACCACGACCACGGAAACGACCGGCAGGGCAGACGAATCGGACAGCTCAGCCACACCCCAAGCCTGCCCTACGCGGCGGGCGCACGTGCACAGCGCCCGCTGATCCCCGGTTTCTCCAGCGGTGTTTCTCCAGGAGTGAACGGACCGCTAGCCCGATCTATTGGGACCAGCGGTCCGTTCGCTCGCGCAGTCCGCTCACGATGCGCGGGTGTGTCGGCTGCGTGCCTGCACCAGCGCGCAAGCCGGGTTCCGCGAGGAGTGAACGGCCTGTTCGGCCAATCTATTCGGACCAGCGGTCCGTTCGCCCGGATCCGGGAGGCGGGTGTTCGCCCGACCACTTGGACCACACGGCGTGCCGCGCAGCGGCGGAGCCGTGTGCGCGGCGGGCGCGGAGCGCCGCGGGGGCAGTGGCAGCCACCTCAGCCAGTACGCGGAGCCGCAAGGCGACGCGGAAGTTCGGTGGAGTGCGGGGGAGTGGCGGAGCGCGGCGCGCGCGGGAGCGCGCGGGTAGCGCGCGGAGGCCGGCGCGGCTGAGCCGGTGCGACGCGGAGCGGAGCGGGAGCGCGCAGGTCACGGCCGCGAAGCGGAGAAGTTCGCGGGTCGCGATCGGGGCGGGAGCGCAGCGCAGCAGCGTGCGCAGGCGGTTGAGCTCGTTCCAGCGGTGGAACCGCGGCGAGCCGAGGCGAGAGCTGGCGCCGTGCAGGTGCGTGACGCGGGCTGCGGGAACCGACACGACGCGGCCTCCGGCGAGGCGGAGCCGCCACGACGTGTCGGTGTCCTCGTAGTAGCAGAAGAAGTTCGCCGGGACGCCGCCCACCGCCCGCACTCGCTCGGTCCGCAGCAGCGCCGCACCACCGCAGAACCCGAACACCTCGAACGCTGCGCCGGAACCGGTCTCACCCAGCTCGGAAGCGGATGCGCCGAGCCCGGTTTCGCCGGGTCCGCCCGCATCGGTGCCAGCTTCGAGGATTCCTTTCTCGCCGGTCTCGGCCGCGCCGGTTCGAGCAGCACCCGAGCCGTCTCGCGCCGCGTCGCATCGATGGGCCCCGCCGACTCTCCCGCCGGGCGCCTCGGCGAGATCCGCCCCGTGCCCATCCGCAGTGAGCCGCACCCCGACCGACTGCACCGCACCGTCCGGCGCCCGCAGCACCGAGGCGGCAGCCCACGCTCCGGAATCCGCGTCCAGCGCGTCCTCCAGCGCCGCGAGCCAACCGGGCTCGGGAACCGCATCGTCGTTGAGCCACGCGACGAACGGCGTGCTCACCTGCGCCAACGCGGCAGCGATACCTCCCGCGTACCCGCGATTCCGGGACAGCCGCAGCACTTCCGGCCGCGACGGGTGCCGTGCCAGCAATTCCGCGGTCCCGTCGGCCGACGCGTTGTCCACCACCAGAATCCGATGTGGACGGTCCTGGGCGGCCACCGCGTCCAGGCAGTCCGCCACGTGCGCCCGCCCGCGCCACGTGACGACTACGACGGTGCTGCGCAGGGTTCCCATCCGGCGGAGCCTAACCCGGCGGAAGCGCGATCTCCCGGTTCGGCACCATCGCCGCTGGTCCCGGCAAGAAGATCGAACCACTGCGGACTAGGGTGACCGCGTGCCCGAGCTGCTGGTGATCGCCGAGCAACTGCTCGCTCCCGTGCCCGGCGGAACCGGCCGCTACACGCGAGAACTGCTGCGCGCCCTCGCCGCCACGGCACCGGACGACTGGGAAGTGACCTCCGCGGTCAGCCGCACAGCACATCCCGGCAGCGCCGCGGTCGACGGCGTGCACGGCCCGAAAGTCCTGCCACTGCCCCGAAAAGCGTTGATCGGAGGCTGGGAGCGCGGCTTGCCGTGGTGGCCCGGCGGCGACTCGGTCCACGCGATGACCCCGCTCGCCCCGCCGCGCAGGCGCGGCCGCGGACTCGTGGTCACCGTGCACGACACCGTCCCCTGGACCCACCCCGAGACGCTGACCCCGCGCGGCGTCCGCTGGCATCGCCGCGCGGTGCGCCGCGCCGCCGCGCAAGCCGACGCGCTGATCGTGCCCACCGAAGCGGTCGCCGCCGACCTCGCGGGCAGGGTGCCGACTCGCGCGGAGATCCACGTGGCAGGCGAGGGGATCGCGCCAGCACTGCTCACCGAGCCCGAGCCGGACTGCTCGCGGGTGCTGGCCGCGACCTTGCCACCGCGCTACATCCTCGCGATCGGCACGATCGAACCCCGCAAGGGCCACGAGCACCTGGCGCGCGCCCTGGCCCAGCCGGAGGCGCCGGACGTGCCGCTGGTCGTCGTCGGTGAGCAGGGCTGGGGCGGTGTCGACCTGCCCCGCATCGCCGAACACCACGGGTTGCCGCCCGAACGCATCCGGCTGCTGCGCGGAGTCGACGACGCGGAACTCGGCATCCTCATCCGCCGCGCCGCCGCGGTGGCCATGCCCAGCCTCGCCGAAGGTTTCGGCCTGCCGGTGCTGGAGGCGATGGCGCTCGGCGTGCCGGTCGCGCATTCCGACGACCCCGCGCTGGTCGAAGTCGCCGGCGGCGCCGGGATCGCGGCGCCACCGGGCGATCCCGCCGCGTTGGCTCGTGCGCTGCGCAGCGCCGTCGATGACGAGCCGTTGCGCGCCGAACTCATCGCGGCCGGGCGCCGCCGAGCCGCCGAGTTCGACTGGTACCGCACCGCCCGCGCCGTCTGGCGAGCCCACCTGCACCGCTGAAGCAGAGACGCGCTCAAGATTTGCGGAACCGGCCACGATCGCCTCCGGCGCCCCCGTACGCTGCACGCTGTGCAACGAGGTGAGCCGCATCTGCTCATCGACGCCACCGCCGTCCCCGCCGACCGCGGTGGCGTCGGTCGCTACGTGGATTCGCTGCTGGCCGCGCTCGACCAGGACGGCGCCCGGGTCAGCGTCGTCTGCCAGCCCCGGGACGCCGGGCTCTACGCCCGCATCGCCCCGAACTCGCGGGTGGTGCCCGCCGCCGAAGCCGTCGCCACCCGCACCGCGCGGCTGACCTGGGAGCAGACCACGTTGCCGCGGCTGGTGCGCAGGCTCGGCGCCGACGTGCTGCATTCGCCGCACTACACCACGCCGCTGGCGAATCCGGCCGCGTCCGTGGTGACGCTGCACGACGCCACCTTCTTCACCGGTGCCGCACTGCACTCCCCGGTCAAGGCCCGGTTCTTCCGCACCTGGACGAAAACCGCGCTGCGCCGCGCCACGCTGTGCGTGGTGCCCAGCGAAGCCACCGCCACCGGGCTCGCCCGCAGCGCCGGAGCGGACCGCCGCGCCATGCACGTCATGCACCACGGCGTGGACCCGGAGTTCTTCCACCCGCCGTCACCGGCCGAGATCCGCGCGGTGCGCGACCGGTTCAGCCTGCGCGACCAGCCCTACGTGGCGTTCCTCGGCGCGCTGGAGCCGCGCAAGAACGTGCCCGCGCTGATCCGCGGGTTCACCCTCGCCGCCCGCGGTCGCGCCGACGATCCGGCGCTGGTGCTGGCCGGGCAACCCGGCTGGGACGTGCGGGTGGAGCGGGCGCTGGAGGCCGTGCCGCACCGCATCCGGGTGATCCGCGCCGGGTACGTGCCGTTCGCCGAGTTACCCGGATTCCTCGGCGGCGCGCACGTCCTCGCCTATCCCAGCATCGGCGAGGGCTTCGGCCTGCCCGTGCTGGAAGCGATGGCTTGCGGCGCCGCGGTGCTGACCACGCGGCGGCTGAGCCTGCCCGAGGTCGGCGGTGACGCGGTCGCCTACTGCGGGATCCGCGCCGCCGACGTGGCCGCCGGGCTCACCGAACTGCTCGACGACCCCGCCCGCCGATCCGCGCTGTCGACCGCCGCGCAACGCCGCGCCAAGGACTTCACCTGGGCTTCCTGCGCCACTCAGCACCGCGAGGCGTACGCCCGCGCGCATCACCTGCACCGCCGCCGGAGCTGATCGCGGCGAAAACCGGTTGCCGTGCTCGCTACGGTCGAAGCACGACCACCGCCGGACATCGAGGTACTGACGTGCTCCTTTGAGGCCGCGCAACGCGGGCGCGCGAACGCGCCGCCCATGGCCCGGAAGTCGCATCCCCGGGCCGCGTCACCAGTCGCGACCTCGACGGGAGCCCGCATGTCCGGATCCATCGTCTGCTCCGATCTCACCTTCGCCTGGCCGGACGGCGGTTTCGCGTTCGACCACCTCGACGTCGTGCTCGGCGCCGGGCGCACCGGCCTGATCGGGTCGAACGGCTCGGGCAAGTCCACCTTGCTGCGGCTGATCGCGGGCGAACTGCGACCCACCTCCGGAACCGTCAGCGCGCACGGGGAACTCGCTTACCTGCCGCAGGACCTGATCCTGGACTCCGAGAGCCGTGTCGACGAGGTTCTCGGGGTGGCGCAGGTCCGGCGAGCGATCGCGGCCATCGAAAGCGGCGATCCCCGCGAAGAGCACTTCGCGATCGTGGGCGAGCGGTGGGACGTCGAGCAGCGGACCCGCGGGACCCTCGACCAGCTCGGCCTCCGACAGGTACCGCTGGACGCGCACGTGGGCGCGTGCTCCGGCGGTGAGCTGGTGCTGCTCGGGCTGGCCGCGCAATTCCTGCGCGAGCCCGACGTGCTGCTGCTCGACGAACCGACCAACAACCTCGATCAGCGGGCGAGGGCAATCGCGCACCAGGCGATCGCCTCCTACGACGGCGTGCTGCTGATCGCCTCGCACGATCGCGAGCTGTTGCAGCGGATGGACCGCATGGCCGAACTCCGCGACGGCGCGCTCACCTGCTACGGCGGCAACCTCACCGACTACGAGCAGGCCGTGGCCGCCGATCAGGAAGCCGCCGAGCGCAGCGTGCGCGCGGCCGAGCAGGACCTCAAGCGCCAGCGCCGCGAGCTGGCCGAAGCGAGGATCAAGCTGGACCGCAGGCAGCGCTACGGCCGCAAGCGCTGGGAGACCAAGCGGGAACCCAAGGTCCGGATGCGCAAACGGGCCGAGGACGCGGAAATCGCGGCGGGCAAGTACCGCAACATGCACGACGACAAGGTGCGCCAGGCCCGGGAACGGCTCGAAGCCGCCGAGGAAGCGGTCCGCGACGACGACGAGATCCGGATCGACCTCCCGGCGACGGAGGTGCCCGCGCGCAAGGAGGTCCTGCGGCTCACCGGCGTGCTGCTGCGCAACGGTCCGCTGGTGAACTGGGAGGTGCGCGGACCGGAACGGATCGCGCTGGTCGGCGCCAACGGCGCGGGCAAGACCACGCTGCTGCGAACCATCATGGGCGAGCTGGAACCGGACGCGGGCGAGGTCCGCACGCTCGTACCGGCGCGATACCTGCCGCAGCGCCTCGACGTGCTCGACGAGCGGATGTCGGCCGTGGACAACGTCGTGCAGGCCGCGCCGTCGGCCACACCCAACGCGATCCGCGCGCAGCTCGCCCGCTTCCTGCTGCGCGGGGCGGACGCCGATCGGCCGGTCGGCAGGCTCTCCGGCGGAGAGCGCTTCCGGGCGGCGCTGGCCACGTTGCTGCTGGCCGAACCGGCACCGCGGTTGTTGCTGCTCGACGAACCGACCAACAACCTGGACGCGGCCAGCGTGCGGCAACTCGCGCAGGCCATGGAGTCCTACGCCGGCGCGTTGATCGTCGCCGGGCACGACGCCGAATTCCTGCGCGAGATCGGAACCACCACCCGGATGCGGCTCGACGACGAACTCCGGCGGTGCTGAGGGGCGTCAGCCCACCCCGGACCGTGTTCGGCAGAATGGGCCGCCGTGACCGCCTCCCGCAGCTACGGCGACGAGATCGCCGTCGTGATCGTGACCTACTCGCCCGGTGAGACGCTGGAGCGCAACCTCGACTCGATCAAAGCGGCGACCACCCGCCAGGCGCAGGTGGTGCTCGCCGACAACGGTTCGACCGACGGCATCCCGGAACGCGCCGCCGAAGCGCGTCCCGAGGTCCGGTTCGTGCCGACCGGGGCGAACCTCGGCTACGGCGGGGCCGCGAACCGCGGCGCGGCGGAACTCGGCGACGAAGTCGGCTGGGTCGTGATCAGCAACGCGGACGTGGAATGGCAGCCCGGTGCGCTGGACGAGCTGCTGGCCGCGGCCGACCGCTGGCCCCGCGGCGGCGCGTTCGGCCCGTTGATCAACGAGCCGGACGGCAGCGTCTACCCGTCGGCGCGGCTGCTGCCCTCGCTGGGCCGCGGCGCCGGGCACGCCGCGTTCAGCAGGGTCTGGCCGGACAACCCGTGGACCCGCGCCTACCGGCAGTCGGAGTCCGGGATCCGCGAGCGCAAGGCGGGCTGGTTGTCCGGATCGTGCCTGCTGCTGCGCCGCGAAGCGTTCGACAGCGTCGACGGATTCGATCCGCGCTACTTCATGTACTTCGAGGACGTCGACCTCGGCGACCGGCTCGGCGGCAAGGGCTGGCTGAACATCTACGTGCCCAGCGCCCGGATCACGCACATCGGCGGGCACGCCACGTCCCGCAATCCCGGGCCGATGCTCACCGAGCACCACCGCAGCGCCTACCGCTACCTCGCCGACCGGCACCGGGGAGCGGCATGGGCGCCGCTGCGGATCGGGCTGCGCGGCGCGCTCGCGGCGCGCGCCCGGTTGGAAGTCCGCGCGGCCGAACGCGAGAACTAGGTTCTGTTTGAAAAGCGGCGGCAGCCGCTTGCGGCGTCCGAGGACTCAGCCGGACCACCGGCGGGTTCTCAGACGTCTTCTGGCGAGGAAAGCTCGGACGCCGAGTAGGGAAGCTACTTCAGGATGAGATCCCGGAGCCGGAAGGCGTCTGAGGTTCCGCTACCCGACCCGCTACGCAAACCATTTCCTAAACGCTCCTAGGGGCCGCGGCCCGGGCGTCAGTACTGGTTGTGCTGCGCCGCCTGCGAACCCAGCGGGCCGAACTGCCCCGCGGGCCGCTGCGCCTGGTACGGGTTCGGCGGGAGTTGCTGGCCGAGCTGGTCCTGGCCGTACTCCTCGACCGGCCAGCCGTACTGCTCGGACTGCTGCCCGCCGCGCTGCTGCCCGTACTGGCCGCCCTGCTGTTGGCCGCCCTGCTGCGGACTGCCCTGTTGCTGGCCGTACTGCTGCTGACTGCTCTGCTGCTGCCCGTACTGCTGCGACGTGCCCTGCGGACGCTCCGGGCGCCCCAACGTCCGCGTGGCGTTCGGGTCGTGACCGGCACGGTCCGCGGCGTCCACCACATCGCGCGGGATCCGCACCGTGTTCGAGGCGTCCATCGGCGACGTGGCGCTGTCCGGCGTGACGACGAACCTGCCCCGTGCCCGCGCACGAGCAAGTGTTTCGTCGGCTCGGTCCCGCGGGTCCATAGCGGTGCCTCTCCATGCTTTCGCCGTCGGATCTTCCGCCGCGCGCTGCGTGCCCGCCGGGCGACGCCTCTTGGGCCGGTCCGCACCCGGCGCGCGGGGGCAGGGCCGGTCGAAGTCGTGGTGCGGCTTCGATGTTCGCGCTCATGTTGCCACTGCGACGTTGCCCGGTGCGACGCCGCCGCATTCGGTTTCGACTCGGTATCGGGGTTCGTTCAGGTCGGTCACGCGAGGCGGAACCGCTGGTGGCGGACCGCGGATGCCGGGCTCGTCGGAGTGATCCAGCCCACCGAGGCCGACCCTGGGTCCATTATGCCGCCGCTGTTGGCACAGTATTCCTCCCAACGGGTTTTCGTCAGGATCGACGCACGCCCGGCCGCGACCGCGGCCGGGTCGTCGCGGCCCGAGGCGGACCGCCGGGGCCGCGGCCGGCGGCTCGCCGGCCACCCGGCCCGGAGAAAGGAGGCCCGGTATGACCGCCGGACCCGCAGGTCCCGATCCGCTGCCCGGCGCGGAGGCGGTGGTGCTCGTCGGCGGCAAGGGGATGCGCCTGCGCCCGCTGACGCTGTCCGCCCCGAAGCCGATGCTGCCCACCGCAGGCGTGCCCTTCCTGAGCCACTTGCTGGCCCGCATCCGCGACGCGGGCATCGAGCACGTGGTGCTCGGCACCTCGTACAAGGCGGAGGTGTTCGCCGAGCACTTCGGCGACGGCTCCGAGTTCGGCCTCGACCTGGAGTACGTCGTCGAGGAGGAACCGCTGGACACGGCGGGCGCTATCCGCAACGTCGCGCACCTGCTGCGGGAGGACGACGTGCTGGTGTTCAACGGGGACATCCTCTCCGGCCTGGACCTGCGCGGGCTCGTCGACACGCATCGCGCGAACGCCGCGGAGGTCACGTTGCACCTGGTCAAGGTGGACGACCCGCGGCAGTTCGGGTGCGTGCCCACGGACTCCGACGGCCGGGTCGAGGCGTTCCTGGAGAAGACCGAGGATCCGCCGGTGGATCAGATCAACGCCGGTTGCTACGTGTTCCGGCGCCCGGTGATCGAGGCGATCCCGGCCGGGCGCCGGGTGTCGGTGGAGCGCGAGACCTTCCCCGGCCTGCTGGAATCCGGCGCGCGGGTGCAGGCGCACATCGACTCGTCGTACTGGCTGGACATGGGGACTCCGGCCGCGTACGTGCGCGGTTCGGCGGATCTGGTGCGCGGTGCGCTGCCGTCCGCGGCGCTGCCCGGTCGGCCGGGGGAGGCGCTGCTGCTGCCGGGAGCCGAGGTGGCCGCCGATGCCCGGGTCGACGGCGGCAGCACCGTCGGCTCCGGCTGCGTCGTGGCCCCGCGGGCGCAGGTGACGGGCTCGATGCTGTTCGAGGGGGCGCGCATAGGATCGGAGGCCGTGGTGGAACGTTGCGTGCTCGGCGCGGGCGCCCGCATCGGCGACCGGGTCACGCTGCGCGGCGCGGTGATCGGTGACGGTGCGGTGATCGGCGACGACTGCGAGCTGCTGGACGGCGCCCGGGTGTGGCCGGAGGTGGCTATCCCGGCGGGCGGAGTGCGCTTCTCCGCGGACCGCGGATGACCGAGCCGATGCGCACGAGCTGGCAGCCGCCGGAACCGTTCGACCTGGCCCGGGTGCTTTCGCCGCTGCGCCGCGGCCCCGGCGATCCGACCAGCAGTGTGGAACCCGGCGGCGCGTGGTGGCTGGCGACGACGACTCCGCACGGACCGGCCACGCTGCGCTGCACCGCGGACCGCGACGGTCGGATCACCGCGCAGGCTTGGGGCGATGGCGCCGAATCGGCGCTCGGCCGGGTACCCGGCCTGCTCGGCGCCGCCGACGACGACACCGGCTTCGTCGCCGCGCACGACGTGGTGCGGCGCGGCAGGCGAGCGGCCCGCGGGATGCGGCTGTGCGCCTCGGGACGGGTTTGGGACGTGCTGGTTCCCGCCGTGCTGGAGCAGAAGGTCACCAACCGGGAAGCGTGGCGTTCCTGGCGGGAGCTGTGCCGCCGGTTCGGCACACCCGCGCCCGGTCCTGCCCCGGACGGGCTGCACGTGGTGCCGAATCCGCGCCAGCTGCGGGAGATCCGGGATTGGGAGTGGCACAAGGCGGGCATCGACGGCGCCCGCAGGCGCACCTTGATCGCCGCCGCCGGAGTCGCCCGCAGGCTGGAGCGGGCCGTCGAGCTGCGCGGCGCCGAAGGCCGCGACCTGCTGCAGAAGCTGCCCGGCATCGGCCCGTGGACGGCGGCCGAGGTCGCCCAGCGGGCATGGGGCGATCCGGACGCGGTCAGCGTCGGCGACTACCACCTGCCGACGATCGTCGGAACGGCGCTGGCCGGCCGCCCGATGGACGACGCCGAAATGCTCGAAGCCCTCGCCCCTTACGCGGGCCACCGGCACCGCGCGGTGCGCTACCTCGGTGCGGCCGGCGTTTCCCGCCCCCGCTTCGGCCCCCGCCTACCGGCCCGCGACTACCGGGCCAGCTGATCACCCGGACGAGCGGTCGTGCCACGGCCCGGCATGTCTGACGCATTGCGGTGCATTGCATCGTGTTGACCATGGCGGAGGTCGTGGGAGACCGGCGAGCCTCCGGGACGTGCGACTACGAGTGATCCAGCCGGGCGCGGGCCGCGGTGACCATGCTGTCCAGGCCCGATTCCGGCGGTAGCCCGTCCAGCGGCCACCAGCGCAGGTCGAGCGATTCGGCGCTGCGCACCGGCTCCGCCCCGGCGGGCGCGCGCACCACGTAGCGGACGTCGAAGTGCCGCGTGGGCACCCCCAGCGAGCAGGTGATCGGGTGCACTTCCACGTGCACCGGCATCGGATCCACCGTCAGACCGTCCATCCCGGATTCCTCGGTGGCTTCCCGCAGCGCGGCACCGGCCAGCGATGAGTCCTCCGGCTCGCAGTGCCCACCGACCTGCAGCCACTTGCCGACCCGCGGGTGCAGGGTCAGCAGCACCCGCTCCGCCGCCGCGTCCAGCAGCACGGCCGATGCGGTCAGGTGGCCCGGCTCGCACGCGCGCAGGCAGGCGTCCGGGCGCGCGTCGAGCAGCGTGAGGAAGGCGTGCTTGAGCGTTTCCTGCGACCGTTCCGCCGGTTCCCACTCGCGGAGGCTGCGCGTCGCGTCCGCGTGCAGTCCGTCCGAGTCGTCCCGTTGGTTCGTCACAACCCCACCCAAAATCGTGTCCGGCCCGGTTCACCCGGGCCGCAGCTCGTGTCGCGGCGCACGCGCACCGTCATGTCGAGTTTCCCGCGCCGCCGTCAGACCCGGGTTCGGTTCCGGCTCGTCGCCGGACTCGGAAATCGCCAAGGGGCACATCCGCGAACCGGGACGTGCTCAAAGCTCCAGCAGCCCGTCGTCGAGGTCCCGCGGCGGCCGCGGCCCCTCGACCGGCTCGGCCGGGTTCCCGACCGCGACCGCGCCCAGCGGCTCCCACGAATCCGGCAGTTCCAGCGTCGCGCGCACCACGTCCGGGCAGAACAGCGTCGACGAGACCCAGCACGAGGCCAGCTCCTCGGCCGCCAGCGACACCAGCAGCCCCTGCACCGCGGCACCACCGGCGACGGTGAACATCGACCGCTCCGCCTCCGCGCGCCGCGCGTCCGGGTAGTCGTGCGCGCCCTCGCGGACCAGGAACGGCAGCACCACCTCCGGCGCCGCGTACAGCAGGTCGCCGCGGCCGGTCCGGCGCTGCGCGGACTCCTCGGACCGCCCGTCGCCGCGCAGGTCCTCCAGCCACGCGGTGCGCATCGCGTCCAGCAGCTTCGTCCGAAGTGGACGGTTGCGGAGCCAGACGAACCGCACCGGGCGGGTGTGGTGCGGCGCGGGCGCGGTCAACGCCGCACCCACCGCGCGGCGCACCGCGTCGGCGTCCACCGGCTCCGCGCCGAACGAGCGCTCCGAGCGGCGCAGCAGCACCGCCTCCTTGCGGCCCTGCGCGACGGCTTCCTGCGTGCCGAGCCGGAACAGGTCCTGCTCCACCGGGCGCACCAGATCGGAGGCGCCGGAGCCGTCGTCGTCCGTGGTCAGCCCGCGCAGCACCGCCACCGGTACGCCGCCGAGCTTGCCCTTGACCAGGTCCGCGGCCGCGGCCACCTCGTCGGCGATCGCGACCTCGGTGACCGCGAGCTCGTTGCCCTGCCCGTCCGTGCTGCCCGCGTACTGGTGCAGCACCCGCAGCCCGGCCGCGCCGATCGCCGTGTCGGTCTGCCCGTTGCGCCAGGTGCGGCCCATCGTGTCGGTGATCACCACGCCGACCTGCACACCGAGCCGCTCGGCCAGGCCCGCCCGCAGCCGTCGCGCCGAGGCGTCCGGGTCCTCCGGCAGCAGCGCGATCTGGTCCAGCGCCACGTTCGAAGCGTCCACGCCCGAAGCGGCTTGCACGATGCCCAGCCGGTTCCGGGTGATCAGCGTGTTCCGGAACCGCGCCAGCACGTCGGTGGCCTCCGAGCGCACCAGGTCGCGGCGCAACCGCTCCCGCTCGTCCGGATCGCGCGGGGTGCGGACCGTGCGGCCCTCCGCCTTGGAAATGATCTTGCTGGTGACCACCACGACGTCCCCGTCGGACAGCCACGGGGCGGTCGCCGCGATGCACGCCGCCACGTCGTCGCCGGGGCCGAACTCCGGCAGCCCGGGCACCGCGAACAGCCGCAACCCACCGGTCGCCGCGTGATCGGTCATGCTGCTCCCTCCGGCGCGGCCAGCCCGGCCACATCGAACGCCGCCCGCGCCATGTCCGCGGACGCGTTCACGTCGGACATCAGCAGCGGCACGTCGCGCACCGTCGCACCCGGCACGTCCGCGGAGTCACCGGTGTGCACCAGCCACGCGTCCAGGATGCCGTCCGCGGAGCGGGCGCCGTAGTGCCTGCCCACCGCCTCGGCCGAGGTCTCCACCCCGATCGCGCTCAGGCAGGCGTCGGCCATCCCGCGCAGCGGCTTGCCGCCGATGATCGGCGAGAGCCCCACCACCGGCGCCTTCGTCTCGCGCAGCGCCTTGCGGAACCCGGGCACCGCCAGCAGCGTCCCCACGCTGACCACCGGATTCGACGGTGCCACCAGCACCACGTCGGCCTCGTGGATCGCTTCGGCCACGCCCGGTGCGGGCTCGGCCTCCTCGGCGCCGACCGGCACGATCGCGCTGGCCGCGGGCTCCGCGCGGTGGCGCACCCACCACTCCTGGAAATGCACCGCGGCCGGTTCGCCCGTCGTCGGATCCTCGATCGCGACGTGCGTCTCCACCCGGTCGTCGGAGACCGGCAGCAGCCGCACCCCCGGCCGCCAGCGGTCGCACAGCGCCTCGGTCACCGCCGAGAGCGGATACCCGGCGCGCAGCATCCGGGAGCGGATCAGGTGCGTGGCGATGTCCCGGTCACCGAGCCCGAACCAGCTCGGCTCCGCGCCGTAGGCGGCGAGCTCTTCCTTCACCGACCACGTCTCGTCGACCCGGCCCCAGCCCTTCGCGGTGTCGATGCCGTCGCCGAGCGTGTACATGCAGGTGTCCAGGTCCGGGCAGACCCGCAGCCCGTGCATCCACACGTCGTCGCCGATGTTGACCACGGCGGTCACCTCGTGCGGGGATTCCTGCTCGCCCAGCGCGGGCATGCCCAGCGCCGCCTTGATACCCAGCAGGAACCGGGCGCCGCCGACCCCGCCGACCAGTGCTACGACCTTCACGCTCCGATCCTCGCACGTGGCCGACCCCGCGCCGTTCCCGCGCTCCGTTTCCGCCCGCTGCCGACGCGCCGGCGCCTTCCCCCGATCCGGGCGGATCTTGCGGAGTGAACGGCTCGCCGGGCCAGCCGGGCCCGCTCCGGGGCTCAGAACTCCCAGAAGCGGAACGCCTCCTGGCCGAGGAAGGCGTGCGTCTGGCTGCCGCCGACCAGCGCGAACACGAAGTAGGCGAGTCCGAAGAACGCCTGCCCCACCGGCCGCACCGCGAACAGCAGCACGAACAGCGCCAGCGGCGCCCACGGCCGCGCCTTCTCGCCCAGCTCGCGGGCGCGGCCGGACAGCCACGGCTCCAGCGCGCCGTACCCGTCCAGCCCCGGGATCGGCAGGATGTTCAGCACGAACGCGATCACCTGCAGGAACGCCAGGTAGGACAGCCCGCTGGAAAGCCCGATCGGCATCGGGAACACCGCCACCGACAGCGTCAGCAGCAGCCCGATCGCGAGGTTCGTGAACGGCCCGGCCAACGAGACCATCGACTCGTCCCGGCGGGTCCGAAGCGCGTGGTGGTTGATCCACACCGCACCGCCGGGCAGCGGGATGCCGCCTGCGATGACGAACAGCAGCGGCAGCACGATGCTCACCACCGGGTCGGTGTAATGCCGCGGGTCCAGCGTCAGATAACCCTTCGCGCGGACCGCGAGATCGCCGCCGCGGTAGGCGGTGATGGCGTGCCCGAACTCGTGCAGGCACAACGAGGTGGCCCAGCCGCCGAGGACGATCAGCACGATGCCCGTCACGCGGGCGACGGTGTTGTCCACGGTGGCGAGCACACCTCCCGCGACCGTGGCACCGAGCAACGCCAGGAACAGGGGACTCACACGCTTGTTCACGTCTCCCAGTGTCCACACCGCTCACCGCGCGCGGTGGGCGATGGGGTGATATGCCTTGATCACCGATGATCAGCACCGCCGTTCGGAGCAGCGGACCGAGTCCGTTCGGCCGGTGCCGCTGCGTCATGCGGGGCTCTGGCGGCGTCCCTCTACGGGTTGTCTCCGCTTGACCGCATGGAGCTACAACGGTGTAATCACAGCAGTGTCATTCCCCGCTGAAACGATTGCTCCCCGCCGCCTCGACCGGCTCTTCGGGTGCTCGCTCGAAGACGTGGGCGGGCCGGTGGCCCGGTTGATCGACCCGGTTGACCGGCGCTCCGGCGCTGGGTGGGCGGTCATCGGCGGCCCGTCCGGGTGCTCCCGGCCGGGCGGTGGAGTGCAACAGCGGCGAGGTCCATCGCAGGCGGGCTCCTCCGGGATCGGATCCCGGTAGCCGCCCGCCGCTGCGCCGGGGTGAACGACCGGCGGTGATCGGGCCTTCGCGGCGGTCGTCGGCGGGCGGTCGGGGAAGGGAGCCCCGGCCGGACCACGGTCGGACGGGCGGTGCCGGTGAGAGGGCCGGAACTGCGCCCGGCCGGCGATGCGGGCCGCGGTCCGCATCCGGAGTGCATCCCGAACGGTCCTGGGGAGGACCGCAGGGAAAGGGAGCGATCGGGGGAGGATCAGATGTGGGAGACAGGTCAAGCCCACCTGATGGAACAGGGCAGCTTGATGGAACAGAACCGGCTCACGCAGCCGCACTTGGTGCGGTGGGGGGATTCGCGCGAAGCGGACAGCACCGACGTCGACGTGCTCGCCCAGCTCTTCGAACTCGGCGAGCAGGAACAGGAATGGCAGGAGCGCGCGCTGTGCGCGCAGACCGATCCCGAGGCGTTCTTCCCGGAGAAGGGCGGCTCCACCCGGGAGGCCAAGCGCATCTGCGCCGGCTGCGAAGTGCGCTCGGAGTGCTTGGAGTACGCCCTGGAGCACGATGAGCGGTTCGGCATCTGGGGCGGTCTGTCCGAACGGGAACGACGCAGGTTGAAGCGGCGCGCGGGATGAGGTGCTGAGGCGGCCGCTTCCGGCCGCGGCCCCCTGCGCGCAACGAGAACCGAGACGGCCTGCGGGGTCCGGTCCGGCGCCGTGTTCGACTACCGTCGTGCCGAGATCGGTGAACGGCGGCAGGGGAGGACAGAGTGGTCGGGACCGCGCGCTCGGGCACCGCGCCGCGTCGCAGCACCGCGCCGGTGCTGGCCGTGCTGGTGTGCCACGACGGCGACACCGCGCTGGCCGAGGTGCTGTCCGCGTTGCGCGGGCTCACCGTCCGGCCCCGCCACGTGCTCGCGGTGGACACCGGTTCCGCTGATCGCACCGCGGAGATCCTCGCGGCCGAGGACGCGCTGGACGGGGTGCTCACGTTGCAGCGCGACACCGGTTTCGGCACCGCGGTCGCCGCGGCGGTCGAGCACGCGAACGCGCGTTGGGGCGATCCCGGCCGGTGGTTGTGGGTGCTGCACGACGATTCCGCGCCGGAACCGGACTGCCTGCGGAACCTGCTCGGGGTGGCGGAGCTGGATTCGTCGGCCGCGGTGCTGGGACCGCTCGGGCTGGATTGGGACGATCCGCGGCTCGTGGTGGACGGCGGGCTGTCCACGGATGCGTCCGGGCACCGGCAGACCGGCATCGGAGCGTCCGAATTGGACCCTGCGCTGGTGGGCGGTGCCGGTGAGTCCGAACTGGACGGTTCCGGGGGTTCGGATCGTCCGCTTTCCGGCGGTGTGCCGGAGGATTCCGGCGGGTCGGTCGACGCGGTCCCGGACGATCCCGGGATGGAGCGAGACGGCTCGGAGCCGGGTTCGGCCGACGTCGATGCGGGCGGCGCCGATGCGGGCGGCGCGGACCGGGCTGGTGCGGACTCGGTCGGCGAGGGCTCGGCCGACGACGCCTCGGTCCAGGACGATTCGGCCGGGGGCGATTCGGCCGGGGTCGAATACGCCGGGTCCGTCCCTAGTCGGTCGGTAGCCGTCGATTCCGATCCGGCGGTCTCCGTTTCGGTCTCCTCCGAATCGGCATCCTCCGTTTCGACCCTGGCCGATTCGACTCCGTCCGATGCCGCGTCCTCCGATGCGGCGCCGTCCGATCTGGCTCCGTCCGATCCGGCGCGAACCGATCCTGCCGAGCCCGATCAAGCCGAGGTGGATTCGCCGGACCGCGAGTTATCGGCCGCGGAGGCGGACGACGCCCAGCACGGTCCGGACCCGGTTGATCAAGCTGCTTCGGAACCTGCCGCGGAGCCGAGGACCGCGGGCCTGCCGGTCTCCGAAGTCCTCGCCGTGAGCACGGCCGGTGTGCTGATCCGCCGGGACGTGTTCGAGCGGCTCGGCGGCTTCGACACCGCTCTGCCGATCGGTTTCGAGGACGTCGACTTCGGCTGGCGGGTCAACTCCGACGGACACCTCGTGCTGTGCGTGCCGGGCGCGCGGATGCGCCACGCCGGTCTGCTGCGGCGCGGTGAGCGGGCGCCGGATGCCGCTGCGCAGCGCACCCTCCGGGCCGCCGAGCGGGTCGGAGGTGTCCGGACGTTCCTGGTGAACTCGGCGGCCTTGTCGTTCGTGCTGGGCGTTCCGCGCTTGCTGGTGCTCGCGACGCTGCGCGCCGCCGGGTTCGCGCTGCTGCGGCGCTGGCCGGACGCGGCCGCGGAACTGTCGGTGCTCGCCGGGATCTGCACCGGCCGGATGGGCCTGCGCAAGGCGCGGGCGGCCCGCCGCGAAGTCACGCCGCGGCGCTCCGAAGTGCGCGGGTTGCTGACCAGCAGGCTCACCCGGCTGCGCAACGGGCTGCGCGCGGCGTTCGCCTGGCTGGTGCGCGAGCGCGTGCGGCGCGATGTCGTGCTCGGCAGGGTTCCGTCTTCCGCAGCGATCCCCGGAAGCGCGGCGATCACCAGCAGCGCAGCGCCGCGCCCGGTCGGCCCGGAAGCCCTGCCCGCAGGTGCGCTGCCCGCGGGAGCTGCCGGACCGGAGAAGCAGCGCCGCGTCGCGGGCCTGCGACGCCCGGCCGGACCTGTCGTGGTGCCGCTGGAATCCGCCGAGGCCCCGGCCGAACCCGCTGCACCTCAGCGACCGTCGCCGGTTCCGCGCGGGGCGCGGCCCGAGCCCGCCGAACCGGACCGGCAGCTGCTGCTGGTCGAGGTGAATCGCTGGCGGGTGCTGCGGGAGCTGCTGCTGGCTCCACCCGTGGTGCTCACCGCAGCGCTGGTGGTGCTCGCGCTGATCACGCACGGGCTGGTCGCCGAGTTCCCCCGCTTCGGCGGCACCTTGCAGGGCGGGCGGCTGCTGCCGGTCGCGGACCTGAGCACCACCTGGCGCGACTACCTCGCTTCGTGGCATCCGGTGAACGGCGGGACCGGCTCTCCCGCACCCGCCGCGCTGCTGGTGCTCGCCATCGCGGGCACCGTGCTCGCGCCGATCGGCGGACCGGCGGCGGTGGTGGGGGCGCTGCTGCTGTTCGGGATACCGCTGGCCGGGCTGAACACTTACGCGGCCACTCGAGCGCTGCCGATGTCCGGCCGCAGCCGGGCGCTGGCCGCCGGTGCCTACGCGCTGCTGCCGCTGGCCACGTTGTCCGCGGGGCAGGGTCGGCTGGACGTCGTGGTCGCGCACGTGCTGGTGCCGCCGCTGCTGGCGGGTATCGCCGCGGTGATCGGGCTGACCCGGATGGCCGCGATGGGCCGCTCGCGGCATTGGCTCAGCACTGCCTGCCTGACCGCGCTCGGGCTCGCCGTGCTGGGTGCCTTCGCGCCGCTGGTGCACGTGATCCTCGTGGTGCTGGCGCTGGTCGGGTTCGTCGCGGTGCCGAGCGAAGCGCGCCGCGCGCCGCGCCGGGTCGCCGGGTTGGCCGCGCTGGTGCTGCTGCCGGTGGCGTGCCTGCTGCCGTGGCCGGTGGTGCTGCTGCGGCATCCGGAGATCTTCGCGCACGGGCTCGGTGCCCGGTTCACCGAAGCAGCGGCGGGTGGCTGGCTGGCCGCGTTGAGCCCGGCACCCGCGGGCCTCGCCGGTGCGCTGCTGGTGCTGACCGCGCTGTTGGCGCTGGTGCTCGCCCCGCGCAAGGCGATGCTTCCCGGCGCGGTCACCGCGCTGGTCGGCTGGGCGGCCGCGGTCTGCGTGGACCTGTTCGCGCTCGCACCGATCGGCGGTGGTCCCGCCACGACCGGTGCGACCGGGGCAGCGCTCACCGTCGCGGCGGCCGGGCTGCTGTGGATGACGCTGTCGGCGGGGCCGATCAACCGGCTGCCGCGCCGCGCGGGAGTTGCGCTGCTGACGGCCGCGCTGCTGGTCACGGGCGTGAGCGCGGTGCTGGCCGGGCGCGGTCCGCTGCGCACCGAGCCGGGCGGGGGAACCCCTGCGCTCGCCGCGGAACTCGCCGGACCCGGCGCGCTGCTGGTCCTGGACCCGGGGCCACAGCCCGCCCGGCTGGTGGACGGCAGCGGTCCGCGTTTCGGCGACGACGATCTGGTGCCGGTGAGCAGCGCGGTCGACTGGCTCCGGCAGTCCGAGGCGGACGTGCTCTCCGGCGATCAGCAGCGGGTGCGGTCGGCGCTGGCCGCCGCGGCCGCGCGCGGTGCCGGTCACGTCGCCGTGCCCGCCGCCGCTTCGGCGGAGGTGCAGCGCGCGGCCGGCGAAATGGTCGTGGAGCACGGCAGGCTCGGCGACGGCTCGGTGGTGCTGCGCGTGCTGCTGCCGACCGGGCCGGTGCAGCTGCTCGGGCCGGACCTGGCGCGGCAGGCGCGGCTGGAGGCAGCCCCGTCTCCGCAGGCCCGGCCCATTCCGGTGCCCGCAGCGACGCCGGAGGTCGCGGTCCGCGTGTCGGCGGGCGGCGTCGGGCGGGCGCTGGTGCTGGCCGCCGAGCACGAGCCCGGCTGGCAGGTGGTGATCGACGGTCGGGAGGCGCCGCTGGCGAAGGCGTGGGGGCACCAGGTCGCGGTGCCGCTGCCGGAGGAGGCGGGCGAGGTCCGGGTGGACTACAGCGACAGCTCGCGCGCCGCGCTGCTGGTGGTGCAGGCCGCTGCCTTGCTGTTCACCGCGATCGCCGCGCTGCCCTCCCGCCGCTCGCGTGAACCGCAGCGCCCGTCGGCGTGAGTGAACGGCCTGCTCGTCCGAACAGATCGGACCAGCGGTCCGTGCACTCCTTTCCGGCCGCGGGGAAGCGGCTACTGGCCCTCGATCACGTCGGGGTCCAGGCCCAGGTAGGTCGCCACCTGCTCGATCAGCACGTCGTGCAGCAGGTCGGCCATGTCCTGCCCGTCCCGGGCGCGCGCCTCCAGCGGTCGCCGGTACAGCACGATCCGCGCCCGGGTGGGCAGCCCGCGGCGATCCACCCCGGACGGCACCAGCCGGGCCAGCGGCACGTTCGCGTCGACCACCACGTCGTCGTCCCAGACGATCTTCTCCGGAGCGGTGGCCTTGACTTCCGGAACCTCATCCACCGCCACGTCGAGCTCGGTCAGCTCGGCGTGCCAACGCTGCTCGATCGGCTCCAGCGCCTCCAGCACCAGCGCGTCGAACCGCTGGGAGCGGCTGCGCGCGACGGGGACCGACGATGGGTACAGGGGGCCGCGCAGTCCGCGGCCTCGACGGTCCCGCCGGGCTAGCGTCCGGCGCCGATGTCCACGTGCGGTCACCACGGGCTGAGGGTACGCCCTCCGCCCCGCGGCGGGGATGCCCGTTCGGGCGCCTGTCGCGCCACGGTCGGTGACCGCAGCGCCCACCGAGGTGTTCAGCGCACCGCGAACAAACCCGCTCACCTGGGCGAACGCCGGGCGAACAGCCTTGAAAGGGCCCGCGGCGCGAGACGATTCCGCGTGCCTGCGGCACGCACTGGACCGAGGGCGCTATCGTGCGGGTCGTGCGGAGCGTGAGGCGGTGCTCGCGGACCGGGTGTACCAACCCGGCCGTTGCGACGCTCACCTATGCCTATGCGGACTCCACCGCCGTGGTCGGACCACTGGCCACCTATGCCGAACCGCACAGCTACGACCTCTGCGAAGACCACGCGCTGAAGCTGACCGTGCCGAAGGGCTGGGAGGTCGTGCGGCACGAGGGCGAGTTCGGCATGCCGGAAGCCTCCGCCGACGACCTGACCGCGCTGGCCGAGGCGGTCCGGGAAGCCGGCCGCGATTGCGACCCGCCGGACTTCACCGTTGGCGACGGCCGCCGCGGCCACCTGCGGGCGCTGCCGGACCCGCGGGACGAGTGATTCACCCACACCCGGCCCGAACGGCTCGCCGACCCCTTTCAAGATCACCGATCGCCGGTAGGCTCTGCAGCGCAAGCGAGGTTGGTCGGACTACGTAGGGGTGTGCCGCGTGCGGGACCTGTCGGAGATCGTCAAGGCGTACGACATCCGCGGGGTGGTGGACGAGCAGCTGGACGCCGACTCGGTGCGCGAGATCGGCGCGGCTTTCACCAGGCTCGTCGGCGGACCAGCCGTGATCGTGGGCCACGACATGCGCGAGTCGTCGCCCCGGCTGGCCGCCGCCTTCGCCGAGGGCGTCACCGGCCAGGGCGTGGACGTGATCTCGATCGGGCTGGCGAGCACGGACCTGCTCTACTTCGCCTCCGGCACGCTGGAGCTGCCGGGCGCGATGTTCACCGCCAGCCACAACCCGGCCCGCTACAACGGCATCAAGCTGTGCCGCTCGGGCGCGGCGCCGGTCGGGCAGGACAGCGGGCTGTCCGAGATCCAGGAGCTGGTCGCGCACGGCGTGCCGGAGTTCCTCGGCGCCAAGGGCAGCGCCACCGAGCGCGGCATGGTCGCCGACTACGCGAACTTCCTGCGCGAGCTGGTGGACCTGCGCGGCGTGCGTCCGCTGAAGATCGTGGTCGACGCGGGCAACGGGATGGCCGGGCACACCGTGCCGACCGTGTTCGAGGACCTGCCGATCGAGGTCGTGCCGCTGTACTTCGAGCTGGACGGCACGTTCCCGAACCACGAGGCGAACCCGCTGGACCCGGCGAACCTGGTGGACCTGCAGGCGAAGGTGCGCGAGGTCGGCGCGGACGCCGGGCTGGCCTTCGACGGGGACGCCGACCGCTGCTTCGTGGTCGACGAGAACGCCGACCCGGTCGCGCCGAGCGCGATCACCGCGCTGGTCGCGGTGCGCGAGCTGGCCAAGGAGCCGGGCGCGACGGTGATCCACAACCTGATCACCTCGAACGCGGTGCCGGAGATCGTCGCCGAGCACGGCGGCGAGCCGATGCGCACCCGGGTGGGGCACTCGTTCATCAAGCAGACCATGGCCGAGACCGGTGCGATCTTCGGCGGCGAGCACTCCGCGCACTACTACTTCCGCGAGTTCTGGAAGGCCGACTCCGGGATGCTGGCCGCGCTGCACGTGCTGGCCGCGCTCGGCGGGCAGGACGGCCCGCTGTCGGCGCTGATGGCCGACTACTCCCGCTACGCGGCCTCCGGTGAGATCAATTCGACGGTCCAGGACCCGGACGGCAGGCTGCGGGCGGTCGCCGAGACCTACCGGGATCGCAACGGAGCTCGAATCGACGAACTGGACGGGCTTACCGTGGAGCTGGCGGACGGTGCCTGGTTCAACCTGCGTCCCTCGAACACCGAGCCGCTGCTGCGGCTGAACGTGGAGGCACCGGACGCCGCGGCGGTGGCCGCGTTGCGCGACGAGGTGCTCGCGGTGGTGCGGGGCTGAGCGCCGCCGCAGCGGGTGCGATCTTGGGAGGGAAAGTGGCCGTGGACCTGGAACCGAAGTTGCTGGAGATCCTGGCCTGCCCGGGCGAGGGCGGTGCGTTGCGCGCCGGTTCGGCCGGTGACGCGCAGGCGGACTACCTGACCTGCAGCGAATGCGGTCGCGGTTTTCCGGTGCGGGACGGGATCCCGGTGCTGCTGCTGGAGGAGGCCGTTGGAGGCCCCGACGCGGGCGGTTCCGGGGACGCGGGCAGTCCCGGGGAGAGGTGACCCCCGGTGCTCGACGACAGCCTGTTCGACGACCCGGACCGGATCGCGGCGGCGGATGCGCGCGGACTGCTGCGCTCGGCCGCGCTGGCCGGCGCGCAGGTGCGCGCGACGGCCGAAGCGGTGGCCGGCTTGGACGACATCGCCGATGAGCGTCCGCGGTCGCTGGTGCTGGCCGCCCGTCCCGGTGTCGGACCGGCGGTGTGCGAGCTGCTGGCGGCGCTGACCGGCCCGTCCTGCCCGGTCCCGGTTTTCGTGGGGGAGCGGGTTCCCGCCTGGGTGGGCCCGCTGGACGTGGTCTTCGCGCACACCGCCGACCCGGGCGATCCGGTGCTGGCGGAGTCGGTGGCGACCGCGGCCCGCCGGGGCACGTCGGTGGTGCTGGCGGCTCCGGAGGAAGGGCCGGTCGCAGCTTCCGGAGCGGGCCGCGCGAAGGTCGTGGCGCCGCGGATCCCGGTGCCGGACGAACTCACCTTCGCGCACGTGCTCACCGTCGGTCTCGCCGTGCTCGACGCGCTCGGGCTGGTGCGCTGCGACACCGACGCGCTGGCCGACGAGCTGGACCAGGAGGCCGAACGCGCGAGCCCGCGGCACGAGCCGCTGACGAACCCGGCGAAGTCGCTGGCGCTGCGACTGGCCGAGCACGCGCCGTTGCTGTGGGGCCTGGACCCGGTGTCGACGGCGGTGGCCCGGCACGGCGGCTACGCGCTCGGCGCGCACGCCGGGATGGCCTGCGATGCGGTCGGCTACCAGCAGGCGGTGGCGCGTCCCGCGTTGTACCGGCAGGCGGCGGAGGCCGGTTCGGACGTGTTCGCCGACCCGGACGAGGTCTCGGCGGCCGCGCACCGGATCTTCCTGGTCAGCGCCCGCTACGACGCTCACGCCGAAGCGGCGGAGCGGGCCGCGGTGCAAGCGCTGCCCAGCGCCGACCTGATCAGCCCGGGCGAGGCGGTGCGCGACGACGCGGTGTTGCGCTCGGCGCTGCTGGCCGCGCGGTTCGACCTGGCCGCGGTCTACCTCGGCTTGGCGACGGGCACGCTGGGCGGGCCCGGCAGGCAGGCGCTGGCGGTGCACTGACCGGCGGTTCGCGCTGTGCTGCCGGAATCGACCCTGGTGCAGTGCTTACGCGAGTGGGCTCGAAGCGAGTGGGCTGAGGCGAGTGGACGGCGCGGCGGTGCCGCGGTTCGCGTCCGAGGAGAGCCGCGAAGGAAGCGAGAACGACTGTGGAGTTACTGCGGAACGCGGTGCGCCCCTACGCGTGGGGCTCGCGTACCGCTATCGCGGATCTGCTCGGGCGGCCCGTCCCCACCCCGCATCCGGAGGCCGAGCTGTGGATGGGCGCGCACCCGGGCGATTCGTCGAAGCTGGTGCGCCCGGACGGCACCGAGGAGTCCTTGCTGCAGCTGCTTGGCGCCGACCCGGCGCACCACCTCGGCGCGGAATGCACCGGCCGCTGGGGCCACCGGCTGCCGTTCATGCTGAAGGTGCTCGCCGCCGACGAGCCGTTGAGCCTGCAGGCGCACCCGTCGGCGGAGCAGGCCGCGGAGGGCTTCGAGCGGGAGGAACGCGCCGGGCTGCCGCGCAACGCCCCGGACCGCAACTACCCGGATCCGACCGCGAAGCCCGAGCTGATCTGCGCGCTGACCGAGTTCCACGCGCTGGCCGGCTTCCGCGACGCGCACCGCACCGTGCGGTTGCTGGGCGAACTGGACGTGCCGAGCCTGCGCGCGCACACCGGTCTGCTGGCCGCCCAGCCGGACGCGGAGGGGTTGCGCGCACTTTTCACGACGTGGATCACGCTGCCCGAGCACTACCTGCGCGAACTCATGCCGGAACTGTTGGACGCCTGCGTGCGGCACGTGCGCGAGCACGGCGAGTTCGCCCTGGAATGCCGAACGGTGCTGGAGCTGGGGGAGGCGTACCCGAACGACGCGGGCGTGCTGGCGAGCCTGCTGCTGAACCGGCTGGTGCTGCAGCCGGGCGAGGCGATCTTCCTGCCCGCCGGGAACCTGCACGCCTACCTGCACGGCACCGGTGTGGAGATCCTCGCGAACTCGGACAACATCCTGCGCTGCGGGTTGACGCCGAAGTACGTCAACGTGCCGGAGCTGCTGCGGGTGCTGGACTTCACCTGCGCGGACATGCGGGTGCACAAGGGCGAGTCGCTGGACGCGAACCTGACCGTCTACCGGACGCCCGCCGAGGAGTTCGAGCTGTCCCGGGTGGACTGGTCCCCGGCGGCTTCGGCACCGGTGCGGCTGGACTCGGGCGGCCCGCAGATCGTGCTGTGCACCAAGGGCGGGGTGCGGTTGCGCGCGCAGGACGGTTCGCTGCCGGATCTTCAGCTGGCCAAGGGCGAGTCGGTGTGGCTGGCCGCGTCCGACCCGGCGGTGCTGGCGACCCCTGCTTGCGTGGACGGCACCGCGCAGATCTTCCGCGCGGCGACCGGCAATTGAGGGCTGTTCGCCCGGTACGCGCGGATCCGCGGATACCGGCTCGGCGCCACGGGGCGCGCAGGTACATTCCCAGGCAACTCGTGACGATCTAGGAACTTCGGCGATCTAGTGGTTGGGGAGCGACATCGTGTCAGCAGGCGGCGGTACCAAGGCGATCCTGGCGGCCCTGTCCGCGAACGCGGGCATCGCGGTGGCCAAATTCGGCGGGTTCCTGTTCACCGGTTCCTCGTCGATGCTGGCGGAGTCGGTGCACTCGGTCGCGGACACCGCCAACCAGGGCCTGCTGCTGGTGGGCAAGAAGACCTCGCAGCGCAAACCGACCGAGGAACACCCGTTCGGCTACGGCCGGGACCGGTTCTTCTACTCGTTCGTCGTGGCGCTGCTGCTGTTCAGCCTCGGCTCGGTGTTCGCCCTCTACGAGGGCTTCCACAAGATCGAGCACCCGGAGCCGTTGACCAGCCCGCTGGTCGCGGTGGTGATCCTGCTGATCGCGATCGGGCTGGAGACCTACAGCTTCCGCACCGCGATCATGGAGTCCCGCGAGCTCAAGGGCGGGCTGAGCTGGTGGCAGTTCATCCGGCAGGCCAAGACCCCGGAGCTGCCGGTGGTGCTGCTGGAGGACGCAGGCGCGCTGCTCGGCTTGGTGTTCGCGCTGGGTGGTGTGGGGCTGAGCGTGCTGACCGGTAATCCGGTCTTCGACGGCATCGGCACGATGGGCATCGGCGTGCTGCTCGGCGTGATCGCGGTCGTGCTGATCGTGGAGACGAAGAGCCTGCTGATCGGGGAGGGCGCCGCCCCGGCCGTGCTGGACGACATCGTCGCCGGGCTGCGCGGTGACCGGGTGCGCAAGGTGATCCACATCCGCACCCAGTACCTCGGGCCGGACGAGCTGCTGGTCGCGGCGAAGATCGAGCTGGAGCCCGCGCTGCCGGTCGCGGACGTCGCCCTGGAGATCGATGCCGCGGAGGCCCGGGTGCGGGAGAAGGTGCCCGCGGCCAAGCTGATCTACCTCGAGCCGGACCTGGACCGCACGTCCGAGCAGAAGACCGCGAAACAGGACTGATCCGACCGCGCGACGAATGCGATCGGCCGCTTCTGCCCGGACCCCGCCGTCGCTTTCGCGGAGATCGCGGGAATACCGGGAATTTGTTCAGCCCCCGCGGCGCCTACCTGCGACGGCGCGGGTCGTGTGTGCGCAATGTGATCGATCGGTAGCAATCGGACGATCACGGTGTCCGCCGGGTGGCCGGAGCGGTCACAGAGCATTAACGAATGGTGCGGCCCACACTGTTTTTCAGCGCTTCCGGTGCAACACTCCCGCGTTAGGGTGCGTTCCACCATTCGGGTTGGAAGAGGAGGGCGACAGTGCCAGGAACTGGGCTGTGGCGGACCAAGTCGGTCGAGCAATCGATCAAGGACACCGACGAGCCGGACACCAAGCTGCGCAAGAACCTCGGCGCTTGGGACCTGATCGTGTTCGGTGTCTCGGTCGTCGTCGGCGCGGGGATCTTCACCCTCGCCGCGTCGACCGCCGGGGACATCACGGGGCCGTCGGTCTCGGTGTCGTTCTTGATCGCCGCCATCGCGTGCGGGCTCGCCGCGGTCTGCTACGCGGAGTTCGCCTCCACCGTGCCGGTCGCGGGCAGCGCCTACACCTACTCCTACGCGACGTTCGGCGAGTTCATCGCGTGGATCATCGGCTGGGACCTGATCCTGGAGTTCGCCGTGGCGGCAGCGGCGGTGAGCAAGGGCTGGTCGACCTACCTGCAGCAGGTGCTGGGCCTGATCGGGCTCGAGGGCGCGCAGACGAAGTTCGACCTCGGGCCGTTGCAGTTCGACTGGGGCGCGCTGCTGCTGGTCGCGATCCTGACCACGGTGCTCGCGGCGGGGACCAAGCTCTCCGCGCGAGTCAGCCTGGTGATCAGCACCCTCAAGGTGTTCGTGGTCCTGCTGGTCGTGGTGGCGGGTCTGTCCTACGTCAACTCCGACAACTACTCGCCGTTCATCCCGCCGGCGCAGGGTGCGGTCGAGGACGCCTCGAAGCTGGACCAGTCGCTGCTTTCGCTGCTGCTCGGCGGCACGACCAGCAACTTCGGCGTCTTCGGCCTGCTGGCGGGCGCTTCGCTGGTGTTCTTCGCGTTCATCGGGTTCGACGTGGTGGCCACCACCGCGGAGGAGACCCGCAACCCGCAGCGGGACGCCCCGCGCGGCATCTTCGGCTCGCTAGCCATCGTCACCGTGCTGTACGTGGCCGTGGCGATCGTGGTTACCGGGATGGTCAACTACACGCAGCTGGCCACGCAGGGCGATGAGAAGGCGACGCTGGCCACCGCGTTCCAGATCCACGGCGTCACCTGGGCGGCGAGCGTGATCACCGTCGGCGCGCTGGCCGGTCTGACCACGGTCGTGATGGTGATGTTCCTCGGGCAGGTGCGGATCCTGTTCGCGATGTCCCGCGACGGGCTGCTGCCGCGCGGGCTGGCCAAGACCGACGAGGAGCGCGGCACGCCGGTGCGCGCCACCGTGCTGGTCGGTGTCGTGGTGGCGCTGGCGTCGGCGTTCTTCCCGGCGGACAAGCTCGAAGAGATGGTCAACGTCGGCACGCTGTTCGCGTTCATCCTGGTCTCCGCCGGGGTGATCGTCCTGCGGCGTTCCCGGCCGGACCTGCCGCGCGGGTTCCGGGCGCCGCTGGTGCCGTTGATCCCGGTGCTGGCGATCATCTCCTGCCTGTGGCTGATGCTGAACCTGACCGCGCTGACCTGGGTGCGGTTCGTGGTGTGGATGATCGCCGGCGTGGTGGTGTACTTCCTGTACGGCCGCAACCACTCGCGGCTCGGTGCGCGCCAGCGCGGTGAGGTCTCCGCGGGCGGCTCCGTCTGAGTTCCGCTGCGACACGGCCCCGCTCACCCGGTTCGGGTGGGCGGGGCCGCTTGTTGTTCCGCAGCGTCTCCGCCGCGAGCCGCGCATCGCAGCTTCGCCCGGGGTGAACGACCTGTTCGCCCGTTCTTGTCGGACCAGCGGTCCGTTCGCCCCGGAACGGACTCTGCTGATCAGGTGGTGTGCGGGCGCGTCGGCCCGTTTCGGCGGGCCGGACGTGCCGTGAACGTGCGAACCGTTCGGGACGAGCCGTTCGAAGGAGCCACCGGGCGCGCGGCGTCCGCTCCGTTCCGCGCTCGCTCGCGGATGTGGGCGCGGGCCGACCGCCCAGCGGCTCAGTCCGCGCGCGGAGCGGTGCGCTGGGCACCGCCGCGTTCCCACGGGGCGACCCGGCCGCGCGGCTCGGTGATCTCCGGCAGCTCGGAACGCTCCGGAGCATCCGGCTGCGGCTCGTCCGCCGCGTCGTTGTCGAGCAGTTCCGGGAGCGGATCGTCGACCGGCGCCTCGGCTTCGGCCACGGCCGTCGACGTCGCGGCGGGCTTCGCCTGCCCGTGCTGCGCCACCGCCCCGAGCGGATCCGCCGCCTGCGCCACGGCCGGCGTGCGCAGCGGCAACGTCGCGCCGCGCACCGGGATCTCCAGGCCCGCGGCCATCGCGACCGCCCGATCCCATTCCGGATCACCGCTGTAATCCGAGTGCCCCAGCACCCCGGGAACCCACCGGCGGAACGAGAACGGCCCCCGCTGCGGGTCCGGCAGCCAGTGGTCCCCACCGAGCACCAGCGCTCCGGTCGGCCCGCGCGTGGCGGGCGGCAGCGGTCCCTGGGTGCCGTCGGGACGCAGTCCCACCCCGAGCAGCATCCCGTCGAAGACCTGCCGGTTCCAGGTGGTGACCGCCCCGCCGAGCGGATCGGTACCGCGGCACAGCGACCGCCAGCGGCCGCCGAGAGATCCGGCGAGATCCCGCAACGACCGGTGCGGCACCACGCCCGGGAACGCGCGCGGGTAGGCCCACTGCAGTTGCGAACCGGCGGTGACCAGGCCGACCCGTTCCCGATCGGCCTCCGGCAACGATTCCAGCAGCCGCGCGGTCGCCACCGCGGCGAGCAGGCTGCCCTGGCTGTGCCCGACCAGCACCACGCGGGTGTCCGGTTCGGCGAGGTGCTCGGCGGCTCGCGCGGCGAGTTCCGGCACCACCTTCAGCGCGTAGCACGGCGGCACCACGGGATGCGCCTCGCGCGGCCAGAACAACGTCAGATCGCACAGGATGCCCAGGTAGCGCCCGGCGGTCCGTTCCCGCGCGGCCATCTGCACCATCCGCAGCAGTCCGACCGCGAGCACGCCCAGCGCGAGCACGCCCAGCCCGCGGATCCAGTCCGCCCACTCGGCCCGCACCATCCACGCCCGCAACATCAGCGACAACGTGCTGCTGACCGCCAGCACCGCTGCCACCAGCAGCAGCACGTGGTGCGAGTAGCGGCGCTGCACGTCCGCCACGTGCCAGGAACCGGCCGCGCTGCGCTGGTCCTGCTGCCTGCCCGCGTGCAGCAGCGAGACCTGCTCGGGAACGCTGTCGTCCGGCTTGAACAGCAGCCGCCGGATCCACGCCCAGGCGCCGAGCCCGGCGCTGCCGAGCGCGAGCAGGATCGCCGCGCTGCCCCAGAAGAAGGTGACCTCGTCGTAGGAGGTGGGCAGCCGCAGCTGCTCGGCGCGCAGCGCTTGGCGCAGGCTCAGCGCCAGCCCGGAGCCGAAGCCGACACCGAGCATGGCGGCCAGCATCAGCATCGGCGCCGCCATCCAGCCGCCCGCCCACGGACGCAGCTCGCGCGGCACCGAGGACCAGTTCCCGCGCGCGAGCAGCGCGGCGGGCACCAGCAGCACCGCCACGACCAGGCAGACGACCAGCAGCGCGATCACGATCGCGCTGACCGTGGGGTCCGAGCCCGGCAGCGGCCCGTTCAGCTCGCCGGGCAGGACCGCCACGCTCGCCACCAGCACGGCCGCCACGATCATCGAGCTGCGTCGCGCCGCCTTGCTCAGCAGCCCGCGCAGCAGCTGCGCGAACGCGCCCGAACCCATCCCGGTCGGGTCGTCCAGCAGCACCGTGCCGACCACCGAGAGCACCAGCAGCGCTTCGGCCAGCACCCAGCGCGGATCGGGGCTCGGCGCGAGCGGGCCACCGAGCGCCAGCGACGCCAGCACGGCCAGCGCACCGGTCACGTGCAGCGCGCGCAGCGCCGGGGTGTCCGGGTCGGCCACGACGTTCGCACCGGGCAGCAGCGGTGCGCGGCCCGAGTGCTGCGCTTTGCCGCCTCGCTGGCCTGCTGTTTTGAACGCGTTCGACAACTTCCACGACACGCTGGAGAGCCAGTGCATCAACAGCACGAACAATCCGAGCAGGAGCATCGCGGCGATCGAACGCAGCGAGGTCAGTTCCCGCACCGACTCCGGCACGAAACTCAGGCACTGCGCATTCGGCCGGAGACATTGCGCAGCGACCATGTCCAGCAGCACCACGGCGAGCTGCGCGACGAACAGCATCGTCAGCAGCAGCGCGCCGAGCCGCAGCAGCGCCCGCAGCACCGTCCCGAGCGCCTTGCCGATGCGGTCTTCCGGCCGCGGCGGTGGCAGCATCCAGTGCGCGACGTTGCTCAACGCGAACGGGAACAGCAGCGCCCAAGTGGCCTTGGACAACCCGCCGGAAGTCATCCCGCCCCACACGTAACCTTCGACGATGCGCGGCACGGTGCGGTCGCCCGCGGTCAGCATCGGCCCGGGCACCGGCCGCAGCAGCCGGTCGGCGGGGCGCACGATGCGCCCCACCCCGTCGCCCGCGACGTCCACGGAGGCCACCGAGTCGGTGAGCTCCTCCCCGGTGGTGCCCAGGATGCCGTGCACCCGCAGTTCGACCACGCGGGTGTCCGGCCCCGGTATCTGCACTGTGTCCTCCCGGCCGCAAGGTGGATCATGATCACGTGCTGGTGATTGTCCACCGCGCATCGGCTCGTGGCGAGCGATTGGCCACTCGATTGTGGCGGCGCGGGCGCGGCGGTGTCCCGTTTTCGCGGCGAACGGTGGGAAAACCTCGCGCGCACGGCAGTGCCGCGGACGCCCGTTGTGCGCAAGATCGCGACGGAGTTCCCCTGCTCGCGCCGACGTCGACCGACGAACGCAACGGGACCGAGGAGCCGTCCCCGCCGCGGCTCCTCGGTCCCTTCAGGCGGGTTCCGCTGGAGGTGCTCAGCGGGACCCGGGTCCGTGTACGTCGCCCATCCGGCCGGCCTGGATCACTATTCCCGAACCGCCGTTGCCGCTGAATTCGTTGTGCACGTGCTGCGGCTTGTCCGGTTCGGTGCGGCGCTGCTGCGCTTCGGCGACGTCCTCGCTCTGCACCGGCGTCAGTCCCTCGATCTGGCCGAGCCGCTGCGGATTCGCCGACGGCTTCGGGGTGTAGAGGTAGCCGGTCCCAAGGTAGCTCTTGACCTGCAACGCGTTCTTGGCGAACTGGCTGGGCCGCTGCTTGACGTAGTCGCCTGCGACGACGTCGGTGTAGACCCGCTCGGACAGGATCGCGGCCAGGAAGGTCACGTCCGGGTCGGAGTCGGCGAGCACCGCCCGCACTGGCTCGGAGTCCAGCAGCCGGTGCGTCTCGTTCATCGCCGTCGCGGGCCCGGCTTCCGGCACCGGTCCGATGTGGACGCTCGCACGCAGCCGCAGCCGCAGGTCCCGGCTGCGCGCGCGGACGACCTCGTCGTGGGCTTCGAGCACTTCCTGCAGCTCGCCGAGGAACGGATCCACCAGGAACGGCGTGTCCACCGCGTCCACCCCGAAGTAGTAGCCATCGCCGGTGGACGAGCCGAACACCCGGTTGTCCCAGAGCCGCCCCAGTTCGCGCTGCTCGAACGCGAGCGAGAGCAGCTGCGGGATGTCCTTGCTGAGCTGTTCCTGGTGCGCGCTCGGGCTGCTGCTGAAATCCCGCACGTCCACCGCGAACACCGCGCGGTACGGCGGCAGCTGCTTGCTGCGGCGGATGTTCTGGTGCGGGTCGGGGTTCGGCATCGCGGGCGGTCCTCTCTGCACTTGCTGTTGGAAGCACCATCGGCCACCGGTGCGGTGGCTCGTGTCCGATCTCGGACGTGTGGTGATCGACGTCACTGTTGGCGGGAGCTTTGCACGTGCCGGCTCAGCGCGTCCACGTCCAGCAGGTGCACGCCGCCCGGCTCGGTGCGCAGCAAGCCCTCCGCGCGGAAGTCCGCCAGGCTCGCCGCCACCGAACTCCTTGCCACGCCGAGGAGTTCGGCCAGGTCGTGCTGGTAGAGCGGGACGAAACCCGCGGTGTCGCTGACCGCGACGAGCCGGCACAGCAGCCACGCGACCTTGGCCTTCACCGGAACACCGGCGAGTTCGGAGACCATGCTGCTGTTCGACCGCAGCTTCATGCTCAGGTAGCTGGTCAACATCTGATCCAACCTGCGGCGGTGCAGGAACGCCGTGAACTCGGCGTCCCGCAGCACGTGCGCCCGCACATCGGTGACCGCGTAGACGCTGGCCGACCTCGGCTGCCGGTCCACCACTGCGAACTCGCCCAACGTGTCGCCGGGCCCGCGCACCGCGAGCAGCACCTGCCCGCGGTCCGGGCGGGCGGCGACGACCTTGCACACCCCGCGGACCACGGCCAGCACGTGGTGGCCCTCTTCGCCTTGGTTGAGCACCGTCTGCCCGGGCTCGAAGCGGGCCTGGGTGCCGATGTCCAGCAGTGCGCGCCAATTCTGCGGACCGAGGTGGTCGCGGAAGCTGCGGTAACCGGGGGAGGGTGGGAAGGCCACGGACGGTCAGTGTGCTGCACGCCGATCGGCAAGTGAATGATCTTCGAGTCAGCGCAACCCTAATGGCGGCGTACGCGCGGGCGCTGCGTATCGTTTCCCGGCGTGGGGCGGCTCATCGTGATCGAAGGAATGGACGGCGCGGGCAAGCGCACGCTCGCCGAAGGTCTCGGTGCACAGCTGCGGGCGCGCGGGTTTTCCTCGTCGCACGCCGCATTTCCCCGCTACGACACCGATGTGCACGCCGAACTGGTGCGGGAGGCGCTGCACGGCGCGCACGGTGATCTCGGTGCATCCGTGTACGGGATGGCGGTGCTCTACGCCCTGGACCGCCGCGGCGCCGTCGAAGCGCTGCGCGCGCAGCTCGCCGAGCACGACATCGTGCTGCTGGACCGCTACGTCGCATCGAACGCCGCGTACGGCGCCGCCCGCTTGCGCCAAGGCGCGGACGGCGAGTTCGTGCGCTGGGTCCACGAGCTGGAGGTCGAGCGCTTCGCCGCGCCCCGCCCCGACCTGCAACTGCTGCTGAACGTGCCGGCCACCGTCGCGGCCGATCGCGCCGAACACCGCGAACGCCGCGAGCAGGACCGCGACCGCGACAGCTTCGAGTCGGACGCCCCGCTGCAGCAGCGCGTCGGCGAGGTCTACGCGCAACTCGCCGAATCCGGGTGGTGGTCGCCGTGGCTCGTGGTCGACGGCAGCGACCGGCCGGACTACGCCGAGCTGGCCAGTTTGCTCACCCGCTGACCCGGACTCGCCCGTTCGGCGGTACACCTCGCTCGCGGTTCGGTGCATACCCGGCGACCTGCGGTGACGATCGACGGGTGGTGCAAGACCCGGGAGTGAGAAGTGCAACCATGTGGGGCATGAAGGCGCGCGTGCTCGTGGTGGACGACGATCCGGCCCTGGCCGAAATGCTGACCATCGTCCTGCGCGGCGAAGGGTTCGAGACCGCCGTGGTCAGCGACGGCACCAAGGCGATGCCCGCGCTGCGCGAACTCAAACCGGACCTGGTGCTGCTGGACCTGATGCTGCCCGGGATGAACGGCATCGACGTGTGCAAGGCGATCCGCACCGAGTCCGTGGTGCCGATCGTGATGCTCACCGCCAAGAGCGACACCGTGGACGTCGTGCTGGGGCTGGAATCCGGCGCCGACGACTACGTGGTCAAACCGTTCAAGCCGAAGGAGCTCGTCGCCCGGCTGCGCGCCCGGCTGCGCCGCACCGACGCCGAACCGGCCGAGGTGCTGGCCATCGGCGACCTCAGCATCGACGTGCCCGGCCACGAGGTCACCCGCGAGGGAGTGCCGATAGCGCTGACCCCGCTGGAGTTCGATCTGCTGGTCGCGCTGGCCCGCAAGCCGCGCCAGGTGTTCACCCGCGAGGTCCTGCTGGAGCAGGTCTGGGGTTACCGGCACGCCGCCGACACCCGCCTGGTGAACGTCCACGTGCAGCGGCTGCGGTCCAAAGTGGAAACCGACCCGGAGCGCCCGGAGGTGGTCCTGACGGTGCGCGGCGTCGGGTACAAGGCAGGACCGCCGTGACCGCCCGCCGCGTGGTCCGAACAGGACTGTCGCGGTGAGCGGGCGGACCGTGCGCGCGAAGGCGGCGCTGCGCGAGCGGGCGCTGCTGCTGCGCGGTGAACTCCGCGAGCGCTGGCAGCGGTTCGAGCTGCTGTGGCGCCGCTCGATGCAGCTGCGCGTGGTCGTGAGCACCTTGGCGCTGTCGTCCGCGGTGATCTTCGTGCTGGGCATGGTGCTGCTGACGCAGATCACCTACCAGCTGCTGGAGGCCAAGGAGCGCGCCGCGACCTCGCAGGTCAGAAGCAGCGTGGGGGTGCTGGAGCGGGAGCTGACCGCGGTCGACCCGAACTCGGACGACGTTTCCGAGCAGCTGGAGCAGGCGCTGAACCGGCTCACCACCCCGAACTCCGGCCGGTCCACCGGCCAGCCCGTGGCAGGCGTTTTCGACCCGGTGCTGGTGGACGGTTCGTCCGCGGCCCCGGGCCGGCCGCAACCGGCCGCGGGACCGATCGGTGACGTGCCCGGTGAGCTGCGGCGGTTCGTCGAACGCGGCCAGCTCGCCCGCCAGATCACCACCGTCTCCCGCGGGCCGAACCAGGTGACGATGCTGGTGGTCGGCACTCCGGTCGGCAGCTCCACCCGCTCGCTGCAGGCGTACCTGCTGTTCCCGCTCAGCGCGGAGCAGCGCACGCTCGACGTCGTGCAGAGCACGCTGCTGATCGGCGGGCTCGTGCTGGTGGTGCTGCTCGGCGCGATCACCAACCTGGTCACCCGCCAGGTGGTGCGCCCGGTGCGGCAGGCCGCGCAGAACGCGGCGCGGCTCGCCGACGGCGACCTCGACCAGCGGATGCGGGTGATCGGCGAGGACGACGTGGCCCGGCTGGCCGAGTCGTTCAACGAGATGGCCGACAGCCTCAAGCAGCAGATCCAGCAGCTGGAGGAGTTCGGCCAGCTGCAACGCCGGTTCACCTCGGACGTCTCGCACGAACTGCGCACCCCGCTGACCACGGTCCGGATGGCCGCCGACGTGCTGCACGCCTCCCGCGAGCAGTTCCCGGCCGGGCTGGCGCGCTCCACCGAGCTGCTGGTCGACGAACTGGACCGGTTCGAGGCGCTGCTGGCCGACCTGCTGGAGATCTCCCGGCTGGACGCCGGAGTCGCCGAGCTCTCGCCGGAACCGCTGCACCTGCCCGAGATCGTGCAGGGCGCGGTCGATTCGGTGCGCGCCATCGCCGAAACCAGCGGTGTCCCGCTGCGGGTGGAGGTGCCCGGCGAGAACCAGGACCTCAACCTCGTCGCCGACGCGCGGCGGCTGGAGCGGATCGTGCGCAACCTCGTCGCCAACGCCATCGACCACGCCGAGGGCGGTCCGGTGGAGATCCGCTTCGGCTCCGGCGAGGACGCGGTCGCGGTGAGCATCCGCGACTACGGCGTCGGTCTGCGGCCCGGCGAGGCGGACCTGGTGTTCACCCGGTTCTGGCGCGCCGACCCGTCCCGCAACCGGCGCACCGGCGGCACCGGGCTGGGCCTGTCGATCAGCTCCGAGGACGCCCGGCTGCACGGCGGCGCCCTGGACGCCTGGGGCGAACCGGGCGCCGGGTCCTGCTTCCGGCTCACGCTGCCGCGGACGCCCGGGCAGGAGTTCGCCGAAAGCCCGCTGTCGTTGCCGGTCAGCCGCCGGATCGCCGCCCCGGGCGCGCTGCTGGCCCGCACCGTCGACGCGCCCAAGGAACTGGAGGCAGGCGAAGCCGAGGTCACCGACACCGGCCCGGCGCGGCTGTCCGAACCGGAACGTTCTCGGGAGGAGATCCGGTGACCGGCCGTGGACTCGTCGCGCTGTTGCTGGCCGTGCTGCCGATGACCGCGTGCGCCTCGATCCCGGAAAGCTCCGACCCGGTCGCGGTGTGGCCGATGGAGGAGGGCAGCAGCCCGGTTTCGATCAAGCCGCCGCCGAAGGGCGTGGACCCGCTGGACATCGTGCGCAGGTTCGTCGACTCCGGGGCGACCCCGGAAAGCGACTACGAGGCGGGCAGGCTGCACCTGACCGATGCCGCGCGGCGGGCCTGGCGGCCGTCGAACTCGCTCATGATCGTCGACGACGTGGACACCATCCCGGTACCGCCGGTGCCGAACCAGCCGGCGAACGTGCAGCTGGTGAGCCTGCAGGCGGACAAAGTCGGGCACCTGCGCCCGGACTCGTCGTTCGCCCCGGACAGCGGGCCGTACCAGGTGCAGCTGCGGGTCGAGCGGGACGCCGAAGGGCAGTGGCGGATCGCCTCGCCGCCGCCGGAGATGGTGCTCAGCCGCAGCTCGTTCAAGCAGGACTACATGCAGGTGCCGATCTACTTCGTCGACCACGAGCGCTCCCGGGTCGTGCCCGACCTGCGCTACGTCGTCTCGAAACCGGAGAGCACGCTGCCGCGGCGGGTGATCGAACTGCTCACCGCAGGGCCGTCGGAGGGCTTCCGCGGCGCCATGTACAGCGAGCTGCCGCCCGGTACCGACCCGAAGACCAACGTCAGCGAGGCCGACGACGCCGCACTGGTGGTCAACTTCAGCGAGCTCGGGGACCTGCCGCCGGAGACGCGGCGGCTGATCGCCGCGCAGGTCGTGCTGTCGCTGCAGACGGTCAGCAAGGCGCGGGTGCGGTTGCAGGAGGAGGGCGTGCCGCTGCTGCCGGACAAGCAGGAACTGCGGCCCACCGACGTCGTCTCCTACGAGAGCGCGAACGCGGTGAATCCGGAGCTGCCCGGTCTGGCGGTCGCCGACGAGCGGCTTTACGCGCTGGATCGGCCGGCCCGGCCGATCCCCGGACCGGCGGGAGCGGGTGCTCAGTACAAGGTCGTGGAGGCCGCCCAGTCCGCCGACGGCGGGCAGCTCGCCGCGGTCACCCGCACCGCAGGCGGCGTCGAGCTGCGCGTCGGTCCCTACGGCGAGGCGATGCCCGCGGTCGGCTTGCCCGGCAACTTCATGAGCAGGCCCAGCTGGCGCGGCGAGAACGAGGTCTGGGCCGTGGTCAACGGCCGCGACGTGTACCGCGCGGTGCGCAATGGCGGGTCGTGGACCGCAGCACCGGTGGACATCTCCGAGTTCGGCCGGGTCGGGGACATCAAGGAGTTGCGGCTGTCCCGCGACGGAACCCGGGCTGCGGCCGTGGTCGACGGCCGGTTGGTCGTCGCGGGCGTGGTGGAGAAGGACGGGCGGTTCGCGCTGCGGCACCCGGTGCAGCTGGGCGCGTACACGAACATCACCGGGGTCGACTGGCTCACGGACCGTTCGCTGGTGGCCACCACCGACAGCAACTCCTCGCCGGTCATGAAGGTGTCCGTGGACGGCTTCGAGTGGAACGAGTACGCCTCGGCGAACCTGAACCAGCCGGTGACCGCCGTGACCGTGGGGCCGGGACGCCGGGTCGTGGTCTCCGACCAGAGCGGGTTGTGGGAGGCCGGGGAGTCGGACCCGGTGTGGAGCCTGCTGGACGGGTGGCAGCTGTTGCCCGGGCAGAGCGGCGGTTCCATCCCGTTCTTCCCCGGCTGATCCGGCTTCTGACCGACCTGTTTTCCGGCTGGACCGGCATTCCCGGCTGACCTGGCGTTTCCGGCCGGCCCGGTCCGGAGCCGCGGGCGTGCGCCGACACGCGCGGGTGAGTCGGCCCGGTGGATCGCGCACGATCCCGGCATGACTCGATCGACATTGTCCGTGCGTCGACACGGGCCCCGAGGAGTGCGCGACCGCGCCTTCGGTGCTCCAGGCTTCTCCGGCTTGGCCACCGCGATTTCCGGCCTGGTGGACCTGATGCTGCCGCTGCGCTGCGCCGGATGCGGCGCGCCCGGAATCAGCTGGTGCCGCGGCTGCGCCCGTGAACTCGGCGGGCCGCGCCGAGTGCACCGGGAGCTGCCCGCCATCCCCGGAGCAGGACCCGACCCGCCGGTGTTCGCGCTGGGCAAGTACCGCGGCGCGCCGCGCCGGGCGGTCGTGGCCTACAAGGCTTCCGGGCGTCGCGACCTCGCCGAACCGTTCGGCCGAGCGCTCGCCGGTGGGCTCCGCGCGTTGCTCGATTGGGCGGAGTCGCTGCCCGCCGGTGCGGACCCCGCCGACCGGACGTCTGGTTCCCGCGAGGGAGCGCACCTGCGGTCGCCTTGGTACGTGGTGCCTGCACCGTCTCGGACGATCACCTCCCGTCGCCGCGGCGGTGCGCACATGACGCGCGTTGCGCACCGCGCCGTCGAGGAGCTGACCGCGCTCGGCCTGCACGCCTCGGTCGCGGACTGCCTGGTGATCCGTCCGGGAGCGCGCGACTCGGTCGGGCTCGACCCGGCACAGCGGCTGCACAACCTGAGCGGCCAGGTGCTCGCGCGGCCTTCCGGGCTACCTCCGCCCGGTGCCCCGGTTCTGCTCATCGACGACGTCCTGACCAGCGGCGCGACTCTGGCGAGCTGCGCGCACGCGCTGTCCGCGGGAGGCGCTCCCACGACCGTGGCGCTGCTGCTGACCGCGACTCCGGGGTAACTCGATCGGGCGTTGTCAGCTCGTACGGCGTGCGGGTGGAACTCAGCCCGGAACGCCATTCGTTGCTTGAGTGTGCGCAGTGCGGGCGGTACGACGACCGAAGTGCAGTGTCACGACGGCACGTGGCGCCCCGTAGTCGAGAGCCGGGCTATGTTCGCCCGATGGAGTGAGACGTGGTCGACGTCGAAGTTCGCGCAAGCACCGTTCAGTGCGTCCCGCATTCGCCCTCTCAGCCGTGCTCATCACGCTGGGTGGTGGCTTGACGTCGCTCGTCCCGGGGTCTGTTACCCGATCTCGAATCAAGCTAACGTGCAGCACATTCAGCTGTACCCGGGCTGTGGGAAGGAGTGAAGAACCCATGTCCCTGGCACCGGAGGCGAGCTGATCGCGCCGCTGTTCCGGTGCCCCGTGCGCATCGACCACGGATTACGCGAGGAACGGAGGTCGTGAATGGACATCGTCGTCAAGGGCCGTAACGTCGAGGTTCCCGAGCACTACCGGGAGCACGTCGCGGAAAAGCTGGCCCGAGTGGAACGGTACGACAGAAAGACCATCCGGGCGGACGTGGAGCTCAACCACGAACGCAACCCGCGCCAGGCGAAGAACTGCCAGCGCGTCGAGATCACCGTCAAAGGGCGTGGCGGCGCCGTGCGCGCCGAGGCTTGCGCAGGCGACTTCTACTCCGCCCTCGACTCGGCGACGACCAAGCTGGAGAACCGGCTTCGCCGAATGCACGACCGCAGGAAGGTGCACTACGGGAAGCGCAACCCGATCTCCGTTGCGCAAGCGACCTCGGCCAACGCCGAGCAGACCGTCGCCACGGCGAATTCCGGCGGCGTCGGCCTGCTGGAAGCGCCCGCCGAAGCTGCTGCTTCGGCAGGGTCCGGACAACAGCGGGAAGCGGCCGACGTGCCGACTGCCGGCGATCCCGGCACGGACGCGAGCAGCACCGCACCAGACCGCGCCGGGACCGTGCCCGAGCCGCGCTGGAGCGCGGAAACCCGCGAGGACGAACCAGGCCGGATCGTGCGGGAGAAGGAGCACCCGGCGACGCCGATGACCGTCGATCAAGCCCTCTACCAGATGGAGCTGGTCGGCCACGACTTCTACATGTTCTTCGACGCCGACACCGGGCGGCCGAGCGTGGTGTACCGGCGCAGAGGATTCGACTACGGGGTGATCCGACTCGCCTGCTGACCGAGCGGAGCCGGGCGCAGGCCGCGGCGGGACGCCGCAGGCAGGCATCGGCACCGCACCGGCCGTAGGCGACTCTGCGCCAAGGCCGGACCCCACTCGCCGTCCCCCGCGTACCGTGGTGCGCGGGGGACGGTTCACGTTCAGCGGCGCCACGCCCAGCCGTTGTGATCGAACGCCGCCCCTGCAACCGGCTCTAATACGATGACCATAAGGCGTCCGTGACGGACGCATCACGATCAGCTAGTGAGGTCGACCGGATGGTCCTGTCCCGACTGCTCCGCGCCGGCGAGGGCAAGACGCTCAAGCGCCTGCGCGCCATCGCGGCGCACATCAACGAGCTCGAAGACGGAGTGGTCGCGCTCTCCGACGCAGATCTGCGGGCCAAGACCGACGAGTTCAAGCGCCGCCACCAGGATGGCGAGTCGCTGGACGAGCTGCTGCCCGAGGCGTTCGCCGTCGCCCGCGAGGGTGCCCAGCGCACGCTGGGTCAGCGCCACTTCGACGTGCAGGTCATGGGTGGTGCCGCGCTGCACCTCGGCCAGATCGCCGAGATGAAGACCGGTGAAGGCAAGACCCTGACCTGCGTGCTGCCCGCGTACCTCAACGCCATCGCGGGCAAGGGCGTGCACGTGGTCACGGTCAACGACTACCTGGCCAAGCGCGACGCCGACTGGATGGGCCGGGTGCACCGCTTCCTCGGCCTGGACGTCGCAGCGATCGTGGCGGACCTGCCTCCGGAGCAGCGCAAGGCCGCGTACGCCGCCGACATCACTTACGGAACGAACAACGAGTTCGGCTTCGACTACCTGCGCGACAACATGGCTTGGAGCCTGGCCGACTGCGTGCAGCGCGGGCACTTCTTCTCCGTGGTCGACGAGGTCGACTCGATCCTCATCGACGAGGCCCGGACGCCGCTGATCATTTCCGGCCCTGCCGACCAGTCCTCGCGCTGGTACCAGGAGTTCGCCCGGATCGCGCCGATGCTGCGCAAGGACGACCACTACGAGGTCGACGAGCGCAAGCGCACGGTCGGCATCACCGAGGACGGCGTCTCGATCGTCGAAGACCAGCTCGGCATCGAGAACCTCTACGAGGCCGAGAACACGCCGCTGGTCGGCTACCTGAACAACGCGGTCAAGGCCAAGGAGCTCTACAAGCGCGACAAGGACTACATCGTCCGGGACGGCGAAGTGGCCATCGTCGACGAGTTCACCGGCCGCGTCCTGCACGGTCGTCGCTACAACGAGGGAATGCACCAGGCGATCGAGGCCAAGGAAGGCGTCGAGATCAAGGCCGAGAACCAGACCCTGGCCACGATCACGCTGCAGAACTACTTCCGGCTCTACGAGAAGCTCGCGGGCATGACCGGTACTGCGCAGACCGAAGCGGCCGAGTTCCAGGCCACCTACAAGCTCGGCGTGGTCACCGTCCCCACCAACGAGCCGATGGTCCGCGCGGACCAGCCGGACCTGGTCTACAAGAGCGAGGCCGCGAAGTTCGCGGCCGTCGCCGACGACATCGAGGAGAAGAACCGCAAGGGCCAGCCGGTGCTGGTCGGCACCACCAGCGTCGAGCACTCCGAGTACCTGGCGAAGCTGCTGACCAAGAAGAGCGTGCCGCACAGCGTCCTGAACGCCAAGCACCACGAGTCGGAAGCCGGGATCATCGCCGAGGCCGGGCGCAAGGGCTCGGTCACGGTGGCCACGAACATGGCCGGTCGCGGTACCGACATCGTGCTCGGTGGCAACGTCGACCACCTCGCCGACACCGAACTGCGCCGCCGCGGCCTGGACCCGGTGCAGCACCGCGAGCAGTACGAAGCCGAGTGGCCCGGCACCGTGGAGCGGCTCAAGTCGCAGGTCCAGGCGGAGGCCGACGAGGTCAGGGATGCCGGTGGCCTCTACGTGCTCGGTACCGAACGGCACGAGTCGCGCCGGATCGACAACCAGCTGCGCGGCCGTTCCGGCCGGCAGGGCGACCCTGGCGAGTCCCGGTTCTACCTCTCGCTCGGTGACGAGCTGATGCGCCGGTTCAACGCCGCGATGGTCGAGACGGTGATGACCCGGCTCAAGGTGCCCGACGAGGTCCCGATCGAGCACAAGATGGTGACCCGGGCGATCCGCAGTGCGCAGACCCAGGTCGAGCAGCAGAACATGGAGATCCGCAAGAACGTCCTCAAGTACGACGAGGTGATGAACCAGCAGCGTTCGGTCATCTACACCGAGCGCCGCCGGGTGCTCGAGGGCGAGGATCTCCGCGAGCAGATCCAGCACATGATCAACGACGTGGTCGGCGCCTACGTCAACGGCGCCACCGCGGAGGGCTACGCGGAGGACTGGGACTTCGAGAAGCTCTGGACGGCCCTCAAGGCCCTCTACCCGGTCCAGCTGGACTGGGAGGAACTGCTCGAGACCGAGGAGGACGTGACCAAGGAGCGGTTGCTCGAAGCGGTCCTCGCCGACGCCCGCGACGCCTACGACCGGCGGGAAGCGGAGGTCGACGGCAAGGTCGGCGTCGGCGCGATGCGCGAGCTGGAGCGGCGCGTGGTGCTCAGCGTGCTGGACCGCAAGTGGCGCGAACACCTCTACGAGATGGATTACCTCAAGGAGGGCATCGGGTTGCGGGCGATGGCGCAGCGCGACCCGCTGGTCGAGTACCGCCGCGAGGGCTTCGACATGTTCCACGCGATGCTCGAGGCGCTCAAGGAGGAGTCGGTCGGCTTCCTGTTCAACGTGCAGGTCGAGGCGGCCGAGCCGGAGCCAGCGCAGGAGCCGTCGGTTCCGGTGTCGGTGAGCAGTTCCGACGGCTCCGACTTCCCGACCGACGTGCAGCAGGCGGTTCCGCAGGCAGCCGGTGCGCAGCCCGCGGGCGGTGCACCGCAGGCCGCGCAGCCGAGGTCGAAGCGTTCCCGTTCCTCGGCCGGTCCGGCGCTGAGCCAGCTCGGCGACGCTCCGCAGGGCGGTGACGGCGCGAAACCGCAGGCGTTCGGCGGCCAGGGCTTCGAGCAGCCGGACCGCAGGCTCAGCTACTCCGGTCCCGCCGAGTCCGGTGGTGTTGAGACCAGCGGGGAGCAGAACGGCGGCCAGTCCGGTCAGAACGGAACCCGCCGCGAGCGGCGGGCGGCCGCGCGTGAAGCCAAGAAGAACAAGCGCAGCTGAACGTCGCCTGACGCACGAACATTCCCTGCCCCGCGCTCGAGGAGCGCGGGGCAGCGGTGTGTCCGGGCCTGGACCTCTCACACCGTGCACAGGAAGGTGCACAACCATCCGTGCGGACTCCTTTCCCAACGCAGCACGACCGCGCGGGTGCGCAGGTCGGATCCGATGACGGCGCAGCCTTCGACGTGGTCCGGCGTGATCGCGCAGGCGTGCAAGGAGCACAGCCGCAGACCCGGTTCACGCACCAGTCCGCGGAACGACGGTGCGTTGAGCAGGTTCTGCACCGGGCGGGTGATCCGCGGGCGGACCTGGCTCAGCGGCCGGCGTCCGAGCAGCACGTCCACGATCGGCCCGCCCAAGTAGCGGGCCAGTGCCGAGGAAGTACGGCCTGCCGGCTGGTCACCGTGGTCGGTCGGTTCCGGCCGAGCGGTCGAAGCCGGATCTGCCGGTGCGGGCGTCGCTTGCGGGGCGGCGATTGCGGCGGTCATCGGATCTCCTGGAACGCGGGGCGGATCGGCCGGCACTGTCCGGGCCTCGCTTGGAAGAGGAGCCGACGCCTCGATTGCGGACAGCTTCGAGGCGGGTACGACCCGAAGGTGTGAGCCAGGGTCGCCGGCATCGCCGGGTAGAACCGGCATGACCTGCAGCTTCCTCGCTAGGAGGGGGCCTTGTTCAAGCGTCCGTCAGCGTCCTGTAGATTTCTCTTCGCCAGCGCGGAACGGGCCGGAAACGGACCGGGCGGTGGTCGCACCGGAACCGAGTGTTCGGGTGGTCCTCAACTTTAGAGCAGGTCAGTGCATCGGCTGACCAGGTGCGGGTGACCGCGAGGTCGACCCCCCTGAAAAAGCCGAAAAACGGTCCTGCTAAAGTAGAGAACATCAGCAAGACGAAGAGATGACTCCCCGGGGTTTTGGTGCCTGGTTGGTGCTGGGGTTCTGGTGTGGGTGTGTTCTTTGAGAACTCAACAGCGTGCCGATGATGGTGAGTGGTAGTACTTACTTTGTTTTTGCTCTGACCATTGTTTTGGTTGGGGTGCCTCGTTTATTTTTCGGGGCAGGATTTTTCTCTGATCATTGTTGGAGAGTTTGATCCTGGCTCAGGACGAACGCTGGCGGCGTGCTTAACACATGCAAGTCGAACGCTGAAGCCCTTCGGGGTGGATGAGTGGCGAACGGGTGAGTAACACGTGGGTAATCTG